>CAXTNU010000032.1:5891-21061 GCA_964245595.1 uncultured bacterium | reverse complement strand
GCCTGGATCCGCGCGATCTCGTTCCAGGCGCTGCCGTCGGCGCGCAGCGCGGACCGGGCGGCGACCTGGGCGCGCAGCTGCCGCTCCTGCGCGAGCTTCGCGCCGAAGAAGGCCGGATCGACCAGCGACAGCCGCTGCCCGGTCGCGACCTTGTAGCCGTTCTCCAGGTAGAACAGGGGCTCGTGCGCCTCGCGCTGCTGCGCCGCCCCTTCGCGCGAGTACTCTTCGAGGATGCCGCGCAGTTCCGCGCTCTGCGCGCGCTGGACGGGCAGATCGTAGTCGCGCAAGTACGCGAGCTGAGCGGTGGTGAGCTCGCGCGCCGTGCTGCCGGGATTGCCGGCGGTGAAGACGAGCTCGCCCGGCTTCGAGCCGTTCGCGCTCCAGTGCAGGTAGTCGGGCGTGCTCGCCGGCTTGCCGTTCTCGTACGCCCGCACCAGGCTCATGTCGTAGTCGAAGCGCGGGAAGTTGAAGTTGTCGGGGTCGCCGCCGAACTGCGCGACCGCGAACTCCGGCACGAAGGCCAGCCGCACGTCGGTGTAGCGCTTGTAGCGGTAGAGGTCGTACACCCCGCCGTGGTAGAGCGAGACGACGTCGCAGCGGACGGCCCGGCCGCCCCCGCATGACTGCTGCGCGCGGGCCTCGGCGGCGCGCAGCGCGGCGTTGGCCGCGCCGCCCGTCTGGCCCGCCGTCGCGGCCCGGATCGTGCGGGTGACGTCGTCGATGCGCACGAGCTGGTCGAGCTCGAAGGCCGGGCAAGCGCGCTCGTCCTCGCCGCGCTTGGCGTAGAAGCCGTCGTCGACCAGGTTCTGCTGCGGGGTCGAGAGCTGCTCGGCGCAGCCGACCACGCAGTGGTGGTTGGTCATGACCAAGCCCTGGGGCGAGACGAACGAAGCCGAGCAGCCGCCCGCGATGCGCAGCGTCGAGCGCTGCAGGTGCTGCAGAAACGCGCTCGAAGGCCGGAAGCCGTACGCCTTGGCGACCTTGGCGGCGGGGAAGTTGTCGAACGTCCACATGCCCTCGTCGGCGGACGCGGCGCCCCCGGAAAACGACGCGAGGACGAGCGCGGCCAGCGCGAGCACGAACGAGCGAGACGAGACCAAGACGAAATACCTTCCGGGAGACGCGATGTCAACGCGCGCTCTACCGTGCGCGGCGGCGGCGCCCCTGCGCGAATCGCCCGCGGGCTAGGTGTTCGGTTCGGCCTCCGGAGCGTCGTCGTCATTCGGCGGCTTGGGGATCGTCTCGCGCACGCCCAGCATGCGGTCCAGCAGCGCGTCCAGACCCGGTGTCTTGCGGCGGTCGTAGGTGCGGCGCTCGCCGGTGTCGGGATCGATGTGCACGTAGCTGCGGCGCGGGCCGCGGCGGCGGTCGAAGCCCGGTGGGCCGCTCGAAGCTGACCCGGCCTCTTCGTTGTCCATGTGTAAGCTCCTTAGCTCGGCTCAGCCGAACTCATGCTTGCTTCGCGATCCGCCTGGCTCGATGCTCCGAAGATCGCGCCAAAGAGCGCCGCCAGACCCGGGCGGCGCTCGCGGCGGTCGCTCCGGCGGCGGTCGAAGTCGACGGTCCCGCTGGCGTCGACCCGGCGCGGCCCGCGCCGGCGGTCGTGGGCGACAGGAACCTGTTCCATCTTGGAAATATCGGCCACCGGAAAACGAAACTGAAGCTGGTTGCCCGCTCTCCGAGCGAGCAGCTCGCCTACCGCGGTGCGTTCGCGGTGCGCCGCTCGCTCGAGATCGCCCATACCAGGGCGACCAGCAAGAAATTGGTCACCAGCGAGCTGCCGCCGTACGAGACGAACGGCAGGGTGATCCCGGTCAGCGGGAACAGCCGCAGCACGCCGCCCACGATGATCACGATCTGGAACCCGAACACCGCCGCCAGGCCGGTCGCGAGCAGCTTGGCGTAGAGATCGGGCTGCCGGCCCGCGACCCGGACCGCGCGCAGCACGACCGCCAGGAACACCAGCAGCAGCGCGATCGCCCCGATCGCCCCCCACTCCTCGCCGAACGCCGCGTACACGTAGTCGGTCGCCACGTCGGGGATGTAATCGGGCCGCCCGTGCCCGTAGCCGGTCCCGAACAGCCCGCCGCTGGCCAGCGAGAACAGCGACTGCACCGCCTGGTAGCCCGCGCCCAGCGGGTCCCGGAACGGGTCTTTCCAGACCGCGATCCGGCGCTCCACGTAGGTGTAGTGGTTGGCGGCCCACCAGGCCGCCAGCACGAAGATGCCGGTCGCGCCGGCGACCAGGTCGATCCGCCGGGTCGCGACGTAGAGCATCGCGACGAAGGTCGCCAGCAGCAGCGCCGCCATGCCCAGGTCGCGCTCGAAGACCAGGATCCCCATCGAGGCGCCCCAGCCCAGGAACAGCGGCCCCAGGTACTTCGCGTTGGCCCGCAGCGACCAGGGCTTGGTGCGGGCGATCACGTCGGCGGTGTCGGCCAGGTAGCCGGCCATGAACAGCACGACCAGCAGCTTGATCACCTCGACCGGCTCGAACTGGACCGGCCCCAGGCGAATCCAGAGCCGCGCCCCGTTCACTTCCTGGCCGAACAGCGCCAGCCCGACGAACAGCCCGATCGCGGCCAGGATCCAGATGTACTTGTACGCCGCCAGCACCCGGAAGCGGTCGAAGGCCGGCCCGGCCGCGACCGCCAGCACCAGCGAGAAGGCCAGCCAGACGACCTGCTTCTGGGCCAGCTCGGGCTGGAGCCGGGCCACGATCGCCAGGCCGATCGAGGCCAGCACGATCGCCAGCGCGGGAAGGGTGTCGTCGCGGGTGACGCCGGCGGGGCGCAGCGCGGGCCAGGCCAGCGCGAGCGCACCCAGCCCGAACGGCAGCCAGGCCGGCAGCAGCGCGTTGGACGGCGCGAGGCGCAGGGTGGCTGCCGCCAGGGCAAGCGCCAGCACCATCGGCGCGCAGGCCTTGGCGCGGATCAGGACGGCGTCGTTCACGCCGCGGCGAACATCGCGTGCAGGATGAAGATCGCGATGATGGTGGCCGCGATCATCGCCGCCAGGCAGATCGCGCACTCGCGCACGGGCGGGCGCCGAGCCCGGCCCTCGGCGGGAAAGTCGGTCAGGGCGCGGCCGACGATCACCGTGCCGGCGCCGTCGCCGCGGATGCCGGCGATCGCCAGCAGCTTGGCGGTCACGTCCTCGGAGGTCGCGCAGCCGTGCAGGGCCTCGGCGATCTCGTCGGTGTCGAGCAGCTCGTGCAGCGCGCCGCTGGAGAGCACCAGCGCGTCGCCGCTCATCAGGCGCAGGTGCTCGAGCGAGGGCTCGAGGGTCGGCTGGGTGCCCAGCACCCGGGTCAGCAGGCGCACCCCGTCGGACAGCGTGTCGTCGACGGTCAGCGCGGCCAGGGTGCCCTCGCGGCCCAGGTAGGCCCGGGTCGCGCCGACGTGGCCGACGTAGGCGTGGTCGCCGACGATCAGCGCGGCGGTCAGCGAGGTGCCCGAGGCGACGTGGTCGTCGGTGCTGCCGGAGTGCGCGTAGACGCGCGCGTTGGCGGCGCTGAAGGCCGCGGCGAGCGCGCCGCGCGGGTCGCGCCGCTCGCCGCGGACGCGCCGCTTGAGGCTGTCGCGCACGGCTTGCGCGGCGACCTCGGGCGCCGAGCGCTCGCGCACCCGGCCGAAGCCGTGAGCGACCGCTAGCAGAACGATGCCCGGCGCGACGATCTCGGCGACGTAGGCTTCCTCGCCGCCGCGCTGCGGAACCCCGGGCCGCGATCCGACCGCTATCTCCATGCTCCGACTCCCCGGAAGACGAGCGCTGCCGCTCCCACGCCGACCTCTTCGTCGACTTCCAGCCGGCGCGGCGCGGCGACGGCCTGCCCGTCCACCGTGGTGCCGTTGCGGCTGCCCAAGTCTTCGACGTACACACCATCATCCCGCATTTCGATCCGCGCGTGCAAGCGGCTCACGCTGGGGTCGTCGAGCTCGAGGTCGGCACTGGGCGAGCGCCCGACCAGGATGCGCCGCCCGAAGCGCAGGGTCTTGATCGCCCCGGCGTGGGCCACCGTCAGCTCGATGCCGGTCGGGATCGCGGCGTCGAGCGTGCGCCGCGGCGGCGCGCCGCGCCGGTCGCGCACCAGCGCGACGTAGGCGACGAACGCGCACGAGAGACCGAGCGTCACCAGGCGCGGGTCGGTCACGGCTCGACGACCTTGAGCGACGTGTCGCCGATGGTCAGGGTCTGACCCCGCTCGAGCCGGCCGCGCGCGACCCGCACCCCGTCGAGGTAGGTGCCGTTGGACGAGCCGGCATCCTCGACCGCCCAGCCGCTGCCCTCGGCCCGGATCGCGGCGTGGCGGCGCGAGGCGCGCGCGTCGCGCAGCACCAGCGTGTTGTCGTCGCCGCGGCCCAAGGTCAGGCCGTCGGTCAGCCCGACGCGGGTCCCGTCGGGCCGCTCGAGCGCGAGTTCAGCGGCGCGCTCGTCGGCCACCGGCTGGATCGCCAGCGACCCCGCCACGATGTCGGGATCTTCGTCGAGCACCACCCGCGGCGGCGCGGCGGCCGCCGGCAGCGCCTCGCGCAGCATGGCGCTCCAGCGGCTCTCGAGGAAGTCGCGGTCGGGCGCGAGGCGGGCGTAGTCGGCCGGGTGGACCCGCACCAGGTACAGGTCGCCGGGCGAGGACTGCGCGGTGGCGACCAGCCGGCGCCCGATCTGGACCGGTTCGAGCGCGCTCGGGAACACCCGCGCGAAGGCGTCTTCGACGACGCGCGCGCAGGCGGACTCGATCCGGGCGAACACGTTCACGCCCTGTCGATACCCGGCCGGAAGATCAGGCCCTGCTCAAGCGCGCGACGTAGAACCCGTCCCGGCCGTCGATGCCCGGCGGCACGAGCACGTCGCCCGCGGCGGTCAGGAACGGCGCGTAACGCGCCGGGATCGGGCTGCGGGCGAACTGCGCGTGGTCGGCCAGGAACGCGTCGACCACGTCCTCCGCCTCGCGCCGGTCGGTCGAGCAGACCGCGTACACCAGCTCGCCGCCGGGCCGCACGCTCCCGGCCGCGGCGTCGATCAGCTTGCGCTGCAGCGCCGCCATGCGGAGCGGGTCGTCGGGCTGCTTGCGCCAGCGCGCCTCGGGCTGGCGGCCCAGGATGCCCAGCCCCGAGCAGGGCGCGTCGAGCAGCACGGCGTCCGCGTCGGCAGCGGCTTTCATCTGCGTCACGTCGGCGCGGACCAGCGCGACCGAGGCGACGTCGGCTTCGTCGAGCCGCGCCTGGGCCTGGGCGATCTTGCGCTCGTCGTCGTCGACGGCCAGGATCGTGCCCTGCTCGCGCATGCGGCCGGCGATCTGGAGCGTCTTGTTGCCGCGCCCGCTGCACAGCTCGACGACCCGCTGGCCGGGCTGCGGGTCGAGGATGTCGACCGGGAACGCGGCCGCTTCGGCGTGCAGGTGCCAGCGGTGCTCCGCCAGCCGCTCCAGCTCGCCGGCCGGCGCGCCGGGAGCGAGCAGCGAGTCCAGCGCGTACGGGCTGAGCGAAGCCGCGATGCCGGCCTCGGCCAGCGCGCGCTGCGCCTCCTCGCGCGTGGCGTGGCGCGGATCGACCGTCAGGCCGACCGCGGCGGGCGCGTTGACGCCGGCCAGGATCGCGTCGAGCCGCTCGGGGCCGAAGCGCTCGCGCCAGTGGTTGACGACCCAGGTCGGGAGCGAGACGCGGGTCGGCAGGTCGAGCTCGCGCGGCGGCTCGGTCGCGACCCGGCGCAGCACCGCGTTGACCAGCCCGGCGGTCCCCTTGTGGCCGTACTTGCGGGCCAGCCCGACGCTCTCGGACACGGCCGCGTAGGCCTCGACCCCGGCCATCGCCCGCAGCTGATAGGTGCCCAGCCGCAAGATCTCGGCGATCGGCTGGGGCAGCGTCTTGGCCCGCTCGCCGACGAACGGCGCCAGCTCGAAATCCAGGAAGCGCCGCATCTTGATCGCGCCGTAGGCCAGCTCGGTCGCGAACGCGCGGTCGCGCGGCGCGAGCGTGCTCTTGCGCAAGCGGTAGTCGAGCGACTCGCGAGCTCCGCGCGGCGGCGCGCCGAACACGTCGCGGCAGACTTGAAGAGCAACCTCGCGCGCGGTGGTGGCGACGGTGCTCATGCGTTCTCCCGCCCGGCTCCGGCGTGCTCGGCGGTGGGCCCGTGCTGGCGCGACTGGTCGCGCAGCATCTGCGCGTAGCGCGCGCCGTTCATCGCACCCTTGCCGGCCGGCACGACATGGTCTAACACGAGCCACTCGTCGCCGGCGTCGATGACGGCGCGACCGGGCAAGCCGGGCTCGATGAGGGCCAAGACCAAACGCCCGTTGTCCGGTGCGAAAACTGCCTGCCGCGCGAACGATCCGGCCGGCACGACGTGCACCGCCGCGAGCTTGAGCGTCTCGCCGCGCGCATCGCTCGTGCGCGCCAGCGGCTGCGGCGCGAGCGAGCGCACCAGGTTCGCGACCGCGCGCCCGGGCCGGGACCAGTCCACGATCAGATCTTCCTTGCGTAGCGGGCGCGTCGCCGTCGCCGCGATTTCCGCTTCGCCGATGCCGAGCTCGCGCGCGACTTCGGTTTGCGGGCGCGGGGCCAGCGAACCGTCCGCGTAGCGCTGCAGCGCTTCCACGGCCATCTCCGCGCCGCGCAGCGCCAGCCGGTCGTGCAAGTCGCCGTACGTCTCGGCCGGCCCGAGCGGGGTGCGCTCTTGCAGCAGCACGTCGCCGGTGTCCATCCCGGCGTCCATCGCGATGATCGTCACCCCGGTCTGCGTGCGGCCGGCGCGGATCGCCGACTGGAGCGGCGCCGCGCCGCGGTAGAGCGGCAGCAGGCTGGGGTGGACGTTGAAAGCGACCGGCACCAGGTCGAGCAGCGCCTGCGGCACGATCTTGCCGTACGACGCGACCACGAACGCATCGGCCTCCAGCGCGCGCGCCTCGGCGACGAACGGCTTGAGCTTCTCGGGCGTCAGCACGCGCAGACCGCGCGCTTGCGCGGCGCGCTTCACCGGGGTGGCGATCAGCTTGTGGCCGCGGCCGGCCGGGCGGTCCGGCTGGGTGACGACGGCGACGACCGCGTGCGCGTCCGCCACCGCGGCGAGGACCGGGACGGCGAACTCGCTCGTCCCGAAGACGACGAGCTTCAGCGAGCGCCCGCGGCGACCGCTTCGGCCTCCGCGACTTCTTCGTCGGTCTTGGCCGGGCGCAGATTCTTGGCTTTGTCGATGTAGAGCACGCCGTCGAGGTGGTCGACCTCGTGCTGCAGGCAGCGCGCGAACAGGCCGTCGCCGTCGAGGGTGAGCTTCTTGCCGTGGCGGTCCAGGCCGGTGCAGACGATCCGCTCGAAGCGGGTCACGTCACCGACCATGCCGGGCACCGAGAGGCAGCCCTCGACCGATTCCTTCTCGCCTTCCTTGACCGTGAACTTGGGGTTGATCACGACCAGCGGGCCGTGCGCGTCGTCCTCGTCCTGGAGGTCGATCGTGAACAGCCGCTTGGGCACGCCGATCTGGTTGGCGGCCAGGCCGATCCCCGGCGCCTCGTACATCGTCTCGAACATGTCGTCGATGAGCTGCTGGAACATCGGGTCGGCGAGCTCGGCCGGATCGACCTTCTTCGCGACCTTGCGCAGCGTGGGGTGGCCTTCGGTGAGAATTTCGCGGATGTACGCCATGGCAGTGCTCCTAGTATAACCGCTCCAGGCGGCATTTCGCTGCAACCCCCGTCGGCGGGAAATGAAGCGGGCCACCGGTCGGTGGCCCGCCGTCAGATCCGCCGGGCGCTTATTGGCTCTTGCCCGCCGCGTAGGCGATGCACCAGCCGTTGGGGCTGATCTTACCCGTCACGATCGTGCAGGCGTTCGGCTTCTTGAAGAACCGGCAACCGGCGCACTTGGCACCCTTGGGACCGGGCTTGTCCTGGTATTTGAACTGCTTCTTGTTGTCCGCCGCTTGAGCCGGCGAGAGCGTTGCCGCGACGCCGAGCGCCGCGAAGGGAATGGCGGCCAAGCGCTTGAGCACGAGGCCGCGGGAGAGGGATGAGTCCTTCATGTTGGTGACGCTCCTGGAGCGAGCCCGTCGAGAGACGCGCCGGTATGAATGGAAACACCATGCGAGTCGCAGCCCAGGTCCTCCTCGCGGGATGCTCGCGGCGGGCGTTGAAACGCGCGCGGTGACGCTCACCCGCACCGACGCGCGCAACCGCATCGCGGTTCCTTTCTGGGACGGCATCCTCTCCGCGCTGGGGGCGACGGGAATCGGTCTGGCGGCGCTGGTGCTCGGCGCGCTCGTGCTCGGCGTCGCGCTCGGGCTGGCGACCGGCCACGCGCCCAAGTTCGCGCCCGGCGGGCTTGCGCTGACCGCGATGGGCGTCGTCTTCTACGCCGCGATGGCCCCGTTCGCGTGGCGGCGCCTGCGCCGCCACGTCGCGCACCCCTTCCGCCCGCTCGCCGCGCGCGACGTGCGCGCGCTGCTGCTGGGCGTGCTGGCCTTGATCGCGGTCCGGATCGGCACCGTGGTGCAGCTCGAGCTGACCCACCAGGCCAAGCACGTCCAAGCCGGCTTCGAGCACTTCAGCGTGCAGGCGAGCCGGCCCGCGCTGACCGCGCTCGACGTCGGCTTGAACGTGCTGGTGCTGGTCGTGATCGGCCCGCTGGTCGAGGAGCTGGTCTTTCGCGGTTTGCTGTTCGGCGCGCTCGCGCCGCGCATCGGCATCCTGCTCGGCGCGCTGGTCAGCGCGCTGCTGTTCGGCCTGGCCCACGGCGACCCGGTGCTGTTTCCGTCGCTGGCCGCACTGGGCTTCGTCAACGCGCTGCTCTACGCGCGCACCGCCAACCTGACCGCGCCGGTCGTCCTGCACGGCCTGAGCAACGCGCTGGGCGCCGCCTTCCTGATCGCCGCGTCGCTCAAGTCCGGCTGAGGGAAACGGCGATGGACCGAGCGCAGCGGCATCCTCCGCGTACCGCAACGCCGTTGCGAGGCCGGCCCGAGGGTCCACGCAACGCGTGAGGGCGCGCAGCCCGGGGCGGAGCGCCTTTACAGGATGTAGCTCGACAGGTCCGCGTTGCCGGCGACGGAGTCCAGCCGCTCGCGCACGTAGGCGCCGTCGATCGTGACCTTGCCGCCCTCTTCGGGCGCGCGGAACGCGATCTCGTCGAGCACGCGCTCGAGCACGGTGTGCAGCCGGCGCGCGCCGATGTTCTCGGTCTCCTCGTTCACCCGGGTGGCGATCCGGGCGATCTCGCCGATCGCGTCCTGGGTCACCTCGAGCTCGACCCCGTCGGCGCCGAGCAGCGCCTTGTACTGGCCGATCAGCGCGTTCTCGGGCTGGGTCAGGATGATCTCGAAGTCGGCCGCCGAGAGTGACGTCAGCTCGACCCGGACCGGGAAGCGGCCCTGCAGCTCGGGGATCAGGTCGGACGGCTTGGCGACGTGGAACGCGCCCGCCGCGATGAACAGCACGTGGTCGGTCGAGAGCGGGCCGTGCTTGGTCTGCACCGTGCTGCCCTCGACGATCGGCAGGATGTCGCGCTGCACGCCCTCGCGCGAGACGTCCGGACCGCCGCGCTGGCCGCCGCTGCCGGCGACCTTGTCGATCTCGTCGATGAACACGATGCCGTGCTCGGCGGCGCGCCGCAGCGCTTCGCGCTTGACGGCGTCGGAGTCGACCAGCTTGTCGGCTTCCTGCTGGGCGAAGATGCGGCGCGCCTCGGCCACGGTGACCTTCTTGCGCACGCGCTTGCGGGGCAGCAGGCCGCCGAGCATCTCGCTCATGTCGCCGCCGCCCAGGCCGCCCATCCCGCCGGGCTCGCCGCCGCCCAGCATGCCCAGCGGCAGCTGCGGGGCTTCCTCGACCTCGATCTCGACGATCCGCACGTCGTAGAAGCCGCGCCGCACGTCGGAGCGGGCGGTGTCGCGCACGCCGCGCGCTTCGTCGTCGGGCAGGGTGCGGCCGGCGGTTTGCGGCTGCTGCGGCTGCTGTTGCGCGAACGCGTTGCCGAAGATCGAGCCCAGCGAAGCCGCGAACGGGTTGCCCTGCTGCTGCTCGGGCGCGCGCGTCTCGGGGTGGAGCAGGTCGATCACGCGCTCCACCGCGGCCGCGTCGGCGGCTTCCTCGACTTCGGACCGGCGCTCGTCGGTCACCATGCGCACCGCGGCTTCGGCCAGGTCGCGCACCATCGACTCGACGTCGCGCCCGACGTAGCCGACCTCGGTGTACTTCGTCGCCTCGACCTTGACGAACGGCGCGCCGGCCAGCAGCGCCAGGCGGCGCGCGATCTCGGTCTTGCCGACCCCGGTCGGCCCGATCATCAGGATGTTCTTGGGCGAGATCTCCTTGCGAACGGCCTCGGGCAGGCGCTCGCGGCGGTAGCGGTTGCGCATCCCGACCGCGACCGCGCGCTTGGCGTCGGCCTGGCCGACGATGTAGCGGTCGAGCTCGGCGACGATCTCGCGCGGGGTCAGCTCGCCGGCGGGCTTGGCGACGGTAGGCGTCATCATAGGGTCAGCACTTCGACGTTGTCGTTGGTGTAGATGTCGATCCGGCCGGCGATCCGCAGCGCCTCGCGGGCGATCTCGCCGGCGGAGAGCGGCGAGTGGCCGAGCAGCGCCATCGCGGCGGCCTGCGCGTAGGGGCCGCCGCTGCCGATCGCCGCGACGCCCTCGTCGGGCTCGATCACGTCGCCGGTCCCCGAGAGCACGAACAGGTGCTCGGGCGTGCCGACGATCAGCAGCGCCTCGAGCCGGCGCAGCGCGCGGTCCTGGCGCCAGTCCTTGGCCAGCTCGACGGCGGCGCGCAGCACGTTGTCCTTGTAGGCGCTCATCTTGCCCTCGAACTTCTCGAGCAAGGTGATCCCGTCGGCCGCGCTGCCGGCGAAGCCGGCCAGCACCTTGCCGCCCGCGATCGTGCGCACCTTGCGCGCGCCGTGCTTCATCACCGTCTTGTCGACGGTCACCTGACCGTCGCCGGCCATCGCGATCTTGCCGTCCTTGCGGACCGCGCAGATCGTAGTCGAACGAATTCGCATGGTTAAAGGCGCTCCGCCCGAGGCTCCGCGCCCCCCACGCGCTGACGCGCGCGGGTCCCCCGGACCTCACGCGCGCTCACGATAGGCGGCAAAGCAAGATGCCCCGAGGGCGCGCTCGACAACATGGTGCCTATCTACCGGCGAGCACCATCCCAGGTTGCACCGCTTCAGCGAAGGCATCGATTCGGGCGAGCGCTCGCCGAGCGAGTTGCGCGCGGCGCTCGCGCTTGTCCTTGATCGCCTTTTCGAGCGGCGAGAAGAAGCTCCAGGTGACGTTGGCAGGCTGGAAGTCGGGCGAAGCGGTGTTCTGCAAATGCGCGACCACCGCACCGAGCGCCGTGTCGGCCGGGACGGCTACGGGCGCGAGCCCGGCGCGCTCGCGCGCCGCCGCGATGCCGGCGATGGCGCCGCAGGCGGCCGCCTCGACGTAACCTTCCGCGCCGGTGATCTGGCCGGCGAAGCGGATGCGCGGGTCGGCCCGCAGGGCCAGATCGGGCCCGAGCAGGCGCGGCGCGTCCAGGAACGTGTTGCGGTGCATCACGCCCAGCCGCAGCCACTCCGCGTTCGCCAGGCCCGGCAGCTTGCCGAACGCTTCTTTCTGCGCCGGCCACGTCAGGCGGGTTTGGAAACCGACCAGGTTGAGCGCGCTGCCGTCGGCGTTCTCCTTGCGCAGCTGCACGACGGCGTAGGGCGCGCGGCCGGTGCGCGGGTCGCGCAGCCCGACCGGCTTGAGCGGCCCGAAGCGCAGCGTCTCCGCGCCGCGCGCGGCCAGCTCCTCGATCGGCAGGCAGCCCTCGAAGTACGGCACGCCGCCCGCCACGGCGTCGGCTTCGAAGCCTTTGGGCTGGTGCTTGGGCAGGGTGCGCAGGTCTTCGACGAAGCGCAAGTACGTCTCGCGGTCGAGCGGGATGTTGAGGTAATCGTCGCCGTCGCCCTTGTCGTAGCGCGACTTGCGGTACATCGCGGCCAGGTCGAGCGAGTCCAGGGCGACGATCGGCGCGGCCGCGTCGTAGTAGTGCAGCCGGCCGCCGGCGAGCTGGTCGAGCGCGGCCGCGAGCGGCTCGGACGGCAGCGGCCCGCAGGCGATCACCAGCGCGCCGGCCGGCGGAATCGCGCTCACCTCTTCGCGCCGGATCTCGACGTTGGGCAGCGCCGCGAGGCGCGCGGTGACCAGCGCGCTGAAGCGCTCGCGGTCGACCGCGAGCGCGCCGCCGGCGGGCACCGCCGCTTCGCGCGCCGAGCTGACGATCAGCGAGCCGAGCCGGGCCAGTTCTTCCTTGAGCAGCCCGACCGCGTTCTCCAGCGCCGCGCCGCGCAGCGAGTTCGAGCACACCAGCTCGGCCAGCGCGTCGGTGTGGTGCGCCGGTCCGCGCTTGAGCGGGCGCATCTCGTAGAGCACGACGCGCGCCCCGCGCCGCGCGGCCTGCCAGGCCGCTTCCGGCCCGGCGAGGCCGCCGCCGATGACGACGAGATCCGGAACGTCAGCCACGAAGATCACCACCCACGTCCACTACACCGTTTCCAGCTCCGCCTCGTCGGCGTCTTCCGCGTCCTCGGCCTTGCCCAGGCCCGTGGCGTGCGTCTTGTCGGTGTGGCAGACGTACGTCACCGCCCCGCCGCGCTTGGGCTTCTCGGTCACGTAGTCGCCGCAGACCGCGCACGGCTCGGTCGCGACGCGGTCCCACGACACGAAGTCGCAGGCCGGGTAGTTGGCGCAGCCGTAGAACGTACGTCCCTTGCGCGACTTGCGCTCGGCGACCATGCCGCCGTCCTTGGGGCACTTCACCCCGGTGTCCTTGAGGATGGGCTTCGTGGTCTTGCACTCGGGGTAGCCGACGCACGACATGAACTTGCCGAAGCGGCCGGTCTTGATGACCATCGGCTTGCCGCAGTTGACGCAGATCTCGTCGGTGGGCTCGTCGCGCTGCTCGAGCTTGGGCAGCTTGAGCTCCGCCGCTTCCAGTTCCGCGGCGAACGGGCCGTAGAAATCGGACAGCACCTGCGCGGTCGCGGCCCAGTCGCCGACCCCGTCGCCGGCCAGCGTGTCGAGCTTGCCCTCCATCGACGCGGTGAACGTCAGGTCGACGATGTCGGGGAAGTGTTCGGCCAGCAGGTCGTTCACTTGTTCGCCGATCTCGGTCGGCTGGAAGCGGCGGTCGAGCTGCTCGACGTAGCCGCGGGCCTGGATCGTCTCGACGATCGCGCTGTAGGTGGAGGGCCGGCCGATCCCGTTCTCCTCGAGCGAGCGGACCAGCGTGGCTTCGGTGAAGCGCGGCGGCGGCTCGGTGAAGTGCTGCTTGGGCTCGACCGACTGCGGCGCCAGCTCGTCGCGCTCGTTCAGCTTGGGCAAGAGCGGGCGAGCCTTGCCCTTGGCCGTCGCGCCGCCCTCGGGCTGCGCGTTGTCGTCGGTGCCCTCTTCGTAGACGGCGGTGAAGCCGGCGAACTTGAGCACGCTCCCGGTCGCGCGGAACGTGAAGCGGTCCGTCGCCGCGATGTCGATGGTCGTCTGGTCGAACACCGCCGGCGCCATCTGCGAGGCCACGAAGCGCTCCCAGATGAGCTGGTACAGGCGCAGCTCGTCGCGCTTGAGGATGCCGGCCATCTTCTCGGGCGTGCGCAGCACGGAGGTCGGGCGGATCGCCTCGTGCGCGTCCTGCGCGCCCTCCTTGAGCTTGAACTGGCGCCCGGCGGCGTGGTGGTCCGCACCGAAGCGGCCGACGACGTACTCGCGCGCCGCCTCGCGCGCGGAGTCCGAGACGCGGTTGGAGTCGGTGCGCATGTAGGTGATCAGGCCCTGCGTGCCTTCCGAGCCGCCCAGGTCGACGCCCTCGTAGAGCGCCTGCGCGAGCTGCATGGTCTTGCGGACGCGGAACTTGAGCTTGCGCGAGGCCTCTTGCTGGAGGGTCGAGGTGGTGAACGGGGCGGCCGCGTTGCGGCGCGTCTCGCGCGTCTTGACCGAGGCCACCCGGAACGCCGCGCCCTCGAGCGCGGCCATGATCGCGGCGGCTTGCTCGCCGTTGGTGATCTCGGCCTTCTCGCCGTCGATCCGCGCCAGGTCGGCGCCGAACACGATCGGCGACCCGTCGGCCAGCAACTGCGCCGTGACGGTCCAGTACTCGCGCGGCACGAAGGCGCGGATCTCGCGCTCGCGGTCGACGATCAGCCGCACCGCGACCGACTGCACCCGCCCGGCCGACAGCCCGCCGCGGACCTTGGCCCACAGCAGCGGCGAGATCTTGTAGCCCACCAGCCGGTCCAGGATGCGCCGCGCCTGCTGCGCGTTGACGCGCGGCATGTCGATCGGGTGGGCGTCCTTGAGCGCCGCCAGCGCGGCGTCCTTGGTGATCTCGTGGAGCTCGATGCGCTTGGGGTTGTCGAGCTTGAGCAGCTCGGCCAGGTGCCACGCGATCGCCTCGCCCTCGCGGTCGGGGTCGGTCGCCAGGTACACTTCGGACGCCGACTTGGCCGCCGCCTTGAGCTCCTTGATGACGTCGCCCTTCCCTTTGATGGTCAGGTAGCGCGGCGAGAAGCCGTTGGTGACGTCGACGCCCAGCGTCGACTTCGGCAGGTCGCGGACGTGCCCGACCGACGCCTTGACGACGTACCGCGCAGGCAAGAATTTCTTGATGGTTTTTGCTTTCGTCGGCGACTCGACGATGATCAGCGGCTTCGCCACTCCGGTCTCCAATGGGTACCGCCCGCCTAGGACGAGCTTCGGGCCACAGTATAAACCCGGACGTCAAGCGGCTCCAATTTCGTCGCGCGGGGCGCGCGCGGAACAGCGATTTTCGCCGCAGAGTTGCACGAACGGGAAAATGTGTGTATTCTGCGACTAAATGCGTCGACGCGTCGGCGCAACACGGTAATGCCACTCCGTCCGCGCGGACGAGGAGGTTGAATGGACTCGGACACGATCAACGGCGACGACGAAACCACCGAAGAGTCGTCGGCGGAAGAAACCACCGGCTCACGCCGCGGCGGACGCCGCAAGGGCGCCGGGCGCAAGAAAGCGACCGGAACCCGCAAAGCGGCCGGCACGCGCAAAGCCACCGGCACCCGCAAGAAAGCGGCGACCGGCGGGCGCAAGAAAGCCACCGGCACGCGCAAGAAAGCGACCGGAACGCGCAAAGCGGCCGGCGGCCGCAAGAAGGCCACCGGAACGCGCAAAGCGGCCGGCGG
>CAXTNU010000032.1:0-5791 GCA_964245595.1 uncultured bacterium | reverse complement strand
CGCAAGAAGGCCACCGGAACGCGCAAAGCGGCCGGCGGGCGCAAGAAGGCCACCGGAGCGCGCAAGACCACGGCCCGCAAGACGACGCGCCGCAAGTCGTCCTGATTCACACCGGGGCGTAGAACGGAGGAGCGGTCTTGCGACCGCTCCTCATTTTTTCCCGGCCGGCCGCTAGTTCAGCAGCGCTGGTCCGCGGGTCAGGTCGGGCGCCTTGCCGCCGTGCTCCTCGACCCAGTGACACGCCGCGCGGTGACCCGGCTCGTACTCGTTGAATGCCGGCACCTCGACCTTGCAGCGGTCGAACGCGACCGGGCAGCGGGTGTGAAAACGGCAGCCCGAGGGCGGGTTCACCGGCGAGGGGATGTCGCCGCTGATGATGATCCGCTTGCGGCGCCGCTCGACGACCGGGTCGGGAATCGGGATCGCCGACAGCAGCGCCTGGGTGTAGGGGTGCAGCGGGTTGTCGTAGAGCCGGTCGCGGTCGGCGATCTCGACGATCTTGCCGACGTACATCACCGCCACCCGGCTGGAGATGTGGCGCACGACCGATAGGTCGTGGGCGATGAACAGGTAGGTCAGGCCGAGCTTCTGCTGCAGGTCCTGGAGCAGGTTGATGACCTGCGCCTGGATCGAGACGTCGAGCGCCGAGACCGGTTCGTCGGCGACGATGAACTTCGGGTCGACCGCCAGCGCCCGGGCGATGCCGATGCGCTGGCGCTGGCCGCCCGAGAACTCGTGCGGGTAGCGGTTGGCGTGGTACGGCTGCAGCCCGACGAGCCGGAGCAGTTCCTGGACCCGCGTGTCGGCCGCCTTGCCCTTGGCGATGTCGTGGATTTCGAGCGGCTCTTTGACGATCGAGCCGACCGTCATGCGCGGGTTGAGGCTCGCGTAGGGGTCCTGAAAGATGATCTGCATCTCCTTGCGCAAGGGACGCAGCTCGCCGCGCGAGAGCCCGACCAGCTCGCGCCCGTCGAAGGTCACGCTGCCGCTGGTGGCGTCGGCCAGGCGCAGGATGACCCGCCCGGCGGTGGTCTTGCCCGACCCGGACTCGCCGACCAGCCCCAGCGTCTCGCCGCGCCGGATCTCGAAGTCGATCCCGTCGACGGCCTTCACGTCGGCGACGTGGCGCTGCAAGATGCCCGAGGTGATCGGGAAGTACTTGTGCAGGTCGCGCACGACCACCAGGTTGCCGGAGTCGCGCGGGGCGACGACGCCGTTGGCCGAGAGCGGGACGGTCACTTCGCCACCTGCGGAATCTTGGCGACGGCGCTGTTGGGAATGCGCGGCGCGTTCTCCGCCTCGATCGGTTTCTGGCCCTCGGCCCGCTCGTCGTAGAGGTAGCAGCGCGCGACGTGGCCGCCGCCGAAGTCGTACAGCGGTACCGGCTCGTCGCAGATCGGCATCCGATAGCGGCAGCGCGGCGCGAAAGCGCAGCCGGACGGCATGCGCAGCAGGTTGGGCGGCTGGCCGTCGATCGGAACGAGCCGGTCGCCGGCTTGATCGAGGCGCGGCAGCGACTCCAGCAGTCCCTTGGTGTAGGGCATCTTCGGGTTCTCGAAGATGTCGCGCGCGGTGCCGTACTCGACCATGTTGCCGCCGTACATCACCAGCACGTTCTCGCAGGTCTCGGCGACCACGCCCAGGTCGTGAGTGATCAGGACGATGGCCGAGCCCAGGCGGGACTGCATCTCGTTCATCAGCTCGATGATCTGGGCTTGGATCGTGACGTCGAGCGCGGTGGTCGGCTCGTCGGCGATCAGCACCGCGGGATCGCACGAGAGCGCCATCGCGATCATCACGCGCTGGCGCATGCCGCCCGAGAACTGGTGCGGGTAGTCCTTGAGCCGGTTCTCGGCGGCCGGGATGCGGACCAGGCGCAGCATGTCGAGCGCCTTGGTCAGCCCATCCTTCTTGGAGAGGCCGAGGTGCAGGCGGGTCGCCTCGGCGATCTGCTCGCCCACGTTCAGCACGGGGTTGAGCGAGGTCATCGGGTCCTGGAAGATCATCGCGATGTCGCGCCCGCGGATCTTGCGCATCTCCGCTTCGCTCTTGTCGAGCAGGTTCTCGCCCTTGAACAAGATCTGGCCGCGCTCGATCGTTCCGTTCTGCGCCAGCAGGCGCATGATCGAGAGCGAGGTGACGGATTTCCCCGAACCCGACTCGCCCACGATCCCCAGCGTCGAACCGGGTTCGACCGCGAACGAGAGCCCGTTGACGGCCGCCACGGTGCCGTCCTCGGTGCGGAAGGTCGTCTTGAGGTCGCGGACCTCCAATAGTGCCATCGTGTTACGGGCCCCCTTGGGGAATCGTGCCGAAAAGAAATGTCGATGGGCCCGACGACATGGGGGCCCCGCGCCGAAGGCGTGGGGGGCGCGGAGCCTGGGGCGGAGCGCCGTTCAACCTAGATGCCCGACAGGCTGATGATGGTCGCCACGACGACGAACGCGATCGCGACCGTGCCGGTGACGCGGGCGATCTGCGCGTCCAAGCCCAGGCGCCTGGTCGACGACTCGACCCGCCCGCCCAGCGTGCCGCTGAGGCCCTCCTGCTTGGTGGTCTGGATCGCGAGCAGCACGATCAGCAAGATCCCCGCGACGACGAACAGCCCCGCGAAGGTGTGGGTCAGCCACGGGAACTTCAGCGCGAGCGCCGAGTGCGGGGTGGTGTCGAACGTGAAGTTCGGCGGCAGGGTGAACGGGGCGATCGACGCCTTGACGGCGGGTGCCGCCGCTTTGGCGGCGGCCGGCGCCGCCGTCGTCACGGCCGCGAGCAGCGCGGGAATCACGATAGAGGCTCCTTCGGGGGAAAAGAACCGCCCGGGCTTGGCCCCGCTTGCGCCTTCTTCCTGTCGGCTCAGGCGGTCTGGCTCGGGGCGAGGGCGCGGACGCGGGCGGCGACGTTCTCCGCCGAGAGACCGATCTGGGCCCGCTGGGCGGCCGGGCTGTTGTGCTGGACGAGCACGTTTGGGACGCCGATCCGCTCGACCGCGACGGCCAGGCCGCGGTCGTTGACGACCTCGACGACCGCCGAGCCGAACCCGCCGGCGAGGCTGTGCTCTTCCAATGTGATGAAGCGGCGGTGCGTCTCGGCCAGCTCGATCAGCAGCGGCTCGTCGAGGGGCAAGACGAAGCGGGCGTTGACGACGGTCGGGCGCAGCCCCTCGGCCTCGAGCAGCGCGTAGGCGTCGAGCGCGACGTCGACCGTGTTGCCCAGGGCCAGGATCGCGACGTTCTCGCCCCGCCGCAGCAGCTCGGCCCGGCCGTGGACCAGCGGCGCGAGCGCCTCGTCGTGCTTGCCGCTGGTCGACCCGCGCGCCAGCCGAATCGCGACCGGCGTGCCCAGCCCGAGCGCGTGGTCGAGCATCGGCGCGACCTCGTGCTCGTTGCGCGGGGCCATGATCGTCATGCCGGGCAGCGTGCGCAGGTAGGCGATGTCGTAGAGCCCCATGTGCGTCGGGCCGTCGTCGCCGACGAAGCCGGCCCGGTCGATCGCGAACACCACCGGCAAGTTCTGGATCGTGACGTCGTGGACGACTTGATCGTAAGCCCGCTGCAGGAAGGTCGAGTAGATCGCGCAGACCGGCTTGATGCCGCGGGTCGACGCGCCGGCCGCGAAGCAGACCGCGTGCGCCTCGGCGATCCCGACGTCGAAATAGCGTTCGGGGAAGCGCTTGGCGAACTTCGCCAGGCCCGTGCCGTCGGGCATCGCGGCGGTGATCCCGATGACGCTCGGATCGCGTTCGGCCGCCCCGATGATCGCGTCGCCGAAGGCCTGCGCGAAGGTCGGCCGGCCCGACTTCTTCTCCAGCTTGCCCTCGTCGGGGTGGTACGTGTTGGGCCCGACGCCGTGGAACGTGCGGCTGTCGCTCTCGGCGATGTCGTAGCCCTTGCCTTTGACCGTCCTGACGTGCAGCAGCACCGGGCCCGCGATCTTGCGCGCGTTGGAGAGCACGTCGACCAGCGTGTCGACGTCGTGCCCGTCGACCGGGCCGATGTAGCGGAAGCCCATCTCCTCGAAGATCACCGGCGCCTTGTGCTCCGCGGAGACGAAGCGCATCGCCGCCATCTCCGCAGTCGAGAGCGCCTTGCGCGCGGTGTCGCCCAGCGGCACGTGGTCGAGCACGCCCTTGGCGAGCTCGCGCCCGCGGGTGAACAAGGGCTTCGAGCGCAGCACGCCCAGGTACGAGGCGATCGAGCCGACGTTGGGCGCGATCGACATCTCGTTGTCGTTGAGCACGACGATGAAATTGGTCTTGAGCAGGCCGGCGTTGTTGATCGCCTCGTAGGCCAGGCCGCCGGTCAGCGCGCCGTCGCCGATCACCGCGATCACCGCGTCGTCGCGCCGGGCCAGGTCGCGCGCGGTGGCCATCCCCAGCGCGGCCGAGATCGACGTCGAGGCGTGGCCGGCGCCGAAGGCGTCGAACTCCGACTCGCTGCGCATCGCGAAGCCGCTGATCCCGCCCCCCTGGCGCAGGGAACCGAAGCGCCCGGCGCGGCCGCTGAGCAGCTTGTGGACGTAGCTCTGGTGGCTGACGTCCCAGACCAGCGCGTCCTGCGGCAGGTCGAGCACGCGGAACAGCGCGATGGTCAGCTCGACGACGCCGAGATTGGGCGCGAGGTGGCCGCCGTTGGCCGCGCAGACCCGAATCAAGGTCTCGCGGACTTCCCGGGCCAGCTGATCGAGCTCGGGGCGGGTCAACCGCTTGACGTCGGCGGGCGACATGATGCGCTCGAGGATCATGCGGGGGTGTTCGACGAGCAGGCCCGAAAGCCCGGCCCCGTGCAGGTCCCCCAACCGCCGCCCACCGCGCTGCGCGTGCGCAAGCGCGTCTGGACCGACGTCGCGCGCATCATCTCGACGGTCTGCAACCCGTTCGTGACCTCGCTGGCCCTGTTCGTGATCCTGGCGGGCGCCCGCTCGCACGACGCGCACGACTTCTGGATCCTGCTCTTCAACAGCGCGTTCTTCACCTCGATCCTGCCGATGCTGTTCATCTTCTGGCTCTACGCGACGGACCGCATCTCGGACCTCGACATGTCGATCCGCGCCGAGCGCGAGCGGGTCTTCATCGCCTTCGTGCTCTTCTTCGCGCTGGGCGCGCTCGATCTGTGGCTGATCCACGCGCCGGCGATCATGACCGCCTCGATGGCGGCCTACGTGGCCAGCCTGCTGATCGTGCAGTGGATCACCCGCTACTGGAAGATCTCGACCCACGCGCTGGGCATCACCGCGCCGCTGATTGCGCTGAGCGTGCTCTTCGGCGACCGCCCGGCGCCGTTCTACGTGCTGATCCCGCTGGTCGGCTGGTCGCGCGTGTACCTGCGCGCCCACACCCCGCTGCAGGTCGTCGCCGGCACGCTGCTGGCGGTGACGACGTCGCTGCTGTTCTTCCGCATCTTCCACGTGGTCTAGCCGCCCGGTCCGAAGGCGCCGCGCTCCAGGCGGCGTGCGTCAGCGAACGACCAGCGCGGCGACGCGGCCGGTGGTGTCGCCGGTCCAGAGACGGACGGCGCTTTCGAACGGCGCGGCGGCGCCGTTGGTGTAGTACGCCGTCGCGGACGTGCCGGGAACGAGCGCGAGCCTCGCGACGAGCCGCGCGGTGGCGGTGGCTTGGGCGAGCGCGGGGTCGATCCGGGCGACGCGCGGGGCGAGCGCGGCGGCGAACCAGCGGGCGAGCAGCGGGTAGTGGGTGCAGCCGTACACCAGCGCGGCGAGCGCGGGCGGCAACTGCGCCACGACGGCGGCGACCTCGGCGCCCGCGGCGGCCGTCTCGGCGCCGCCGCGCTCGACC
>CAXTNU010000031.1:0-21409 GCA_964245595.1 uncultured bacterium | reverse complement strand
CGCCAGAGCAGATCGGCGCGATCATGACGGTCTTCATCATCAGCGGCATCGTGTACGCGGTGATCGGCGGCGCGGCCGCCTCGCTGCTCAAGAACCCGCCCGCGGGCTATAGCGTCGCCGGCACGACGGCCGCCGCGAAGGCCTCCGACGCGCACTCGTTCACGCCGGCCCAGGCCATCCGCACGCCGCAGATGTGGCTGCTCTGGCTGATGCTGTTCCTCAACGTCACGGCCGGCATTCTGGTCGTCTCCAACGCGGTCCCGATCATCCGCGAGCTGATCTCCTACGACATCAGCGACCCGGCGACGATCAAGTCGCTGGCGGGCGCGGCGATCTCGGCCTACGCTTTCGTCGCGGTGTTCAACGGCCTGGGGCGGTTCTTCTGGGGCGCGGTCTCCGACCGGCTGGGGCGCAACAACGCCTACGCGCTGATCTACGCGGCCCAGGTCGTGGTCTTCTTCGTGCTCGCGGGCCTGCACGCGATCCCGCTCGTGCTGATCGCGTTCGCGATCATCCTGGCCTGCTATGGCGGCGGCTTCGCGGTGATGCCGTCGTTCAACGCGGACTACTTCGGCACGAAGTACCTCGGCCAGAACTACGGCACGATCCTCACCGCGTGGGGCCTCGGCGGGCTGGTCGGGCCGTTCATCGTCGGCGTGGTCAAGGACAAGACCGGCTCGTACCACGGCGCGCTGATGCCGATGGCGATCATGCTGCTGATCGCGATCGTGCTGCCCTTCATCACGAAGAAGCCGGTTCCGCCGATCGAGGTGGGCAGTCCGCGGGTCGCGACCGCGACCTGACCCGGGTTCTGGACCGGGTGTCCGACGGGGTGCCGCGTAACGCGGCGCCCCGTTCGTGTTCGGGGCGCGGCGGAACGGACGGGCTGCATGTACTATGTCTAGGACCATGATCGCCCCCGCGCCAGACGCAACGACCGCCGGTACCGTTCCCGCCCAAGACGTGCTGCTGCACTACACCGTCCACGGCCAAGGCGCTCCGGTGCTGCTGCTGGCCGGCGGGCCCGGCATGTCGGGCGATTACATGCTGCCGATCGCCGAGCGGCTCGGCGACTACCGGACGATCGTGCTCGACCAGCGCGGCACCGGGCGCTCCACCATGGCGCGGCTCGAGCCGGCGACCATGACGCTCGCGCTGGCGGTGGACGACGTCGAGCGGCTGCGGGTGCACCTGGGACTGGAGACCTGGACCGTGCTCGGCCACTCCTGGGGCGGGGTGCTCGCGATGGCCTATGCCGCCCGCTACCCCGAGCGCGTGACGGCGCTGGTGCTGACCGGCTCGGGCGGCCCGATGACGGACTACTTCGGCTACCTGCCGGCCAACGTCCAGTCCCGCCTGTCGACCGACGAGGAGCGCCGGATGGCGTACTGGTCGGGCCCCGAGCGGATCGCAGCCGACCCGCAGCAGGCCGGCTACGAGCACTTCCGGGCCATGGCCCGTTCGTACGTCTGCCTCGAGAAGAACGTCGCCCTGGTGCTGGGAGCGGTCGAGCCCGAGTTCTTCAACCACCGCACCACGACGCTGATGCAGCTCGATCTGGTCAATACCGACTACGACCTGCGCCACGCGCTGGCCGCCCTGAGCGCGCCGGTGCTGGTCGTCCAGGGCCGCCAGGACATCGTCGGCGAGACGACCGCGTACGCGCTGCGTGACGCGTTCCCGGATGCGGCGCTGCAGTGGATCGAGCGCTGCGGGCACTTTTGCTGGATCGAGCGGCCGCAGCAGTTCTTCCGCGCCGTGCGCGGCTTTCTGGAGCGCGCTGGAACGGGCTGACCTTCCAGCCTGCCTGTATGCAATCGTGATGCTCGGCACTGGCCCGGCCCGCGGGCCCACGGCATACTTCCGGAGGAGAAGAACAAGTAAGGGGGCGCCGCCGCGCCCGCGGAGGTCTCCCGAGCCGGGGTTCGCCCGTGTGAATCTGACACCCGGATGCATTTTGTATCCGAGAAGAAGAGTCGAGCGAGGTGTGGGCGAAATCGGCTCAGGTAACACCGTCACCGCAAACGCGACGACGGAGGGTGTTTATTTGAGAAATGGCTCGTCGTCGACTTCAGGAGTCGAACGTCTGTGCCGCCGCGCCATCGCCTGGGCGCAGCGACGCAGCGTCCGCTCGCGTGGTGGTGGCTGCGATCGAATCGCCGTCCCCGCCCGCGCTGAAGAAGCCGGCGATGGTTTTCTCCGGGTCTGAGCCCCTACCGCAGACCGCACTCATCGAACGGCCGAGTCCGCGTTCATCCACACTATCGGAGAGTGAGCGATCTATGAGCGTCAACACTGACAGCACGACACAGCAGGCGATCACCGACATCTGGGAAGACGTTCTGCAGCAGAAAGGGATCGGTCTGACGGACGATTTCTTCGACATCGGCGGCACGTCGCTGGATTTGATTCGCGTCTTCGGGCGCGTGAACGAAACGTTCAACCTCTCCCTCGACGGCAGCGTGCTGGGCGACGAAGCGACGATCGCTCAGTTGGCCGCCACCGTCGACGCGGAGCTGCGCAAGACCTAATCCTCAATCGCTTGGAGAAGACGATGGACACGATTCAGACGACTCCGAACAAACTACAGTTCGCCTTCAGTCCCGAGGAGCTGGCGCAGTTTCACGAGCGCGGCTATGCCGGGCCGTTCAAGCTGTACGAGCCCGACGAGGTCAAGGCCACCTGGCGGCGCCAGCGGCTCAAGCTGATGGATCGCAGCCACGCGGCCTATCAGATGGACTCGATGTCGGGCAATACCAACATCGCCAACTACGACCGCCACCTCGACAACGAGTTCCTGGCGGACCACATCGGGCGGCCCGAGATCGTGCATCGCGTGGTCAGCATCCTGGGCCCCGACGTGCTGCAGTGGCGCAGCGAGTTCTTCTCGAAGGTCTCGGGCGAGGAAGGCACCGACTGGCACCAGGCCGACACCTTCGCGATGGCCTCGGGCAGGCCGCAGCTCGAGTGGCCGTCACACGTCCAGGACGCCGTGCGGGGCGGCCCGTTCGGCGGCGCCATCACGGTTTGGGGCGCCTTCACGGAGGCCGACGAGTCGATGGGCTCGATGCAGTTCATGCCCGGCACCCACAAATCGATGTTCTACGACGAGACGGGCGGGATGCAGTACGATCCCAACCGCATCAACGCCCTGATCAAGGACGGCGTCAAGCGCGGCTTCTGGGGCTATGACTACCGCTCGCTGCAGAAGGACCCGAACTGGGCGCCCGACGAGTCGCAGGCGGTCACCGTCCCCTGCCGCGCGGGCGAGTTCATCATCTTCTGGTCGACGCTGATGCACGCGTCGCTCCCGCACGCCGGACAGACGAAGGAGTCTCGCATCGCGTTCGCGTCGCGCTACATCCCTTCGTCGGTGCGCATCTATCCGGACACCGAATTCCTCGAAGAGTACGGCGGCAAGGTGACGCTCGACCGGTACGGCGCGGTGCTGGTCGCCGGCAAAGCCGATCCGGCAGCCGGCAACAAGATCGCGACGCACACGCTCACGGGCAAGCCGTTTGCCCACTATGACACCTAGCTCGCGCTGACACGACACCGGCTCGCGGTCGAAAACGCGAGAGTTCGGGCTTCGCCGGTATGGAGAGGCCCGAGTTCTCGCCGCGCGAGCCACGCCGCGTCACGAGGCGTCATCGTGGCACTCCGCCCTCCGCGGCGCGCGGCAGCACGCCCGGAGAGCACCCCCAACATGAAAGAAGCCATCCGAATGCAACAGGTCGAGAACGAGCTGTACACCCTGGACGACGAGAACCGCAAGGTCCTCGCGGAATCCGCCCCGCTCATGGACAAGTGGTCCAAGACCGAGTGCCGCCCGAAGGACGTCGGCGGCATGGAAGAGTGGGCCAAGACCCATAAGGGTGATCTGCAGGTCGAGTCGTGCGACTGGTACCACGGCACCTGGCAGTACCTGCGCCTGCTCAACATGGTCGCCACCCCGCCCTGGTACACGTTCTACAACGACGCGCTCAGCGCCATCCTGCGCGCCAAGCCCAACGCGAACGTGCTGATCTCGGCCGCCGCCGACCACGGCATGTCGGCCACGCTCATCGACGCCGTCAAGACGGCCGGCACCAAGCCGACGATCGCGCTGTACGACATCTGCAACACCCCGCTGCTCATCACCAAGTGGTACGCCGAGAAGCAGGGCATCCAGATCGAGACGGTCCGCGACAACATCATCACCAGCCCCAACATGAAGCTGGGCACCTACGACCTGATCGTCACCGACGAGTTCCTCACCGTGCTCAAGGCGGAGTACAAGCCCTCCATCCTCAAGCGCTGGAAGGAACTGCTCAAGCCCGGCGGCTCGGTCGTCACCACCGCGATGATCGGCGTGCCGACCACGCCCGAGACGCGCGCCTACTACGCGGCCCGCGCGCGGCGCCGGCTGGACGAGTTCGCCGACAACTTCGCCGGCATGGACATCACCAAGGAACAGCTCATGGAGCAGTTCCAGTTCTTCGCCGACGTCCACACCCGCCACATGCTCGTCAGCGAGGACGAGATCCGCGGCCTGTTCGCCGGGGTCGGCCTCAAGCTCGACTTCTTCGAGATCATCGAGACGCCGGGCGAGTGCGTGAACCCGACCTGGTCGTGGCAGATCGTCGCCACCCTGCCGGAAAACTAGCGCTCGGGTAGAACCGGCCGCAGCGTAGACAGGGAGAGCGCACGATGACGGGCTCGGAACGGCAAGCACCGGTGGCGGACGTCCGCCACCGGATGCTGGTGGAGTGGAACGACACGCCCGCGGACTACCCGCGGGACAGCTGCATCCACCAGCTGTTCGAAGCGCAGGCGCGCCGAGCTCCCGATGCGATCGCCCTCGTCTACGGCGAGCGCGAACTGACCTACCGCGAGCTCGACGAGCGGGCGAACGAGCTGGCCCGCTACCTGCAGGGTCTGGGCGTGGGCCCCGACGTGCTGGTCGGGCTCTGCATGCACCGTTCGCTCGAGCTGATCGTCGGCATCCTGGGAACCTTGAAGGCTGGGGGAGCGTACGTTCCCCTCGACCCCACCTATCCGAAAAAGCGCCTGGCCGCGATGTTCGAGGACGTCGAGATCCCGGTGCTGCTGACCCAGGAGCGCGTGCTGGCCGGACTGCCCGAGCACCGCGCCCAGGTCGTGTGCCTGGACCGCGACCGCGAGGCGATCGCCGCCGCGCCGGCACCCGCGAACCCGCCGCCTCCGGTGACGGTGCGCAACCTCTGCTACGTCATCTTCACCTCCGGCTCGACCGGCAAGCCCAAAGCCGCCGCCGTATACCACGGCGGGTGGACGAACCTGATGCACTGGTTCGTGACCGAGTTCGGCGTGAATCCCGCCGACCGCGCGCTGGTCGTCAGCTCCTTCAGTTTCGACATCACCCAGCGCAGCATCGTCATGCCGCTGATCGCGGGCGCGCAGCTCCACCTCGCCGCGTCCGATTTCTACAACCCGCAGCTGGTCATGCAGACGATCGAGCAGCGGCGCATCACGCTGATGAACTGCTCGCCCAGCATGTTCTACCTGCTGATCGAGAACCCGAGCGCGACGACGTATGCGCGGCTGAACTCGCTGCGCCACCTGTTCCTGGGCGGCGAGGCCATCTCGGCCACCCGCCTGCGCGACTGGGCCGAGTCCGGCGCGTGCGCGACCGAGGTCGTCAACGTGTACGGCGCGGCCGAGGCGACCGACGTGTCGACCTTCTACCGCCTGCACGACTACGCGCGCTACGCCGCGGCGTCGGTGCCGATCGGCAAGCCGATCTCCAACTCGCAGGTCTACATCCTCGATGAGACCCTGGCTCCGGTGCCGTTCGGCGAGTCGGGCGAGCTCTGCATCGCCGGCGACGGCGTCGGCGCGGGCTACATCAACGACGCCGCCCTGACGGCCCAGAAATTCGTGCGCGACCCGTTCGGCGACGACCCCGCCGCGCTGCTGTACCGCACCGGCGACGTGGCGCGCTTCCTGCCCGACTGGGACCTGGAGTTCGTCGGGCGAGTCGACCACCAGGTCAAGCTGCGCGGCTACCGCATCGACCTGGGCGACATCGAGAGCGCGCTGCGCCAGAGCCCGGCGATCCGCGAAGCGGTGGTGCTGCCGCGCCAGGACGCGGCCGGCGACCAGCGGCTGGTGGCCTTCGTCTCGCTGAAAACGGAGCAGACGGCGCAAGAGCTGAGCGCGCACCTGCGCTCGTTCCTCAAGGACCGTCTGCCCAAGTACATGCTGCCCAACGACTACGTCACGCTGGGCGCGATGCCGCTCAGCCCCAACGGCAAGATCGACCGCAACGCGCTGCGCGCGTTACCGCACTAACCTTTCTTCGCGACGAGGCTGGGAAACTTCGCGCGCAGCGCGGTGAGCTTGGGCCGGTCGTTGATCAGAATGTAGGGGTCGTAGGGGTTGCGCGCCATGTAGTGCTGGTGGTGCGCCTCGGCCGCATAGAACGCGCGCAGCGGCACGACCTGGGTGACGATCGGCGCGCCGAACGCGTGCGCGCTGGTGAGCGCGGCGATCTCGGTCTGCGCGGCGCGCTTTTGCGCTTCGTCGGCGTAGAAGATCGCCGAGCGGTACTGCGTGCCCGCGTCGGGGCCTTGGCGGTCGAGCGTCGTCGGGTCGTGGGCGACGGTGAAGAACACCTCGAGCAGCTTCTCGTACGAGATGCGGGCCGGGTCGTAGGTGATCTCGACCGACTCGGCGTGGCCGGTGGTGCCGGACGACGTCATGTCGTAGTGCGCGGTAGCCGCGCTGCCGCCCGAGTAGCCGGCGACGACGTTGGTCACGCCGTCGACCTGCTCGAACACGCCTTCCATGCCCCAGAAGCAACCGCCGGCCAGCACGGCCTTGGCGAGGTGGTGCTGCCCCGCAGGCGCTGCCGTGCCCGCTGCCAGCGCCGTGCCGTTCATACCGAGCGCGAGCGCGCAGAGCGCCACGAATCCTCGGACCAGACCAACCGTTCGCGTAATCATCATTCCTCCGTATTCAACGTCACGGCCAGTCTAGCGGATGCGGCCAGGCCGGACCGCAAGGCGGCTTACGCCGAGACGGCGCGAGGCGGTCCCCGCCTTCAAGCGAGCAGGCGGCTCAGCGCGCGATGGCCGCGGCCGCGCGCAAGTAGTCGAGCGTCTGGCGGTCGATCGCGCCATCGGTGCGGACGCGGTTCTCCAAGTTCTCGACGTGCATGTAGGCGACCAGCGCCGCGTGGACGCGCTCGTCGTAAGCTGCGGTGTCGCCCGCCTTACCGGTGCCCCCATCGCCGCTGCCGCGGTCGAGCGCGGTGAGGTCCAGCGCGCCGACGCGGACCAGCGCGCGGGCGATCTCGGCTTCGAGCGACCCGTCGACCGGGATCACGTCGTGCGGCTCGGCCGGGAAGAAGTACAGCGCGTGCAGGTCGAGGATGCGGCGCAGCTCGGCGATCGGCGCCGGGTGGTCGTCCACGCGCAGGTCCACGTAGCGGTCGTTGAAGGCGCCGTAGCCGCCGCCCGGCTTCTCGACGATGAGGGCCGCGCTCTGCTGGCCGCGCTTGTCGCCACCGGCGGCCTGCGCCGCGGCCAGCGCGGCGACCAGCCGGTACGAGAGGGGCCCGCGGGCGGCCGCGAACGTCTCGGCCAGCGCGTCGACCACCGCCGCGCCGGCCAGGCAGTTGCCCTGCGCCGCGTAACCGTCTCCGGTGCGCCCGCCCGCCCAGCCGATGCACTCCGCGCCGGTGAACGTCGCGGCGCGGCCGTGCACGTCCACGATTCCGACCTGGCGCGTCGCGCGGCCGCCGTCGTCCGCCAGCAGCGCGCGCATGACGGCCTCGGACGCGTCGCCGCGCGCGAGCGCCGTCAGCCCGAGCGGCCCGAACGTCGTATTCGCGAACGACTGCGTCGCGACCGCGCCGGCACCCGCCCGCACCCACGGCACCACCGCCCCGACGGACAGGAACTTCGATTGCACCGCGATGCCGAGCTCGCCGGAATCCCGGTCGAACGCGACGATCGAAAACGTGCGCGGGCGGATCATCGCGCTGCCTTTACTCGCTCACCCGCACGGTTCCCACGGCCCGCCCGGTCATACATAGAGATCGGCGATCGAATAGCCGCGGACGTGCGGCTCGCGCCGGAGCGCGTCTTCGTCGACGCCGCCGCGGCCGATCATGAGCCACGGGATCGAGGCGTCCGTCCCGAGCGCCCGCGCGTGATCCGCCAGGTTCGCATAGACGTCGCGGCCGAGCTCGGCACGCCGCCATTTCACCGCTCCGATGAACGCCGGCTGCCTGGGCCCCATCGCGACGATGTCGATCTCGTGCCGGCCGTCCGGCGACCACCAGGAGCCGACGTCGAGCGCGCAGTTGCCCGTCCGTTACGAGCTGCACGGCGAACGCACGCGCCAGCTCCTCGAAGACCGGCCCCATGTGGCCGTCCAGGCCGGGCAGGATCACGCCGTCCACGAGCTGCCCGCCGAAGCCGCGGTCGATCGTCGCACGGTGCGGCTCGATGAAGCGGAACCAGAACTGGAAGTACGGGTCGGTGAGCGCGAAGAGCCCGCGCCGGGACTTCGGCCCTTCGGTGACCGGAACGCGTTTGGCGACGAGCCGCAGCTCTTCGAGCCGGGGTGAGGACACGTTCGTTGGTGATGCGCGCCTTCTGCAAGATGTCGTTGCGCTTGGTGGCGCCGTTCGCGATCGCCGCCAGCGCGCGGTACGACGCCGTGGCATCACCGAGATCGGCGTGCAGGGCCAGCGGCGCGGAATCGACGAGCAGACCGCCCGGATCGCCGAACAGCGAGAGCAGGTTGTCGCGCGCATGCTGCGGCCGGCGCGCCACTCCCGCAGATAGAGCGGCGTACCGCCCACGATACCGAAGACGCGGGCTCGGTCGGCCGGATCGAGCGACGGCACGAACTCCGCCGCTTCGCGATACGACAGCGGGCCCAGCGCGATCTTCTTGGTGAAGCGCTGGTGCAGCGGCGCGGAGCCGGCATCGAGTTCGGCCATGAAGGCCTGCGCCGATCCGCACAGCACGAGCATGATCCGGGAGGCGCGCCCGCGCCGGTCCCACCAGCGCTGGACGACCGATGCCAGCCCCGCGGTCGACTCGCACAGGTACGGAAACTCGTCCAGGATGACGGCGAGCCGCGCGGTCCCGGCGTTGGTGTCGAGGTACTCCAGCGCGGCTTCCCAGGTCGGGAACGTATAGCCGGGCGGGAGAGGGCCGAGCAACGCTCCGCACTGCTCGGTGAACGAGCGCAGCTCGTCGGCTTCCGCTTGCCGGGTTGCTTGGTAGAAGATGGTCCTGCGACCGGTCGTGAAGCGCTGGAGAAGATAGGTCGTTCCGATCCGCCTCCGCCCGTACAGCAAGACGAGCTCGCCGCCCGCCCCATCGTACGAGTGTTCCAGGGCGCTCAGCTCGCGGGCTCGGCCAATGAACGGCTGTTCGTCAAGCATCTTGTCTCAAGAGCATGCTGTCTCTGAGACAGTATGTCTAGAGACAGCTTCTAGGAGGTCACTCCGGGTGGCGCAGGTAGGCGCGCGGGTCGTCGGCGCTGTCGCGGCCCGCTTCGATGAACGCCTCGCGCAACACGTAGCCGCCGGCCAGGGCGAGCGACGAGGTCATGATGGTGCGCAGGCGGTGGTGCTTGGTGGGCGGCTTGCGGGAGAGCACGGAGGACAGGTTGAGCAGCGCCGGGAGCGCGATGCCAAGGCCCAGGGTCCAGGTCTTGAGACGGCTGCCGCGCTTGCCCCCGAAGAGCGGCTCGCCCAGCTCGCCGGCGTGTCGCTCGTACGCCGTCAGCAGAGCCGCCTCGGCCAGCGACGCGACGAGCTCGACCGTCTCGAGCTTCTTGGCGGTCCGCGGCGAGCCGCCGAACAGGGCCAGCAGCAGCGATTGCAGCGCGGCGCCGCTGGTCATCGCCGAGCAGGCGAAGATGGCCGGGATGTGGCGCCGGCCGGTGTACCAGAGCGGAATCGCGGTAGCCGCGATCAGGACCCCGGTGTAGGAACCCATGAAGGCGGTCGACACGGTCGCGGTCAGCGCGCGCACCGGGCGCGTCAGCGCGACCAGCGGGCCGACCGGGAACGGCACCAGACGGTCCGCGCGGGCCTGCTCGAGCGCCGCGAACCCCGCCCCGGTCGAGAACGTGACCAGCGTGTACACGCCGACCGACATCGGCGACTTGAGCTTTGCGATGCGCAGCATGTTCAAGAAGCGCTCGGGGCGGCCCAAGTCCATCACCAGCAGCACGCTGCTGATCGCCGACCCGGCCAGCGCGGCGTAGCGGCCGTTGCGCACCAGCTCGGCGTCGGCCGGGTCGCCGCCGCGCGTCGCCAGCGTCGCCAGCGCGCTCGACGCTGCCGCCGCGCCGCCGACGAAGAAGTACCAGACGATCTCCCAGCGCCAGTGCCCCTTGCGCAGCACGGGATGGTCGAAGTACGTCTGCTGATCGCGCCCGAACCCGCCGTCGCCGCGCGCCATCGACGCGGCGACCGCGTCGGGCGAGAAGTTGCCCGCCGCGGCGTAGTTCGCGCCGTGCGGCTGCGACGTGCTTTGGCCGGTCTCCACTACGCCTGCGCCCCGCCGTTGCCGCGAAAGACGCGCAGCCCGACCAGCGCCAGCGCGGCCGCGGCGAGCAGGCCGCTCGCGTACGCGGCGGGCTGGAAGGTCGAGGGCAGCACGGGCTCGGGCGGCAGGTTGAACACCTCGGGCCGGTCGGGCAGCAGGAAGAACGCGTTGAGCGAACCGACGTTGCGCGTCTCCTCGCCGTCGACGCCGTACAGGTGCGCCTCGCTGCCCTGCGCGCGCAATTTCGCCACCCGCGCCTCGGCCTTCACCCGCAGTTCCTCGACCGGGCCGAAGGTGATCGAATCGGTCGGGCACGACTTCGCGCAAGCCGGTTCCAGGCCGTCTTTTTGGCGGTCGTAGCAGAGCGTGCACTTCTGCGCCACGCCCGAGTCCGGCTGCACCGCGACGACGCCGAACGGGCACGACGGCACGCAGTAGCCGCAGCCGTTGCAGACGTCGGGCTGCACGTACACGTCGCCGAACTCGTTGCGCACGATCGCGCCGGTCGGGCATGCCTCCAGACACCCGGCGTTGGTGCAGTGCTTGCAGACGTCCGACATCATCATCCAGCGCGACGCGGCCGGCGTGGTGCGGTCCATCTGCTCGACGAACGCGACGTGCCGCCAGGTCGTCGCCGACAGCCGGCTCGTGTTGTCGTAGCTGTTGCCGGTGAAGGCGAAGCCGTCGGCCGGGAGCTGGTTCCACTGCTTGCACGCCACCTCGCACGCCTTGCAGCCGATGCACAGCGTGACGTCGGTGAAGAAGCCCATCGTGCTGCCCGGCTGCTCGGTACTCGGCTCCACGCCCCAGGTCGACGGTTCCACGTTAGGTCTCTCCCTGCTGCTCTGCGATGTCGTGGACCCGGCGCGAGCCGGCCATGATCTGTTCGGCCGATGCGATGCCCGAATCGGTCTGGAAGCGGTCGCCGGCCGGCGCTTCGCCGCGCGTCGGGCGCTCGGGCGTGCCCAGCGGCGTCTGCTCGGCCTGCGGCACCGGGAGCCACGTCGGGCCCTCGTGGGATGGGCCGCGCCGGCCCAGCCGCACGTTGCAGGTGAACGCCTTGGCCTCGTGGATCGAGACGTTGGGATCGGCGACCATCGGCGGCAGCACGTTGGCCGCGTCGCCCGTCACCAAACCCTGGTAGCCGAAGTGGATCGGCAGCCCGACTTGGTGCACCCACTGCTTGGGACCGATCTTGAACGGCGCCATGCGGCCGGTGACCAGCGCTCTGGCCTCGACCTCGCCGCGGGCGGTCTCGATCGTCACCCAGTCGCCGTTGCGGATGCCCTGCTCGACCGCCAGCTCGGGCGAGATCTCGCAGAACACGGCCGGCTGCAGCTCGGCCAGCCACGAGTTCCAGCGCGTCATCGCGCCGGTCAGGTGGTGCTCGGTGAGCCGGTACGTCGAGAGCACGTAGGGATACTTCGGGTCGGCGACCGCGTGGTAGGGATTGTCGCGCCGGCGCCATTCCTTGAGAACCGGGTTGAACTGCTGCTCGGGGTAGAGGGCGTTGGGCACCGGCGACTCGCGCGGCTCGTAATGGGTCGGGAACGGCCCGTCGACCGTTCCCTGCACGCCGAAGATCTCGGCGACGCCGTACTCCTGCATCATGAACGGCGCCGTCCCGTCGTGCGCGTCCATGCCCTTCGAACCGGGCTGGGCCTTGAACGACGGGTCCTTGCCGACCGGGAAGTCCGGCACGTCGTAGCCGGTCCACTTCCTCGCGTCCGCGTCCCACCAGACGTACTTCTTGGCCTCGCTCCACGGCTTGCCGTCGGGATCGGCGGAGGCGCGGTTGTAGAGGTTGCGCCGGTTGGCCGGCCACGCCCAGGCCCACTCCGCGCTGACCCAGTCGTCGCCCTTGCGGCGGCGGGTCAGGTTCTCGTCCTTGCGCGGGAAGTAGCCGGTGTAGATCCAAGCTCCGGCGGCGGTCGTGCCGTCGTCCTCGAGGTTCGCGAAGGTCGCGATCTGCTCGCCCGTCGCGACGTCGAAGCCGTTCATCTCGCGCATGATCTTCTCGACGTCGGGCTCGCCTTGGGCGCGCTCGTGCTCGTCGTCGGAGGCGTAGTTCCAGGTCATGTCGAGCAGCGGCCGGTCGATCGCGCGCGCCGAGTTCGCGTACATCTCCTTGAGCTTGCGGCCCAGGTTCCAGGCGAACGACAGATCGCTCTTGGCGTCGAGCGGCGGGTCGACGGCCTTCTCGTGGAACTGCACCAGGCGCATCGTGTTGGTGAACGTGCCGGCCTTCTCGGCCACGCTGGCGGCCGGCATGAAGAAGATCTCGGTCCCGATCGTCGCCGGGTCGACTCCCTCGCGCTTCCAGAACGCGGCGGTCTCGGTCTCGAACAGGTCTTGGCAGACCATCCACTTGAGCTGGCCCAGCGCCGCGCGCTGCAAGGCCGCGTTCTGGCCGCCGACGGCGGGGTTTTGGCCCCACAGCAGCAGGCCTTCGATCTCGCGGTCCTTCATCGCGAAGAACATCGGCATGTGCGAGTGATCGCCGGTGTTCTTGGGCAGGTAGTCGAAAGCCCAGCCGTTGTCGGCGCGCGCCGCGTCGCCGTACCACGCCTTCATCAGCGAGACGGCGTACTTGGGCCAGTTCGACCACCAGCCGGTCGGGTTGGCCCAGTTCTTCTTCCAGTTCTCGAACGAGTCTTCGCCGCGCTCCAAGGACGGCGACTTGATGTAGCCGGGCAGCAGGTCGTAGAGCGTCGCGATGTCGGTCGAGCCCTGGATCGAGGCGTGCCCGCGCAGCGCCATGATGCCGCCGCCGGGCCGCCCGGTGTTGCCCAGCAGGGCCTGCAGCGTCGCCGCGGCGCGGATGTTCTGCACGCCGTGCGTGCTCTGCGCCCAGCCCATCGCGTAGCAGTAGGTCATCGTCTTCTCGCGCCCGCTGTTCGCCGCGACCAGCTCGCACAGCTTGACGAACTGCTCCTTGGGCGTGCCGCAGATGCGCTCGACCATCTCGGGCGTGTAGCGCGCGAAGTGCTTCTTCATCAGGTTGATGGCGCAGCGCGGGTGCCGCAGCGTGGCGTCGTGCTTGGGGCGCTTGGTGCCGTGCTCGGGATGGCCGCCGGACGGGCCCGCGGTGCCGCCCGTCTTCGCCGTGTCGGCGTTGCCGTTGGCGGCGCTCGTCTCGCCGCCGGTCTCCTCCATCTCGTATTTCCAGGTGGCGGGGTCGTAGGTGCCCTTCTCGGGGTTGAAGCCCGAGAAGATGCCGTCGAGGTCTTCGGTATCCGCGAAGCGCTCGTCGACGATGTAGCTGGCGTTGGTGTACGCCAGCACGTACTCTTTGAAATAGGCCTCGTTCTGGAGCACGTAGTTGATCAGGCCGCCGGTGAAGGCGATGTCGGTCCCGCTGCGGATCGGCAGGTACTCGTCGGCCAGGGCGCTGGTGCGGGTGAAGCGCGGGTCGATGTGGATCACCTTCGCGCCGCGTTCCTTCGCCTTGGTGACGAAACGAAAACCGACCGGGTGGTTCTCCGCGAAGTTGGAGCCCTGGATCAGGATCAGGTCGGCGTGCTCGAGGTCCATCAGGAACGTCGTCGCGCCGCCGCGGCCGTAGAGGGTGCCCAGACCGGGCACCGTCGAGCTATGTCAAATGCGGGCCTGGTTCTCGATGAAGACGACCCCGGCGGAGCGGGCCAGCTTCGCGATGAGGTAGTTCTCCTCGTTGTCCAGCGTCGCGCCGCCCAGCGACGCGATCGCGGTCGTGCGCGCGACGCGCCGGCCCTGCGCGTCGTGCTCGGCGAACGTGCGGTCGCGCGTCTCCTTGAAGCGCTCGGCGATGCGATCCAGCGCCCAGGCGTACGGCACGTCCGCCCACTCGCTCGCGTACGGCGCGCGGTACTTCACCGTCGTCCAGCGGTTGGGGTTGACGTGGAGCTGGTAGGTCGCGGCACCCTTGGGGCACAGCGTTCCGCCGTTGATCGGCGAGTCCGGGTTGCCCTCGATGTCCAGGATGGTGTTGCCGCGGCTGTAGACCATCGTTCCGCAGCCGACCGCGCAGTACGGGCAGACGCTGGGCGATTTCTTGGTGTCCGCGATGCGCGGGCGCAGCGTCCGCGAGCGTTTCGAGGGCAGGTTCGGCAGCGGCCCCACCCGCTCGCCCAGCGCCTTGACGGCACCCGAGAGCAGCGCGGTGAGATCGATGGTGGGACGTTTGGTGCTGGCCACGGACACCTCGCTGCGGAACGGGTCACGACACTTCGCGACGGGTAGGGTTGTACCCGTGACCGACGCTGTACTCTTCGACGTCGACGGAACCCTCATCGATTCCGACGACGCCCACGCCCGGGCCTGGGTCGCCGCGCTGGCGGAGGGCGGCTTCCCGGTGCCGTTCGAGCGCATCCGGCCGCTGATCGGGCAAGGGGGCGACCGCATTCTGCCCGAGGTCGCCGGGCTGTCGGACGAGACCGAGCCCGGCAAGACGATCGCCAAGCGGCGCGGCGAGATCTTCGACGAGCGCGAGCTCGCCGGCATCGGCCCGACGCGCGGGGCGAAAGCGCTGCTCGAGGCGGTTCGCGCGCGCGGCGCGCGCGTCGTGGTCGCGACCAGCGCGAAGAGCAGCGAGCTCGACGGGCTGCTCGCGCGCGGCGGCCTCAACGGCCTGGTCGACGTCGCGACGACCAGCGACGACGCGGGCAGTTCCAAACCCGCGCCCGACATCGTCCAATCGGCGCTGAAGAAAGCCAGGCTCGCGCCGGACGCGGTGGTGTTCGTCGGCGATACCCGGTGGGACATCGAAGCCGCCCACGAGGCGGGCGTGGCGTGCGTCGCGCTGCGCTGCGGCGGCATGGATCCCGCAACGCTCGCAGGCGCCGACGCGGTTTACGAAGACCCCGCCGAGCTCCTCGCCGCGCTCGACCGCTCACCGTTCGCCTGGAGCAAGTGAGCAATCTCTCTTAGCCGCCGGATTCGGCGGAGCCACGACGCGCGGCGAACTCCGTCACGTCCGGTCGGCGGCGTTAGCGCGGGCGCCGCGTGCCCAGCGCCGCGTCGACCGCGGCGTAGAGATCTTTCATCAGGAACGGCTTGGTGAGGAACGCGTCCCAGCCGGCGTGGTCGGCGGGCGCGCGCAGCCCGATGCGGACCAGCGGGACGCCGCTGCGCCCGGCCTGCGCCAGGAAGTGGGTGGAATCCATCTCGAGCCCGTCGCCGTCGACCAGCGCGACGTCGAACGCGCCGTCGTCGAGGACGCCCAGCAGCCCCTCGGCGTCGCCCGCGACCGTGACCGCGTAGCCGTCCTCGCGCAGCGTGTGCGCGACGTACGAGCGCGCGTCGCCGTCGGCGTCGAGCAGCGCGACCCGGCGCAGCGCGACCCGCCGATAGGGCGGATGGACCGGGATCGTGACGCGGAAGGTCGAGCCCTGGCCCTCGGCCGATTCGACCTCGATCGCGCCGCCGTGCAGGTCGACGATCGACTTGCTCAAGTAGAGCCCGAAGCCGGTGCCTCCGATGCCCAGCGCGCGCGCGTTGCTGGCCCGCGCGAAACGGCCGAACAGCTTGGCCCGGTCGGCCTCGGGGATGCCGATGCCGCGGTCGCGCACGGCCAGCTCGACCGCGCCGTCGCGCCCGCGCAGCGAGACCTCGACCGGCTCGCCGCCCGGTGAGTACTTGATCGCGTTGCCGAGCAGGTTCTCGACGACTTGGCGCAGGCGGCTCGCGTCGCCGCCGACGATGAGCTCCCCGCCGGCCACCCGCAAGTCGATCGCGCGGGTCACCGAGAACACCCGCACGACGTCGCGCACCATCGCGACGACGTCCACTTCGCCCAGGGCCAAGGCGAGCTCGTTCTGCTCCAGGCGCGAGAGCGCGAGGGTGTCCGTCGCCAGCGAAGCCAGGCGCATCGCGCTCGACGAGATCATGCCCAGATACAGGCGCGAGTCGGGGTCGAACCGCTCGTCGTCGGCCAGCACGTCGGCGAAGCCGACGATCGTCGTCAGCGGGCCCTTGAAGTCGTGCGCCATCATCGCGATCAGATCGTTCTTGACCTGGTTGAGCTCGACTACCGCGTCGCGCCGCGCGGCCAGCTCCCCGTACAGCTCGACGTTGCGCGCCGCGACGGCGAAGTACTGCCCCAGCAGTCCCAGCGCGAACACGTCGGCGGTGGTGAACGGCACGTCGCGCCGCACCTCGAGCACGTAGGCGGTCGCGTCGCCCGAACCCGGGACGCGCACCGCCGCGCGCTGCTCGCGCTCGTCGAGCACGCACACGTCGCTGCGGGCGGCCAGCGCGACGAAGCTGTCGGCGGGCGGCGAGTCCTCGCCGGTGGAGAGATCGTGCGTCGCGGCGAAACCACCGCGCGGGCGCGGCGCGTAGAGCGTGGCGACCGCGGCGACGAGCTCGTGCACGCCCGAGAGCAGCGACTCGACCAGCACGCTGGGCTCGAGCGCGGCGAACAGCGTGCGCGCGATCGAGGTGATCGCGGTCAGCCGCTCGTTCTGCATGCTGAGCTGGGCGCCGCGCAGGACGTTCTCGGTGACGTCGCGCTGCACGACCACGAAGTGGGTCGTGCGCCCCGACTCGTCGACCAGCGGGCGCGCGGTGGCCTCGGTGTGATAGGTCGAGCCGTCGTGGCGGTACGAGATGTACTCGACCCGGGCGGGCTTGCCGGCCATGACCTGCTCGCGCATGTGGACCAGCCGCGAGCGGTCGGTCTTGGGCCCGAAGAAGGTGTCGGTGCGCTTGCCGATCACCTCCGCCGCGGAAGCGCCCTTCTGGCGCACGAACGCCGCGTTGGCGTAGACGATCGTGGTCGGGTCGGTCGGCGTCGCGCCGGGCTTGGCGATGATGATCGCGTCCTGGGCCGCCTCGATCGCCGCCGAGAGCAGGTTGATGCTCTCCTGGGTCTGCTCGCGCTGGGTGAGGTCGGTCGCGACCACCAGCGCGAGCTCCCGGCGCTTGGTCGGGATGAGCTCGATGCGCAGCTCGATCGAGTACGCCGAGCCGTCCTTGCGGCGCGCCTGCGAGCGCAGCACGAGCTGGCCGCGCGCGTCGTCGTGCAGCTCGGCCAGCCGCTGCGCCAGCAAGCCTTCTTTTTCGAGCGCGGGCAGCAGCGCCTCGAGCGGCAGCAAGCGCAGCTCGTCCATCGTGTAGCCCAAGTTGCGGCGCGCGGCGTCGCTGGCGAACACGACCCGTCCGAGCGTCAAGTCGACGTGGTACAGCTCGGTCTGCGAGCTGTCGAACAGCCGCAGCAGCGCACGGCGCGACTCGAACTGCTCGACCACCGTGTCGGCGATCGCGCTCAGCGAGGCGCGCTGGTCGGGACTGAGCGCGCGCGGCTGCGAGTCCAGCACGCACAGCGTGCCCAGCGCGTGGCCGTCGCTGGACACCAGCGGGGCACCGGCGTAGAAGCGGATCGCGCGCCCGCCCACGATCAGCGGGCGGGCGCAAAAGCGGGGGTCGACCGTGAGGTCCGGGATCTCGAAGAACTCGTCGGCCAGCATGGCTTGCGCACAGGGCGATTCGTCACGCGGGGTCTCGCCGCCGGCGGGCAGGCCGAAGGCCGACTTCGACCACTGGCGGTCGGCGTCGATCAAGCTGATCAGCGCGATCGGAGTCTGGCAGATCTGGGCCGCCAGCGCGGTGAACGAGTCGAACAGCTCCTCGGCAGAAGTGTCGAGGAGCTCGTATTCGTAGAGCGCGGCGAGACGGCGCTCCTCGGTCGACGGCTGGGCGGCGGCCTTCATTGGTTTGGACCGGGACGTTTCGCCCTGACGAAGGCGAGAACTTCCTCCAAAGGTCGTGTATTGAGAATATCGCTCGGCCCGAGCCAGGCCCGGCGGGCTTGCCCAACGGCGTAGGCGAGGTGATCCAGGTCGGCCACGCGGTGGGCGTCCGAGTCGCAGCTGAAGGTGCAGCCGAAGCTCTTGGCCCGCCGCGCCAGCGAGCTGGGCAGGTCCAGCCGGCTGGGCTGACCGTCGATCTCCAGCGCCGTGCCGGTGCGGGCGGCGGCTGCGAAGACCGCGTCGTGGTCGAAGTCGTAGCCGTCGAACGTCTCGACGTTGCGCCCGGTCGGGTGGCCGATCACGTTCACGTACGGGTTTTCGATGGCGCGCAGGAGGCGCGCCGTCATCGCCTCGCGGGACTGGCTGAAGGCCGAGTGGACCGAGGCGACCACGAAGTCCAGCTCGGCCAGGATCGCGTCGTCGTAGTCGAGGCTGCCGTCGGCCCGGATGTCGACCTCGGCCGAGCACAGGGTGCGGATGCCGTGGCGCTCGCCCAGCTCGCGCACCCGGGCCCGCTGGGCGCGCAGGTCGGCCGGGTCGAGCCCGATCCCGCCCCGGCCCCACGAGTGGTCGCTGAGCGAGTGGTAGGCGTACCCGCGCGCGGCGCAGGCGGCGATCATCGCCTCGAGCGTGTCGCGCCCGTCCGACCAAGTGGAGTGCAGGTGGAAGTCGCCCCGGATGTCGGCCAGCTCCACGACCTGTGGCAGGGTGCCCGCGCGGGCGGCCTCGAGCTCGCCGATCCCCAGCCGCAGCTCGGGCGGGATGTAGGGCAGCCCGAGCGCGGCGTAGACCTCGGGCTCGGTGCGGCAGGTGATGGTCCGGCCGTCGCTCAGGTCGACGATCCCGTTCTCGCTCACCCGCAGGTTCTTGCGCACCGCCAGCTCGCGGAACTGGATGTTGTGCTCGCGCGAGCCGGTGAAGTGCTGCAGCAGGTTGCCGTAGAGGTGCTCGGGGAGCACCCGCAGGTCGATCTGCAAGCCGCCGGGCAGCCAGATCGAGGCTTTGGTCGGGCCCTCGGCCAGCACGGCCTCGGCCCGCTCCCAGGCGGTGAAGGCCGCGATCACCGCTTCGGCGTTCGCGCTGGTGCAGATCACGTCGACGTCGCCGACGGTCGGCTCCTGGCGCCGCACGCTGCCCGCCGCGGTCAAATCGCGCGCGTCGGTCCGCTCGGCCAGGTAGGCCATCACCTCGCGCGCGAGCGGCAAGGCGGTGCCGAGCGAGGTGCGCTTGGTGCGGCCCTTGTGGGCCAGCACGCCGCGCCGGATGTTGTCGATCGACTTGGCCCCCAGGCGCGGGACGGACGTCAGCGCGCCCTCGTCGAGCGCGCGCTCCAGGTCGGCCAGCGAAGCGATCCCGAGCCGCTCGAAGAGCTGCTGGGCGGTCTTCATCCCGACCCCCTGGACGCCCAGGATCTCGATCAGGGTGGGCGGGTACTTCCCGCGCAGCTCCTCGAGGTAGGGGTCGGTGCCGGTGCGGGCCAGCTCGCCGATGCGCGCCGCGATCGACTTGCCGACGCCGGGCAGCTCGGTCAGCCGCTCCTCGGCCAGCAGCGCGGCCAGCGGGGGCGCGTTCTCGAGCGTCTCCGCCGCCCGCTCGTACGCCATGAACTTGAAGAACGGCTCGCCGGCGAACTCCATCAGGGTGCGAATCTCACGGAGCCGCTGGGCGATCTCGGCGTTGGTCTGGACTGGCATCGACGAGGACTTCGTTCCACGCCCGCGTACGGGCGTCCCATGCTGCGCAGGAGCCGGCTCGATCCGGCGATCTTCAACCTTCCGCTGGAGAAGATGCGCGACGGCTACTACTCCGACGTCTATTTCAACCGCGCGCGCGAGATCCTCGCCGCCGACGGCTACCATCCCAGGGTGCGGATGCAGGTGTTCCAGCGCGGCAGCTCGGTGCTGTGCGGGATCGACGAGGCGCTCGCGATCCTCAAGCTGTGCAGCGGCCTGCGCGCGCCCGACGGGGGCTGGCGGGACGGCTGGGACCAGCTCACGGTGCGCGCGCTCTACGACGGCGACGCGATCGGGCCGTTCGAGACGGTGATGACGATCGAGGGCGACTACGCGCTCTTCGCGCACTTGGAAACGGAGTATCTGGGCGTGCTCGCGCGCCGCACGCGCATCGCGACCAACGCGCGCGCGATCGTCGACGCGGCGGGCGGCAAGGACGTGCTGTTCTTCCCGGCCCGCTTCGACCACCACCTGGTGCAGACCGGCGACGGCTACGCGGCCTACATCTCCGGCGCGCTGGGCGTGTCGACCGATGCCAACGCCGAGTGGTGGGGTTCGCGCGGGATGGGAACCGTGCCGCACGCGCTGATCGCCGCGTACGGCGGCGACACCGTGCTCGCGACCCGCAAGTTCGCGCAGTACATCGACCCGGCGGTCAACGTGATCGCGCTGGTCGACTTCGAGAACGACTGCGTCGGCACGTCGCTGGCCTGCGCGCGGGCGCTGGGCGACCGCTTGTGGGGCGTGCGCCTGGACACCAGCGGCACGCTGGTCGACCAGAGCGTGATCCCGCAGATGGGCACCTTTCCGCCGACCGGCGTCAACGCCCAGCTCGTGCACAACGTGCGCGACGCGCTCGACGCCGCAGGCTTCGGCCAGGTGCGCATCGTGGTCAGCGGCGGGTTCGACGCCGAGCGCATCCGGCGCTTCGAGCGCGACCGCGTGCCGGCCGACGCCTACGCGGTCGGGAGCGCGTTCTTCAAAGGCCAGGGCTCGTTCGACTTCACCGCCGACATCGTCGCGATCGACGACGGCGGCGGCTGGCGCGAGAGCCACAAGGTCGGCCGCCCGGAGCGGCCCAGCCCGCGGCTCTCGCCGGTCACCTGACCCGGCGCGTCAGCGCAGGGCGAGCTGCGCTTCGCCGTCGAGGCGCAGCTCGTGCTCGCCGACCGGTTCGCCGCCGCGGGCGGCGCGGAAGATCCGCACCAGCCCGTCGAGGTCGGTCGCGCGCGCCCGCACCACCTCGGTCGTGGCGGCGAGCTCGGCGGTTTCCAGCCCCAGCTCGCCGACCGCGGCGGAGACTTCCGAAGCCGCGCGCGACTGGGTGATCGCGGCTTGGGTGATCGGCGTGACGAGGTTCGCCAGCGCTTGGCACGAGGCTTGGAGCTCCTGCGCGGCGGCCGCGTTC
>CAXTNU010000030.1:0-21600 GCA_964245595.1 uncultured bacterium | reverse complement strand
CACGCCAGCTGCTATACTGAGCGAACTGTTGCGCTGATAGGTTGAACTCGCCGTTCCTTTCGCTACGGCGTCCCGGCGGCGAAGGCCTGATTCCCCTGGCTAGCGTTCGATCTGTCAAAGCTCGACTCGCGCAAAACGGCGAACCAGTGGAAATGCAGCCGGAGGCTTTCTGGAATCCGTACGAGCCACCCGACCCTGGAAATGGCGGGTTCCAATTCTCCTGTCAGTGCCTGTGCGTTCGATGCTTCTATGTCATGTGCCGGCGATCCATTCGCAACGCCCACCGACAATGTGTGCTGGAATGGGCGCTGCGGTGATAGCCCGGACGGCAGCGTATTGGGGAGTATCAGCATAGATTTCGGTTCAGGGTTTTACTGCACGTTCGACTTGTCCACCGATACTCCGAACTGCGTCCAAGAGTATGCCGCGAATAGCTCGAGTCCGCAAAACTTGTTCGTTTCAATGTCTAGATCACAAGGATGGCCGGCATCGATCACTTGCCGTAACCCGGGCGGATATGGCCGAGCGTTCGTGTACTACAGAGATGCGGAGAGCACCGCTGTCGGCGTTCGACACTTCGTAAATAACGGCAAAGACATCACGTTCGTCTACCCCCGGGATTTTCCTGGGCTTGGCAAGCCTTACTCGTCGGGAGTTGCGACGTATCACTCGAATTGGTACTATCTCGGTATACCTTTACCTAACTTCAAAGTCGGCATCTGCAATCATACTCAGTAGTAGCCGACTGGAACGCTTAAATGGGCCGATCCTTCAGCACCTTACATCAGTTGTTGGGAACACCGATCGTTCGTCAGCACACGCTTACGGAGGCGGGCGTATCAAGTACTGTCGACGATCCGCCTCCTGATCCGGACGAGTTCCTCGGGCGTGATGAAGTATTGATTTGGGACTGCTTTGGACGGTGGGATGCTGTGAGTCAGCTCGTCGATTCGTACTGGGTTATTCACGGTTCGAGCGATCGCGATCTTCGCGGCATGCTCGAAGCGTTGCACCGTTTTCGCGACCTTCTGCATTGTATGGCGCTGACAACTGCACCCGCAATAGAAACGGCAAACGATGCTGCAAATTACTCGATGATAAACGTTTGCGCGAAGCATGCGGGCATCTTGGAGGTCGACCAAGCGTAGGATCGCAGCACGGGCGTGCGTTCCCACGTCCGTTATTTCGGGATGCGCACGCTCAACAGGGCGACCGCGACCATTCCGAAACCGATTCCGGTCCATTGCAGCACGGTCAGGCGTTCCTTGAAGTAGAGCAGGCCTACCAAGACGGAACCGATCATGATCATGAGGTTGACGAGCGAGCCCGCGACCGCGAGGTTCACGCGGCTCGCGAGGATGCCGAACAGCAAGTACGCGGTGGGCGACAAGACGATCAGGATCGCCAGGGTGGTCGTCCGGTGGTCCTTGGCCCAGCCCGTGCTGAGCGTGTCGCACAGAATGAAGAACGCGGCGCTGAACACGGTCAGCGCCCAGACCTTCACAGCAAACCCGCGAACGCGCGCCGGTAGGGCGCGAAGCGCTCGTCGATCGCCTCGGCGGTGAGGCCGTAGGCCGCGGCGTCGTACTTGGGCGCACCGTCGGCGTTCTTGCCGTTACCGCTCATCCAGGTTTCCATCTGCTTCGTGGCTGCTTCGGCTTCGCCCAGGCCCAGCCGCTCGCGCAGAGCGAGAGCGAAGGCCACCGGGTCGGCAACGGACTGGCGGTACGAGACGTGAACGACCTGCTCCTGAGGCAGCGACGGCAGCACGTCCAGCGCGCGATCGAGTTCCGTGCCCAGCCAGTTCAGCACGCTGGGGCCCAAGCCGCGCGCACCGGCGGGCGAAGCGTCGTTGTAGATCTCGCCGTCGATGCGGTTCAGGTGGCACCACGAGAGAACGACGCTGCGCGGTTCGCGATGGCACCAGACCACCTTCGCATCGGGCAAGACCGCGAAGAGCGCGCCCAGGCTCTGCACGTGCTGGGGCGATTTGAGGATCAACCGCCGGCCGGGAAATTTCCAGGTCAGCACCTGCAGCTGGCGGCGGTAGTACGCGTAGGGCTCCAGCAGGGGCTGATCCAGCAGCCACATCGCGTACGACGGTACGGCGTCGGCGAAGAAGAGCACGAACTCTTGGCTGGTGAACGAGTTCATGAAGAGCAGCTGGCACTCTTCGGGCTCGGACATGCCGACGAAGTGGGCCGCTTGGCGCTTGCGGATCGTCTCGGCGCCGATCAACCGGTCCTCCAGCGTGCACACGACACCCGCCAGGCCGGGCGCGTCGGAGTTGTTGTAGGCCCGGTCGGCGCGGCGCGGGTCGGTCGCGTGGCTGCTCGGATCGGGCGGAGGCGCAGGTTTCCAGACTTCCCACATCTGCAGGTGGCGGAGGGTCTCGTCCTGGGCCAGGATGCGGTGAAGCAGGGTCGTGCCGGTGCGCGGCAGGCCCGTGATGATGATGGGCTCGCGAATCTCGACGTCCAGGATCTCGGGATGGCGGCGGATCGAGTCGGCCAGCAGCAGCCGGTTGATCAGCTTCTGGATGAGGATTTCGCGCACCAGCACGCGGCCGACGAAGCTCAGCCGCGCTTCGTGTTCGAGCGACCGCACGAGCATCGCCAGCGGCTCACGAAATTCGTCTGCTCCGAAATCGGTCAGGCCGGCCCGGCGCTGGGCCACGCCGCACAGCTCCTCCGGGTCCAGGCTCACCGAGACCAAACCGCACCCGCGCAACGTGCGACCGATCCCTTCGACCACCCGGTACGCCGGCGTTCTCGTCATCGACCAGCCACGCGGGTGACCGGCGGCAGTTGGTGCTCGCCGCGCAAGAGGGACTCGCCGGGGCCGAAGACGCGCAGCGCCACGACGAAGTTTCCGCTGCGAGGCGTCGGCAGCCAGTCGAGCGCCGGATCGGCGGGCCGCTCGGCCTGCAAGGCCAGTTGCACCGAACCATCGGGCCCGGTCGTCAGCGCGGCGCCGGCGCTTCCCAGGCTGTAGCGATCGATCGGATTTCCGACCAGGTGGTAATCGGGCAAGCTGTAGACCGTCACCGACCAGGAGTACGCTCCTTGCGGCAGTTGGTGGGGCGCGAACGCCAAGCGGTACCGGCGGCTGCCGGCCAGCGCTTCGCCCGCGTCGTCCACGTACGCAAAGGGATAGATCGCCTCCTCGGGCGCGAGGATGCCCAAGCCCGCTTTCGCGGAGGCGGCCCGGGACAGGTGATCGCGGCCGAACCTGCCGGCCGAAGGCCCTTCCCAGATCCAGCCGGGGCAGAACGGCTCGAACTTCGACTCGCGCTCGGCGATGAGCTCGTCCGCTCGCTCGACGGCGCGTTCGAGCGTTGTGCTCAGCGCGGCATCGAGCGCGGCCGGCTCGAAGGGCTCGTCGGCCAGGATGCCCAGCCGGGGCAGGCATGCGACCAGTTCCGCCTCCTCAGGCGGAGGCGGGTTGCGGCGCAAGACCCGATCCAAGTTGGCGAAGAAGTCCAGCTTGCCGCCGCTGCGGTATCGAGGCCAGCCCGTCTCTCTCCGAAGCGGCTCGCCGGGGGCGGCGACGGGCGTGAGGGCGAGCCGATCCTGCAGCCCGTTGACGGTGACGAGCTCGTGATCTCCCGCGATGCCGATGCGGCCGAAGATCCAGCCGAAGTCGGTCGGCGACCGGACGACGGCGACGTCGTCGGGTAGACGGCCCGACCAGCCCGGACCGGCCACGGCCACCGTCTTGGCGCGGTTCCCCGACGTGCGCGTCCCGATGTGGGCGTAGGCCGTGGCGAAGAAGTCCAGCAGCTGCAGCACGTAAAACCGCTCGCCCATGTCGGGGACGTGCAGCAGCACCGGGCCGGAGCTGAGGTCCAGCCAGGCGTTCGAGTAGAGCATTTCGCTGTTCGGGGCAGACAGCCACTCGTCGGCGGCCGTCGCCCGCCGCCGCTCGTGAACGAAGGCGTTGAACGCGTAGCCGTCCGCGCCGGCAGCGCGCGAGCCGGCGAGCTGGTGCATGGTGCGGAACATCTCCACCGACGGGTACCCGAACAGATAGGCCTCGATCGCGAGGCCCAGCAGGGTGTCGCCGTCGCCGTCGCGAGCTTCGACCGTCGCGGTACCGGCGGTCCCGTGCTCAGGCATGACTCACCACGGCGCGGGACTCACGCCGCTGGGCTTCGGCACTGCCGAATTGCACGACGAGCCGGCCGACCGCGGTTCGCATGAAAGCGGCCGGCGGCATGCCCCGCTGCAAGACCGCGCCGAAGTCCTCACCGCGCTCTTCCTCCAGGTTGCCCACGCCGCCGGCGCGCCTGAGATCGGCTGCCTTGCGTTCGCCGTACTCGAACGGGTCGTTGAGGAGCGTGGCGCCGGTGGAGATCAAGCGCCCGTTGACGTACGTGGCGAAGGACTCCGTCAAGCGCGCATCGTGCCGGTCGGCGACCGCCGCGTGCGAAACGTCCGCCGGAAGGTGCGTCACGTGTACCGGCGCGCCGAGCACGGGAGCGATCCGGCCGGCGAAGACCGCGCTGACGCACTGGCCCCAAGTCTCCGTGCCGCGAATCTCGCAGCCGAGCCGGGCCGCCTGCCGGCGAGCTTCCTGGTCGGTCTCCATGCGCGCGAAGTCCAGGCCGGTGTCGCGTTCGATCGCCGCGAGCAGCGAGACCGTCGCGAACGGCGCCGAGAGCGCGATCCCTTCCTCGGGCACGAAGCCTGTTTCCGCCAGGCGTTCAGCCACGGACGCGATCAACCGTTCGGTCAGCGCCATCATGGCGTGCCAGTCGACGAACGGCTGGAGCGCGTCCACCACCAGCGACTGCCCGGGGTTCGCTTCGCGGTCGCACGAGATGCCGCCGATCTCGTACGCGCGGTCGAGCGAACCGTCCGCCACGAGCGCGCTGAAGCGCGGTACGGCGGCGGAGCCCAGTTGCATGGCGTTCGTGGAAAGCGCGCTCCACCGCGATTCCGGCGCCCACGTCTCGACGTCTCGAAAACCGCGGGAATTCATCAGCGCCCGGACCGCCGCCACCGTTTCCGAGCGGGCGAGCAGTTTGCCGCGCCGAGCGGCCGGATCGCGCTCGCTCGCCCGCGTGGGCTCGGCCGCGGTCTCGTCCGCCGGCCCGTCGGCATCGCCGGGCGGCAGAAGGTCTTTGGCCAGAACGGAAAACGTGCGCGCCGCCAAGGTCAGCTCACCGCGCTGCGTTTTGCGCACGGAGCCGTCCACTGCCAGCAAGTCTCCGACGTCGATGAGCTTGAGCACTCCGAGATCGGGTATCCGCAGCTCGCTTTCGTGGCAGAGGATCTGAATTTTTCCCGAGCTGTCGCGCAGCTCCAGGAACATGCCTCCGTTGCGGTAGGCCGCTACGCGCCCGGCTACGATGGCGCGGTCGGTCGTGCACTCGCCGTCGGCCAAGTTCGCATACCGATCCGAGAGGTCGCGACAACGCGTGGTGGGCGTGAAGCGAGGCGTATAGGCGGTCAGACCCAAGTCGATCAGCTTCTGGCGCTTCTCGATGCGGGCGTCGCGCGCGCTGCGCGCTCTCGGTTTTCGCCCGGTGCGCGATTCGTCGCCTCTCCGCGGCGCGCTCAGATACCGGTGGATCTCTCGCTGCGGCAGGATCGGGCTGGGTTTCTTGCTTCCCGCGTGGCCGATGAACGAAGCCTCCGACCCGTAGCCGCCGTAGGGACGGGTTCCCTTCTCCTCGTCGTGCAGGTCGCGGTTGTGGAGGACGGTTTCGGGCGGGTGCACGTCGAGCTCGCCGAGCTCGTCGATCTGCGAGCGCTCGCCGAAAACGGTGAGGTACATGGCATTGGGACGGTAGCGCGGGTGGTTGAAGTACGTATGCAGCTCGTCCTCGTCGTCATACTCCTGCAGCATGACGACCGGGGCGAAGAACTCCACCAGTTGCGGGCCGTGTTTCAAGGGCTTGCGGAAGATGGTCGGCGTGATGATCTGGGACTTCGTATCGATCACCCCGCCGTGGATCAAGAACGGCTGCAGTTTGAGGAACGTCTCCGCGGTCGTCGCCAGGTGCGCTCGATCCGTGTTGGGAGCGATCATGTTGTCGGCATGCCGGCCCAGGCGCATCGCCGCTTCGACCGCCAGCGTGCGCGCTTGCAATTCGCTGAAGAGAGCGGGATAGACCGCCCGGTCGACCAGGATGGCGTTGGGCGCCGAGCAGTCCTGACCCTGGTTGTGGTAGCAGAGGTGGATGATCGATTCGGCCGCTCGGACGATGTCGGCATCGCGGCGGACGATGACCGGATTGTGCCCGGACCCGCTGAACAAGAAGAGCCCGTTCTTTTTGACTTGTTTGCGGACCGCTTCGCCGTTCGCGTGGGTTCCGGTGAACATCACGACGTCGGCGGTCGGGACGTTGGCGGCGACGAACTCGCGCCGGTCGCCCAGAAACAGCTCGAGGTTGGGGAAGAAGCGCGTGAAATCCACGGCCTCGCGGAGGCGCTGGTAGGCGGCGTGGGCGGACTCGGGCGGCCGGACGCGGCAGCGATTCGCCAGCAGCGCCGGAACCACGCCCATGTAGATGGTCGCATACAGCAGCTGGTTGCGAGGTAAGAACGATGCCACGTCCTCGACCGCCGACCCGAAGTACTCGCGGTTCTCCTCCAGATTGGTCAACAGGTAGGTCGCTCGGGCGATCTCGTCGTCCACCGCCGGCATGCTCGCATACGAGCTCAGCGCGGCATGGATCTGATCCCGCCGGTTTCGCAAGTGATCCGCGAAGAGCGCACCGGTGTGCGCGACCTCGGAGAAACGAATGGCACGCGAGTCACTCATTTGATTGTATATCTCCCGCGACGAAGTCCGGTCTGCGAACATCTGCGATGCCGCGGACCTCATGTACGCTCAGCTGCGCTCGTCGGCTCCGGCGCGAGGGCATGGTCGGGCCTCGCGCCGGCTACGAGCGCCGGGACGCTTACCTCATCTGCCGCCGCAAGCAAACCGAGGATAGATTGGATTCGATCGAGGACGCCGGTAATGTCCGATTCCCCACCACGAATCGAACGGACGTCGGCTACACCGCTGTGTAACGTTTAGGCTAAGTAGCCAACGAAAACCTTTCCGCGCTGGTCCGCGGTCCGGTGAACGTGAGCCGCATGGTCCGACGAACTATGATGCTTCGTCAGATCGACTCGAACGCTACCAAGCTCCGCGCAACGCGAGCTGCCGCGTCAGCTCAGCGCGTTGAGGAGTGCCGCGCTCTCCGCGTCGAGCCGCTGCTCGAATACTTTGGGATGGGTCAGATAGAACACGCACATCGCTTGCACGAGGAAACGGTGGCGGGTCGAGCCGGCCAAGCCGCGCACGCGCTCGAGCGTGGAGCGCACGAGCCGCCGCAAGCGCGTCACGGCTTCGGCGCTCGAGCCGTAGCAGGCGACGAAGTTGAGCTCGCCGTGCTCGCGGTCTTCGGCTTGATCGATGAAGTAGTCGAGCAGGATGTGGATCGCGGAGACGCCCGGAAAGTACGCCCGGGCGGTCGCGTCGATCTCGGCCGGATCGAGCCGCTCGCGCGAGGCCAGCTCGACGAGCGCGAACACCGGCAGCGACGAGCCGCAGGCGGCGGCGAACTCCCACCAGGCCAGGTCGGGAAAGCGCTCGCGGTTGCGCGCGTACCACGCGCCGCAGGCCAGCTCGCGCGCGCCGGCCGGGCCGTGCTTGAGCACCTGCAGCTCGGCGTAGAAGCGCGCCACCTCGCCGAGCTGTTCGCGCACGGCGTGGTAGTGCGGCAGCTCGCGCAGGCCCGCCCGCGCGCCGTCGACCAGCGAGCGCAGGTAGCCGCCGTCGTCGCCGAGCGGACCGTCGCGGTAGTAGTCGCCCGGCGTGCGGCGGTCGTCCAGCGCGTCGAGCAGCGACTCGTGCAGGGTCGCGAAGGCTTGCTGCGTCACGCCCGGCAGGCGGTCGCAGAGGTTGTCGAGGTAATCGTAGATGGTCTCGACGCTGGCCACGATGCGGACGTAGCGGTGCGCCGCCGCGGCGGGCAGGAAGGTCGCCAGGATGCAGCCGCCCTGCACGTGGTAGGCCTTGCCGTCGATCGAGGCCAGGGCCTGTTCGCGCAGGGCCGGGTCGGGAATCGCGGCGGCCCGGGTGCGGATGATCGCCAGCTCGCGCCCGGCGCGCGGGATCACCGACCCCACGAAGCGCGCCGTGGTCAGCCAGCCGGCCGGGCCCAGCGCCAGGAAGCGGCGCAGCCGGGTCGGGCGGCGGAAGACGACGGCCAGCGTGCGCCGCACGTCGCGCCAGAGCGCGTCGGGCACCGCCAGCAGGCTGGGGAGCCTAGGTCCCATCGACAGAGGTGGCCGTCCGATCCGCCATTACCCGGGTGTACCCGTCCGGCAACCGCCCGAACGTGCGTCCAGCGGCCTACGGAGGGCGAGCGCCGACTTCCTGGAAACCGGCCTGGCGGTGTTCTTCTTCAGCAAGAAGCTGTTCGGCCAGAAGCGCAAGCCGAAGCGTACCGTCAGGCCGCGCGGCCCGGCCTCCGCGAGCGATCAGAAGCGGCAGGCGTACCGGGCCTCGTTCGAGTTTCCCGTCGTCTACGCGCTCGCGGGCCGCGCCGGCGAGCGCGGGGCGCTCGCCAACGATCTCTCCATCGGCGGCCTGCGCCTGGTCGGAGACGAGGATCTCCCCCACGACGGCGTGGTCGAGGTCCGCTTCACCTTGCCCAACGAGCTGATCGCCGGCGTGCTGGTGGAAAAAGAGATCGAGCAGACGACCCCGCGCGGCAAGGTGAAGAAGAAGCTCATGGTTCCGCCCGAGCCGTTCCGCGCCTTGACCGTGCGCGGCCAGACCACGCTCGCCTTTCTGAACGTGCACCGCCGCAAGCTCATGCACGGGGTGCAGTTCGTGGACCTCGACGAGCGGACGGCCGAGGAGATCCAGCGCTTCATCCACGTCTGGCAGATCAAACAGCTCCGCGAGCGGGCCCACTCCCGCGGCGAGTAGCGGCTTTGCCGGTAAGCCTCGAAAGGTAGTCGAATTGCGTATCGCGTCACGTCTGGCCCATCGTCCGTTGCTCGTGCTGGCCGGCGCGGCGCTCGCGCTCGCCGCATGCGGCGGCACGGGGCAGCCAGGAACCTCCAGGGCGGCGTCGATCTGGGTCGCCGCGTGGGCCGTCTCGCCCGCCAACGCGGTGCCGACGGCCGCCAACCAGCCCAACGACGAGCAGACGTTTCGTGCCATCGTCAAGCCGTCCGTCAGCAGCCGGGGAACCGTGCGCCTGCACTTCTCGAACGCGTTCGGCACGGCCCCGATCACGCTCGGCTCGGTGCACGTCGGCCTGCACGGCTCGGGCGCCGCGGTCGTGGCGGGAACGGACGTGGCGCTGACGTTCAGCGGTCAACCGTCGGTGACGATCCCCGCCGGCGCGACCGTGCTCTCCGATCCGGCGGCGCTGCACTTCCCGTACGGCGCGACGCTGGCGCTCACCGAGTACGTCGCCGGCTCGTGGCCGGCGCTCACGCAGCACAGCCATACCGGTCTGGTCACCAACTACGCGACCCCGCGCGGCACGGGGAACGCGACGAGCGACACCGCCGGGGCCGCCTTCACGCAGAAGACGGGCGAGTATTTCCTGGTCGACCGGGTCGACGTGCTCGGGGATTACAAGGAAACCGTCGCCGTGCTCGGCTCGTCGACCACCGAAGGCTACGGCAGCGACGTCGACGCGTTCGACGACCTCGTCAGCGACATCGCGGTCGACCTGCACGCGGCGGGCCGCGACGACACGGCGGTGGTGAACCTGGCGCTCACGCCCGACTCGGTGCTGACGGCCAACGTGCTGATCGGCAATCCGGCCGTCGTCGACCGCTTCGCGCGCGACGTGCTCAGCCTGCCGGGCATCGGGACCGTGATCCAGAACGCGGGCGACGTCGATCTCAAAGGCGCGACCTGCAGCAACGCGGCGACGATCGTGGCGGGCGAGCGGAACGTCATCGCGCAGGCGCACGCCGCGAACGTCCGGATCCTGCTCGCGAAGGTGGCGCCTTCGACGTACTGCGGCGCGAATTTTCCGCACGGCTACGGCTCGCGCTACCCGGCGAACACCGGTCAGGATGCGGAGCGCCAAGCGCTCAACGCGTGGATGAGCACGACCCAGCCGTCGGTGGTCGACGGCGTCACGGTGCAGCCGCCCGGTGCGGACGGCGTCGTCGACTTCTCGACGCCGGTCACGGACCCGTCCAACACCGGCTACCTGCTCCCGCGGTACGACATCGGCGACGCCGCGCACCTGAACCCGGCGGGACAAGCGCTGCAAGCCGCGGCGGTGCCGCTCGACGCGCTTTAGCGGCGCGGGCGGCGGGTCGCAGCACCGCCCGCTAACGCGTCGTCGGCAATGCCGGGCGGCGCGTGCGCTCGTAGGCGGCGATCTCCGCTTCGTACCGCAGCGTGACGGCGATCGCGTCGCGGCCGCTCAGCAGGCGTTCGCGGACGTCCTCGTCGAGCGTGAAGGGCTGGACGGTGTCGGCGAATCGCACTTCGAGCCGCTCGAGGTCGACGGCGATCGCGAGCGCCGGATCGCTTTCGATCAGTGTCCACAAGCGCTCCACCACGTCGCCCGGCACGACGACGGTGAGCAGGCCTTTCATCAGCGAGCTGCCGCGGAAGATGTCGCCGAAGCGCGGGGCGAGCACGACCCGCAAGCCGGCCGCCTGCAGCGCCCAGACGGCGGACTCGCGCGACGAGCCGGTGCCGAAGTCGTTCCCGGCGACCAGGATCGTCGCGCCGCCGTACTGAGGCAGGTTGAGCACGAAACCCGGGTCGTCGCGCCAGTCGGCGAACAGCGCGTTGGTGTAGCCCGTGCGGCTGAAGTAGGGCACGAAGCGGGTCGGGATGATCTGGTCGGTGTCGACGTCGGTGCGGCGCAGCGGCAGCGCGGTGCCGGTGTGGACGGTGAACGGCTGCACGGGGGCGCTCCTCACAGGTCCGCCGGCGCGGCGAGCCGGCCCGCGACCGCGGTCGCGGCGGCGACCGGCGGCGAGACGATGTGGGTCCGCGAGCCCTTGCCCTGCCGGCCCTCGAAGTTGCGGTTGTTGGTCGACGCGGCGCGCCGGCCGGGGCGCAGCCGGTCCTCGTTGAGCGCGGCGCACATCGAGCAGCCCGCCGCGGCGCGGAAGTCGGCGCCGGCGGCGGCGAAGACGCGGTCGAGGCCCTCGGCGACGGCCTGCGCGCGCACCGCCGTCGAACCCGGCACGACGATCATGTCGAGCCCGGCGGCGACGCGGCGGCCGTCGAGCACCTTGGCGGCGGCGCGCAGGTCCTCGATCCGGCTGTTGGTGCACGCGCCCAGGAACACCGTGTCGATCGCGACGTCGCGCAGCGCGGTGCCGGGGCGCAGGTCCATGTAGCGCAGGGCGCGCTCGGTCGCGGCGCGTTCCTGCGGGTCGGCGAAGTCCGACGGCGCGGGCACGCGGCCGTCGAGCGGCAGGCTCTGGCCGGGGTTGGTGCCCCACGACACGTACGGGCTGAGCGCGCTGGCGTCGAGCGTGACGTGCTTGTCGAAGACCGCGTCGTCGTCGCTGCGCAGTGTCTTCCAGTACGCCACCTCGGCGTCCCAGGCCGCGCCCTGCGGCATCCCCGGACGCGTTCGCAGATACGCGAAGGTGGTCTCGTCGGGTGCGATCAGCCCGGCTTTGGAGCCTGCCTCGACCGACATGTTGCACAGCGTCATGCGCGCTTCCATCGAGAGCGCGTCGATCGCCTCGCCGCGGTACTCGATGATGTGGCCCTGGCCGCCGGCCGTGCCGACCTTGGCGATGAAGGCCAGGACGAGGTCCTTGGCCGTCACGCCCTCGGGCAGGCGGCCGGTGACGGTGACGGCCATGTCCGCGAGGCGCCGCATGGTGAGGGTCTGGGTGGCGAGCACGTGCTCGACCTGCGCGGTGCCGATGCCGAACGCGATCGCGCCGAACGCGCCCAGCGTCGTGGTGTGCGAGTCGCAGCACACGATCGTCATGCCGGGCCGCACCAAGCCCAGCTCGGGTCCGATCACGTGCACGATGCCCTGGCCGGGATCGCCCAGGCGGTGCAGCGGGATGCCGAACTGCTCGCAGTTGGCGCGCATCAGCGCGCACTGGCGCCGCCCGGCCGGATCCCGGATGACCTCGTCGATCGCCACGGTGGGCGTGTTGTGGTCCTCGGTGCCGACGTTGAGCTCGGGCCGGCGCACGGCGCGGCCGGCCGCGCGCAGGTCGTCGAACGCCTGCGGCGTGTTCACCTCGTGCAGCAGCTGCAGGTCGACGTAGAGCAGGTCGTCGCCGCCGCTCATGCGGCGGACGACGTGCGCGTCCCACGTCTTTTGCGCCAAGGTCGAACCCATGTCGTTCGCGGTCTCCGTCTCGGTGTCGCGTTATGCGTTGGCGGGAACGGCCAGCGGCCGCTTCGCCAGCGCCGCCGCCATGCGTTCGAGCGCCGCGCTGATCGTCTCGCGCGAGGTCGCGAAGGAGAGCCGGACGTGGCCCTCGCCGCCCGGCCCGAAGGCCGAGCCCGGCGTCACCGCCACGCCGGTTTCGTCGAGCAGCCACGCGGCGAACTCGGCCGAGCGGCCGAACCCGGTTCCGCGCACGTCGGGGAAGACGTAGAACGCGCCGTCCGGGGCGGCGCAGGTGATGCCCGGGAGCGCGTCGAGGCCGTCGACGATGAGCGTGCGGCGGGCGGCGTACTCGGCCACCATGCCGGCCACGACCCGCTGGTCGCCGGTCAGCGCCGCGACGCCGCCGCGCTGCACGAACGAGCCGGCGCACGACACGGTGTGCTCCTGCACCTTGAGCATCTGCTGCATGACGTCGGTCGGGCCGGTGACGTAGCCCAAGCGCCAGCCCGTCATGGCGTAGGCCTTCGAGAAGCCGTTCACGGTGAAGGTGCGCTCGGCCATTCCCGGCAGCGTGGCCAGGCTGACGTGGCGCGCATCGCCGAACAGGATCTTCTCGTAGATCTCGTCGGCGATGACGAACAGGTCGCGCTCGCGCGCGAACGCCGCGACGGCGGCGGCTTCGTCGCCGGTGAGCGCGCGGCCGGTGGGGTTGCAGGGGCTGTTGATCAGGAGCGCTTTCGTGCGCGGGCCGGCGTGCCGCTCGAGCAGCTCGCGCGTGATGCGAAAGCCGTCCGCGGGATCCAGCTCGGCCGCCACCGCGCGCCCGCCGGCGAGCTGCGCCATCGACTGGTAGCTGACCCAGCTCGGGGTCGGCACGATCAGCTCGTCGCCCGGGTCGAGGATCGTCATCATCGTCGCGAACAGGGCGTGCTTGGCCGAGGGCGTGACGATCACGTCGCTCGCCGGGTCGGCCATGATGCCGTTGTCGCGGCGCAGCTTCCCGACGATCGCCGCCACCAGCGGCGCGATGCCGCGGCTGGAGGTATAGTGGGTGAAGCCTTCGGCCAGCGCGGCCGTGGCGGCGCCCGCGATGTGCGGGGCGGTCGCGAAGTCGGGGTCGCCGCCGCCGAAGTCGAGCACCGGCAACCCCTGCGCGCGCATGGTCTGCACCTTGTCGATCAGCGCGACGGTGGCCGAGCGCTCGACGCCCGCGAATCGGGTTGCAACACGGTTCTTCACGGGCGGGCCTCCGGGAGTGCCTGGTCGACGGTGGACAGGACGGCGGTGCGGGCGATGATGGTCAGGGCCGCCTCGTGCAGCGCGGCGTTCGCGGTCGCGGTCGCGTCTTCGAGCACCTCGATGCGGTAGTCGCGGTCGTGGCCGGCGCGCGCCGTGCCGAGGATGACCAGCTCGGTCACGACCCCGGTGAGCAGCAGCGTGTTCACGTTCAGGCTGCGCAGCAGCAGGTCGAGGTGCGTGCCGTGGAACGGGTCCACCCGGCGCTTCTCGACCACCGGCTCGCCCGGGGCGGGGGCGAGCGCGTCGTGCACCTGCGTGCCCCAGGTGCCCAGGACCAGCCCCTGCTTGTGGCGCGACTCGGCGAACACCGGCGAGCCGGCCGGCCAGTCGGCGTAGCCGGGCGAGAACCCGACCACCACGTACACCACCGGGATGCCGGCCGCACGCGCCCGGGCGATCGCGCTCGCGGTGCGCTCGATCACCCCGCGCTGCGTGACCTGCGCGAGGCAGACTTCGGCGTACGTGCCGTCGGGGTGCACGATGTCGTTGATCAGGTCCAGCACCAGCAGCGCCGGGCGCCGGGTCGAGTCGTTCGTCATGCGCCGCCCACGGCGAGCGCTTCGCGCCGCGGTTCCACGATCTCGAGCGCTTCGTCGATGACGACGTCGGCCGTGGCGAGCGCGTGGCCCGCGATCGCGTCGGCATCGTACACGAAATCGGTCCAGCGGCCGGGCCGGCTGCTGCCGCCCTGCATGAACCAGCGGGTGTGCTCGGTCGGGATGCCGAGCACGTAGAGCCCGGTGTCGGGCGTGCCGTCGCGGCCGACCGGGTGGTACGGCGCGGGCGTCACCGCGACCCCGCCGGTGTGGAACTCCGCCTCGCCGTGGCGGTTGACGTAGCCCGTCCACACGCCCGCGTCGTACAGCTTGCGGGTCAGCGGGGCGGCTTCGCGCAGCACGTCGGGTGACGGAATGCGCGCGTCGATCACGGTCTGGACCGGAACTTCGGAACCGGCGACCTGCGGCGAGGAGACGACGAAGCGGTCGAGCCGCTCGTCGCCGGCGAAGCGCGCGTGCGGGCCGACGACGCGCAGCACGCCCGCCTCGACCAGCGCCAGCGTCTGCCAGAGCCGGATGCGCGGCGGCCCGGCGGCCAGGAACGCGCTGCGCGGGTTGTACCAGCCGATGAAGTCGCGCTCGTGCGACGCGGGCGTCAGGCCCGAGAAGTCGACCAGGTTGCGGATCACCCAGCGCGTGTCGCGCAGCACGTCGAGCGCGGCCTTGAGCGGCGAGTCGACGTTGCCGTGCTCGGCGTGCTCGAGGTCGCGCCGCAGCTCGGCGATCAGGGCGCGCTCGAACGCGGCCGGGTCCGCGAACGCGAGGCCGGTGAAGGGACGCGCGATCCGGTCGAGGTCGACCGGCGGCAGGTCGACGCCGCAGCGCGCGGCGATCGCGCCGACGTCGGGCACGCCGCCTTCCGCGGCCTCCGCGACCGCGGCGGTGAACTCCGCCGCCGCACCTTCGCCGCGGCGGTGGCGCAGTTCGGTGGCGTAGTAGACGAGGTTGACCTCGGCCAGCAGCCACGGCACCGCGTCGGCCTGGAAGTCGATCCGTCCCGGGCGGTTCCGGCGCACCCGGTCGGGGGTGAACATCAGCGGCTCGTAGGCGTAGAGCGGTTCCTTCTGGTTGCGCCCGCGCGCCGGCAGCGGCATGCCGCTGCGCGAGCCGGCGACGAGCCGCGGCTCGCGGCCGCTGGGCTGGTAGACCAGCCCGCCGCCGGCTCTTTCCGCGAACGTGCCGCCGCGGCCGAGCGTGAGCGCGGCCATCACGTCGTAGAACGACAGTCCCAGACCCAGGATGCCGACGGCGGAGCCGGCCGGGATCGCGTCGAGCGGCATGTCGGCGGCGGAGTCGCCGTCGATGTAGCGCAGGTGCGGGCGCGTCGCGGCGAAGCCGGCCAGCGCCGCGAGCTCGCCGGCCTGTTCCTGGCGCGAGTGCCCGGTGACCAGGACGACCCGGTCCGCTTGCAGGCGCGTGCCGTTCCCCAGCCCCAGCGCGTAGCCGTCGCCGGCGCGCTCGAGCGTCTCGACCGTGGCGCGCACGCGGTGCAGCGTCGCGCCCGGCGGCAAACTCCGCTCGACCGCTTCGAGGACGAAGTGCATGTAGCGGCCGTGCAGCGCGCGCGGCGCGTAGCCGTTGGGTCCCGGGCAGCCGGGATCGACCGAGGCCCAGTACTCCACCAGCGACGGGCCCGCGCCGGCGCGCGCCGGCCCGCCGTCCGAAATGCCGGAGAACGCCGAGACCTCGCCGCAGACGGTGTTCATCAGGAACCAGTCGGGCTGGTCGGTGCGCCAGACCCGGCCGCAGGCGACCTCGACCGCGTCGATCAGGTAGATCTCGACCGGCCGGCGGGGCGGCTCGGCGGCCAGCCGCGCGCCCATCCGCTCGACGATGGAGAGGCCGCGCGGGCCGCTGCCGATCACCGCGACGCGGTGCGGGGCCGGACGATCAGACTCGAACCGCATGCCGCTCCCGCTGCTCGCCCGTGCGCCCGCTGTCGGGGCCGGTCAGTTGCGCGCTCAGCCGGCGCTGGAGCGAGACGAGGTCCTCGCAGTCGCTGCCGCTGCGCTCGGCGATGTGGACGCGGTACAGCTCCGCCAGCTCCGCCTCGCCGACCGAGACCCCGATCTGGTCGAGCACGTAGCGCAGCACCGCGCGGCCGGAGTGGCGGCTGATCAGCAGCATGCGGTCGCGCCCGAACTTCGCCGGCTCGACGTACTCGTAGGTCGCCGGGTTGGCGAGGATGCCTTGCTGGTGGATGCCGGCCGCCGTGCCGAAGGCGTAGGTGCCGAAGATCGCCTTGTTGCGCGGCTCGTCCAGCCCGATGACGTCGCGCAGCGCGGTGTAGGCGCCGTACATCCTGGTCGTGTCGATGTCGGTGTAGAAACCGAAGTGCTCGCGCTTGTACGCCAGCAGCGCGGCCAGCTCTTCGAGCGGCGTGTTGCCGGCCCGCTCGCCGATGCCGCCCAGCGTCACTTGGACGCCGCCCGCGCCGGCCTGCAAGCCGGCCACCGCGTTTGCCAGCGCCAGGCCGAAGTCGTCGTGGCAATGGGTCACCACCGGCACCGCCGCGGGCGTCCACGAGCAGACCTTGGCGATCAGCTCGCCGTACTGGTCGGGCGTGGTGCAGCCGGTGGTGTCGGCGATGACGACCCGGGTCGCGCCGGCCTCGATGCCGTTCTCGACGAGCGCGCGCAGGTAGTCGTGGTCGGCGCGGCTGGCGTCCTCGATCGCCAGCGTGGTCTGCGCGATGCCCAGCGAGCGCGTGTAGCGGAGCGTGTCGACGACCTCGTCGATGCCCTGCTTGCGGGTGATGCCGCGCTTGTATTCCAGGTGCAGGTCGCTTCCGGTCGCCATCAGCTGCACCTCGTTGTTCGCGATGCCGCCGGCCGCGACCGCGGTGTCGACGTCCTTGCGCACCGAGCGGCAGAACGTGATGAAGCGGGCCGTGGTGAGGTGCTCGGCGATGAGCCGGGTGGCCTCGAACTCGCTCGGCGACGAGGCCGGGAAACCGGCCTCGATGCAGTCGACGCCGAGAGCCTCGATGCGCAGCGCCAGGCTCAGCTTCTGCGCGGGGGTCATGGCGTTGCCGGGAGCCTGTTCGCCGTCACGAAGCGTCGTGTCGAAGATCGAGATGCGGCGTGCCGCGCCTTGCTGTTGCATTGGATTACACCCTTGCCGAAAAGCGATTCGAGTAAAGGAAGAGGTTCAGGCGGCGCGCGGTTTGCGCGGGACGAGCGGGACGGCCAGGAACGAGGCCGCCGCGGCGACCGCCCACACGACGCCCCATGACGAGGCGGCAAGAACCACCGGGATCAGCAGCGGCGTGACGAACGCGGCCGAAAAAGCGGTCGTGTTCTCCAAGCCCAGCGCGGTCCCGGCCCGGCGCGCGCCCGCCATCGCCGCGATCTCGGTGTACGCCACGCCGTGCCACGCGCTGGCCAGCATCCCGCCGATCGCGAGCGCGCCCGCGCACAGCGCCGTGGGGGCGTTGGTCAGGATCGCGGCGCCGGCCATCGCGGCGCCGGCGAACGCCCCGATCGCCGCGACCACGCCGCGCCGGTTGCCGTGCTTGTCGGTGTAGCGGCCGCTCCAGATGCGCAGCGCGGCGCCGCCGAACTGCACCAGCAGCAACGTCAGAACGACCGCCAGCGTGCCGGCGTGCTTGGCGTCGTGCAGGTAGACGGCGGTGAAGGTGAGGACGCCGATCTGCGGCACGGTGAGCAGCCCGCTCGCCAGCGCCAGCCGCCAGACGTCCCAGCGGCGCAGCGGCGAGCGCTCTTCGAGCGCCGCGGCCGCGGCACTCGTGCTCGTCGGCGGCAGCTCGTCGGGCCCGTGCAGCCAGCGCCAGGTCGCGGCGGCGGTGACGAAACAGAGCAGGGTCAGCACGCCGAACACCGCGCGAAAGCCGTGACTCGCCGCCAGCCACGGCAGCAGCGCCGCGCCGACCGCGCCGCCGATCGGGATCGCGGTCTGGCGCACGCTCATCGCGAAACCGCGCTGGCCTTCGCGAAACCAGGCCATCACCGCGCGCCCCGACGAGCCGTTGACGCTGCCGCCCAGCGCGCCCACCAGCAGCAGGGACGCCGCGAGCAGCGCGACCGGCGGCACGCCCAGGCCGCTGGGCACGACCGCCAGCGCCATCAGCGCGAGCATCGTGCCGGTGGACATCAGCCCGACCAGCAGCACGCGCCGCTCGCCCCACTTGTCGGTCCACAGACCCCACAGGATCTCGGACAGCGCGATGCCCAGGTAGATGCAGCCCAGCGCCAGCCCCAGCGTGTAGTTGGTGAGGTGGTAGTCGGCGCGCATGGTGATGCCGGTGACCGGAATGCCGGCGAACGCCGCCGAGAAGCTCGCCTGCGCGGCCACGCCGATGCCCAGGATCGACCAGCGGTGGTTGGGTCCGAAGCGCGGGTGCGCGGCGATGTGCGAATCGCCGATGGCGGCCTCCGTCGACACGTTCACTGCGCCGTGGCAGCCAGCGGCTGGACCGGCTGTTCCCAGACCGCCAGCGCGAGGCAGCCGTGCTTGCTGCGCGGGCCGTGCACGCTGCCGGGCGGCAGCACCAAGAGGCTGTTGGCGGGGAACGTGCCTTCGTCGGTCTCGAGCTCGCCGCTGAGCACGTAGATCAGCTCGTACCCAGGGTGGCGGTGCGGCGTCGCCGTGGCGCCGGGCAAATAGCGCACGAGCGCCGCGGCGGGGCCGTCCGCGCCGGTCTGCTCGGTGGTGTACAGGCGGTGGATCTCGGCGTTGACGCGCCCTTCGCTGCGCAGCGGCTCGAAGCGCAGCTCCCGTTCGCCGAACGACGAGCCGGGCAGGCCGGAAAACAGACGCGGGAGGTGCTCGAGCAGCGAATCTACGGACATCGGCGTGAACTCCTTGCGGGCGTGTGGGTGGGTCAGTCGCCGACTCGGCCCGCGACGCCGTCGAGCCACTTGCCGGCGTGCCGGTTCGCGGCCGCCTGGTTGCGGAAGGCGTACGTCTTGAGCAGCCAGCGCGAGCGGGCGCGCTGCGGGTCGCTGATCTCGATCTTCTCGCGGTTGTGCAGACCGTCTTGGTTGACGAAGGTCAGCAGGTCGCCGGGCAGGATGCGGTGCCGCGCCTTGGTCGCCCGCACGATCGCGTTCTTGAGCGCGATCAGCGCGTCTTTGGCGTGCGGCGGGCCGTCCGACGCGACGGTGGTGTGCGTGTCGAGATAGCGGAAGCTGTGGTGGTTCTCGAGGATCGGGTGCACCTCGGAGGTCGTCAGGCTGGTGTTGCGGTCGCGCGAGAACACGTCGAACGCCGTGACGAAGTGCGGCCCGCGCAGCACGGCCTGCTCCTGGTCGCTGAGCAGCGTGAGCAGGTCGCGCCCGTCGATGAAGCTGGTGTAGGTGAGCTCGCCTTCGGGGCAGCGCATCCCCAGCAGCGTGATGAAGTCGGCCCGCACGGGATGCGCGGTGCGGTCGTTGTGGAAGGTCAGCTCGCCGTCGCTGAAACCGGTCAGCTGCCCGCTGTACTTGTTGTGCGCGATGACGTCGGTGAAGAAATCGCCGTTGGAGCGGGTTCCGTAGGCCAGCAGCGGCGTCGCGACGAGCCGCGCGAACAGCGCCAACAGCGTCTCGCCGACGAACGTCCGCTTCTTGGCGTACTTGTCGTTGAGCGGGTCGTCGTGGTCGAGCAGCGGGATCTCCGCGTCGAGCGGGCAGTTGCGCAGCACGTGCGCTTCGGCCGAGCCGGACTCGCGGTCGCGCCGAATCCGCGCGCACGCGTCGGCGAAGAACGCCGGCACGCGGCCGTGCTCGGCCAGGTCCGCGACAGACCGGGCAAAGGACGGATAGTCCCGGTAGGGGTTTTCGCCGACGGCGTTCAGGACGTCGTTCAGCTCGTCGCGTTCGGCGGCGGTGAACACGCGACAGGGCTCCATGGCTCGCTCTTTCTTCGAAATGCGCTCGGCGGTAGATGGCAAGGACGGTTTGAGCCGCGCCGCGCACGGCGGCATGCGAACGTGCTCGCAAGCCGACGTGGCTCGGAAACGCGTTCGTGTTTGCGGCTGGAACGACACGACTCGATCGCTCGCGCACTTCGACGTGCATCGATACGATCGGGTCGGGAGACGGGCTATGCGATCAGCCGGTCACCACGCGTGCGCACGAGTGCGCAGGCGGCAATTGCATCGTAGATCGCGAGCACGCGCTCGTTCAATTACACCCACCCGCCCACAGTATCAGCGATTCCGCCCGTGTGTCAAGCAATCGTTACAAAAGTAGCACCCGCGCGGCGCATCGATTGTGAGCGCGATCATCGCGCCCGTGTCGCGCGCCGCGGCGTACGCGGCAGGAATCGGCGGGAGCCGACGCGTTACGCCATGCAGGCAAGACGTTACGCGATGCGATGCGCCGAGGATGGATACGATTGCGTGTGTGTACGACGGCGCCCGGCGCGCGCGTGTCAGTAGAGCAGATACTTCGCGCGCAGCTTCGCAAACGCGCCCAGACCGGGCTTCCAGGCGGCCACGATCGCGTCGGGCGACTCGCCTGCCAAGAGTGCCAGACGAACCGTGTCGGTGCCCCAGTCGCGGTCCATGATCGCTTCGTGCGCGACGTGCAGCTTGCCGTGCGCGCGCGCCGCGGCGAGCAGCTCGACCGCGGTGCGAACGCTGGGAAACGCGTGCGGATCGGTCAGGTCGATGTACACCCCGCCCAGCGTCTTGCCGGCCCAGAAACCCTTGCGCGGGACCCACGTCTGCGGCTCGAAGTGGACGCCCGGCACGCCGCGCGCGTTGAGCGTGGCGGCGTAGCCGACCGGGTCGAACCCGTAGCCCCCGGCGTACTCGAACGGGCGGTCGGTGCCGATGCCGTTGTTCACGCCCGCCTCGTCCACCAGACCGGTCGCCAGATACACCAGCGTGGTGAGCGCGTAGGGCATGTTGGGCGAGGTCGGGACCCAGGTCAGGCCGGTTTCGTTCCACAGCATCTCGCGCGACCAGCCGCGCATCGGGACCACGCGCAGTTTGCAGCCGACGTGGAACGCGTCGTTGATCATCCGCGCCAGCTCGCCGACCGTCAAGCCGTGGCGCTCGGGAATCGGGTAGAGGCCGATGAACGACTTGAACTTGGGCTCGAGCACCGGCCCGTCGACGGCCAGGCCGCCGATCGGGTTGGGCCGGTCGAGCACCCAGACTTCCTTGCCGTACTGCGCGGCGGACTCCATCACGTACGCCATGGTCGAGACGTAGGTGTACGGGCGCGCGCCGACGTCTTGGATGTCGAACACGAGCACGTCGATCCCGGCGAGCATCTCGGCGCTGGGGTGGCGCGTCTTGCCGTACAGGCTGTAGATCGGCAGGCCGGTCTTCTCATCACTCGACGAGCCGACGGTCTCGCCCGCGCCGACGGTGCCGCGGATGCCGTGCTCGGGACCGAACAGCGCCTTGACCGCGATCTGCGGGTTGGCGTGCACCGCGTCGATCAGCGGCGTGCCGTCGGAGAGCACGCCGCTTGCACTGGTCACGAT
>CAXTNU010000029.1:0-21873 GCA_964245595.1 uncultured bacterium | reverse complement strand
CCCTGGGACGCCGGCGTTCGGGTCGCTCTCACGGCCGGCGGCGCGAGCGGCGCGCGGGCCCGCTTCACGGCGCTCCAGATCGCGCCCACCCCGGCCCCGGTGACCAGGCTGAGGGAGCGCGTCTCGCGGCGGACGCGGCTGGCCGCTCTGCTGAACCGCGCCGTCGCATCGACCGGACTGGTCGCGCGGCCCGGCTGAGCGCAGCCCCTGCGCCGGATGCGAGCAGGCGTTACCCGTTCGCAGCGTCGGGTAAGAGTTGGAAGTGGGTCGCTCTGATGCCCACCGGCACGGCTCACGGGCGGTCCGCAGCGCCGCAGCTCCCCGGAGGGCGGCGCGTGCGGACCCGGCTCCGGCTCGGCTCAACCCCTCCTGAGGAGGACGCGACATGGACAACCTGGTGCTCTGCCCCTGCGGTCACAACCTGACCCTGCACGACTATGCCGGCTGTTCGGGCGACCGGCTGCGCCGCTGCGGCTGCGAGCGTGACCGCCACGCCGCGCTCGAGGCTGCGGTCGAGAGCGTTCGCACCGCCTCCGTCATCGCGGGCGGCTACGGCGGCCGCTCCAACGACGCCGCCTAGCGCCGGCCCCGGCGAGCTCCGGCTGGCGGTCCAGGGGCGACCGTCACACTTGACAGCCCTTGGCGAGCGGTGATAGGATACGGCCCTATGCCTCTCGGCGGATAGCGGCATATCGGATGAGCGAGGCGCCCTCACTCAGGTGGGGTTGACCTTGCCCTTTTCGCATTTGTCGGCCCCGAGCGCGCGTGAGCAACGCAGAGAGAACCCCTTAGAGCAGTATGGCGACGAAGACGACGGCGGACAAACCCAAAGCGACGCGCAGCCGCAAGAAGACCGAGGCGGCCCCCGCGGCCCCCAACGGGTCATCGGCGACGACCGCAGTCAAACAAGAGAACATCGCGAGCGCGAGCTTCCACGTACCCGAGGAAGCCTTCACCGTCGAGCTCCCGGAGGACCCGGGCCCGAAGCGCCAGCGCCACTCGTTCGCGAAGATCACGGACGTCCTCAACCTTCCCGACCTGATCGAGCTGCAGAAAGCCTCCTTCAAGTGGTTCATCAACGATGGCCTCAAGGATGCCTTCGAGTCGATCTCGCCGATCAAGGACTTCACGGGCAATTTGGTGCTGGAGTTCGGCGAGCACTCGCTCGGTGAGCCCAAGTACACGGTCGAGGAGTGCCGCGAGCGCGACATGACCTACAGCGCGCCGCTTCGCGTGCGCGTGCGCTTGATCACGGCCGAGTCGGGCGAGATCAAGGGCATCCCCGACCAAGAGATCTTCATGGGCGACTTCCCGCTCATGACGGACAAGGGCACCTTCATGATCAACGGCGCCGAGCGCGTGATCGTGAGCCAGCTCGTCCGCTCGCCGGGCGTGTACTTCCTGGCCGACAAGGACACCAACAACCGCGACACGTTCAACGCGACCATCATCCCCAACCGCGGCGCCTGGATCGAGTTCGAGACCGACAACGGGACCAAGAACGACGAGACCGAGGGCACGATCGGCGTGCGGATCGACAAGAACCGCAAGATCTACGCGACGACGTTCGTGCGCGCCCTCTCGCGCCCCGACCTGGGCTACGACTGGGAGAGCGACGAAGCGATCGTGGCCTTGTTCGACAACAGCCCGCTGATCGCGAACTGTCTCGAAAAAGACAAGGACATCAAGACCAAGGAAGACGCCCTCAAGGAGATCTACAAGAAGCTCCGCCCGGGCGAACCCGAGAACGCCGAGAACGCCGAGAAGCTGCTCGAGTCGCTGTTCTTCGACGAGAAGCGCTACGACTTGGCCGGCGTCGGCCGCTACAAGCTCAACGGCAAGCTCGAAGGCTCGGCCGATCCGAAGCTGCGCGAGTACTCGGCCGCCGGTCTGCGCCCGCCGCAGATCGCCAAGCGCGCGCTGACCCGCGACGACATGATCGCCGTGCTGCGCCGCCTGATCAAAGTCCAGGCGCGTTCCGTCCACAAGGACGACATCGACCACCTCGGCAACCGCCGCATCAGAAGCGTCGGGGAGCTGCTGCAGAACCAGTTCCGGGTCGGCCTGCTGCGCCTCGAGCGCGTCGTGCGCGAGCGCATGACGGTTCAGGACATCGAGACCGTCACCCCGCAGGCGCTGATCAACATCCGCCCCGTGGTCGCGGCGATCAAGGAGTTCTTCGGCTCCTCGCAGCTCTCGCAGTTCATGGACCAGACCAACTCGCTGGCCGAGCTGACCCACAAGCGCCGCTTGTCGGCGCTCGGGCCGGGCGGCCTGTCGCGCGAGCGCGCGGGCTTCGAAGTGCGCGACGTCCACCACTCGCACTACGGCCGCATCTGCCCGATCGAGACGCCGGAAGGCCCGAACATCGGCCTGATCGGCTCGCTGGCGACCTTCGCGCGGGTCAACCGCTACGGCTTCATCGAGACGCCGTACCGGGTCGTCAAGGACGGCATCGTCTCCAACGAGATCCGCTATTTCACGGCGGACCGCGAGGACGACTACATCGTCGCCCAGGCCAACACGCCGCTCGACGACGACGGCCGCATCACGTCCAGCTCGGTCGTGGCGCGCTACGCCGAAGAGTACGTCGAGGAGCCGCCGGACAAGGTCCAGCTGATGGACGTCTCGCCCAAGCAGATCGTCTCGGTCGCGACGGCGCTGATCCCGTTCCTCGAGCACGACGACGCCAACCGCGCCCTGATGGGCGCCAACATGCAGCGCCAGGCCGTGCCGCTGCTCCGCCCGCAGGCGCCGATCATCGGCACCGGCATGGAGTACCGCGCGGCCAAGGACTCGGGCGGCTGCGTGCTGGCCAAGGCCAACGGCGAGGTCGTCGCGGCCGACGCCCACTCGATCGCCGTCAAGCACGACGACGACGCGCTCGAGCACGTCTACGACCTGCTCAAGTTCACCCGCTCCAACGCCGGCACGTGCATCAACCAGCGCCCGATCGTGGCCGTCGGCGACCACGTCCTGCGCGGTCAGATCCTGGCCGACGGCCCGTCCTCGGACGAGGGCGAGATGGCGCTGGGCCAGAACGTGCTCGTCGCGTTCATGCCCTGGGAAGGCTACAACTACGAGGACGCGATCCTCATCTCCGAGCGCATGGTCAAGGACGACCGCTTCACCTCGATCCACATCGAGGAGTACGAGTGCGAAGCCCGCGACACCAAGCTCGGGCCCGAAGAGATCACGCGCGACATCCCCAACGTCGGCGAGGACTCGCTCAAGGACCTCGACGAGAACGGCATCATCCGCATCGGCGCGGAAGTGCGGCCGGAGGACATCCTGGTCGGCAAGGTGACGCCCAAGGGCGAGACCGAGCTGACCGCGGAAGAGCGCCTGCTGCGCGCGATCTTCGGCGAGAAGTCGCGCGAAGTGCGCGACACCTCGCTCAAAGTTCCGCACGGCGAGAAGGGCAAGATCATCGACGTCAAGCGCTTCTCGCGCGAGAACGGCGACGAGCTCAGCCCCGGCGTCAACCACCTGGTCCGGGTCTACGTCGCGCAGAAGCGCAAGATTCTGCAGGGCGACAAGATGGCCGGCCGCCACGGCAACAAGGGCGTCATCGCCAAGGTGCTGCCCGAGGAAGACATGCCGTATACGGAAGACGGCACGCCGGTCGACATCGTGCTCAACCCGCTGGGCGTGCCCTCGCGCATGAACCTCGGGCAGATCATGGAGACCCACCTCGGCTGGGCCGCATCGATGCTCGACATGTTCATCGCGACCCCGGTGTTCGACGGTGCGCACGCCGAGGACATCGCCGAGTGGCTGCAGGACGCGGGCTTGCCCGCGGACGGCAAGACGTGGCTGCGCGACGGCCGCTCGGGCGACCGCTTCGGCCGCCCGATCACCGTCGGCTACATCTACATGCTCAAGCTGGCGCACTTGGTCGACGACAAGATCCACGCGCGCTCGACCGGTCCCTACTCGATGATCACCCAGCAGCCGCTGGGCGGCAAGGCGCAGTTCGGCGGCCAGCGCTTCGGCGAGATGGAAGTCTGGGCGCTCGAGGCTTACGGCGCGGCCTACACGCTGCAGGAGCTGCTCACGGTCAAGTCCGACGACGTGGTCGGCCGCGTCAAGACGTACGAGGCCATCGTCAAGGGCGAGAACGTGATGGAACCGGGCGTGCCGGAGTCGTTCAAGGTCCTGATCAAAGAGCTCCAGTCGCTGGCGCTCGACGTCAAGGTCCTGACCGAACAGCGCGAAGAGGTCGAGATCCGCATCGCGGACGACGACATGGCGGAGCGCGCTCAGGAGATCGGTCTCCTGATGGGCGACGAGGACCCGCGTCTCTCGCAGACGGCCCTCGCCGAGCGCGAAGCCGAACGCGAGCGCGTGTCGGCGGCGCAGGCGGCCGCGGCCGTCGGCGTCCCGGCGGACGAAGCCGAGGGCGAGGAAGCCGAGACCGCCGGTGCGGTCGAAGGCGAGGAGCCCGAGGAGGAAGAGGAAGAGATCGACGACTCGGCGCCGCTGGTGTCCCCGACGCCGGCGCGCGGCGGGCGAGCCGACGACGACCTCATCCCGACCAGCCCGCTGGGCGGCCTTCGTGCGACGATGACCGACGACGGCGAGATCGTCGTCGACGAAGTCGCCGAGGAAGAAGTCCCGGTCGCAGCCGAGGACGACGACGTCGACGAAGGCTACGTGCTCGAAGAAGAGGACGAGGACTACACCGAAGACCCCGAGGAGGACGACGGCCCCGTCGCCCACTCCACGGACGACGACTACTAGTCCAAGCCGGAAACCGGCCCAGGAAGCGAGGCTCGAGCGAACAGCTCGGGCCTCGCTTCATTTGGTCTGACGCGCAAGGTCATGTGCGACAAGGGATTTCGGCGCTCGTACCCCGTTCGGGGCTCGCGCGTTTCGGCACCGTCCGTATACTGATGCCTATCCGCTTCGCGCCATCGCGTCGTCGAAGCGGATGCCGCCGCCGACCGTCCTTGCGAGCCACGCTCGCCTACACCCGGGGACGGCGGCGGCGTCGCATCCGCCCCGTTGATCGTAGCCGTGTAGCGTCGCTTACGCGAGCGCGCTGTTCGCCTGTGCGCCTGCGGGGACTTTTGGCCACTTTACGGAACGATTAGGAGTCTAACTTGCTCAAACGCAGGCTCATCATGTCGATTGCACTCGCCGCCGTAGCGCTAACGGCATGTAACGGCTCGGTTTCGACGAATTCGATTCCCGCTTCCGGACACGCGAGCAAACCGATGATGACTACCGTCGTCAACCCGCCGGACCCAGGCTGTGGGGCTAATCAAGCTTCTTGCAACCCCGTCCCGCCCGTCCCCGTCAGTCCCGGAACGGGGCCATGCGCCGACGATCCGAGCGCATGTGCCACCCCGCGGCCGGCGCCATCACCGACACAAGTTGCATGTAACGGCACACCCCAACAATGCGCAGGATTTCCATGCAGCGGTTCGCCCGAATCGATCAGTGACTACATCCCTTCAGTTAAACCTGGCGTAGCAATGACGCAAATTACTGATATTAACTCGATCTGGTCGGGCCAGCGCGAAATAGGCTGGCTGTATTCGGCGAGCGACGGTAAGCGTTATATACAGGCGAATTACGCAACGGGTGCCACGCTGAACGGTTCGCTGGCCGTCGGCTTCTCATTTATCGTATCGGGCTCGGTTGGGGTCGGCGTGAATGCACCCTCCGGCTATTCAGCCGTCCAACCTTTCAGCGGAGCGCTCGGAGCGGCAAATGCACTTCCCATTAAGTGCGAATCCAAAGGGGCAATTCTTGTTTAGTGTCTTAGCGCTTCTTTGGTTTCTATCAACGCCTACGCTGCCCCAAGGTGACAATGGACTGCGCTGCGGAAATTCCTTTCTGGCGCTCGGAGACATTCTCCCGGATGTTACCCGCACCCCTTATACCGTGCAGATAGATCGAGTCGTCAATTCACGTGGGAATATGGTCGGATGGTTATATGTCGGGAGCGATCACAGCTTGTGGCTGCAGGCTGGGGAGCTGATGCGGCGCACCGATATAACGGAGGTCAGCGCGTCGTTACCGGACGCGCCGCACGCTCGCAGCGCCAGCGTTGCGCGAATCAAGGAAGCTTCATGGCGTGCGCTCAGAACGATCCGCTGCCCCAAAACCTCCATGAATCGACACCCCTGGCAGTCAGGAGTTGATCGGTAGTCGCGGTCTCCGTGACGCGACGTGCTTGAAGTGTGGTTACGACAATACGAGAGCCTGTATAATATAGTATAGTGCAAGAAAAACACTACGAAGCCGATGGTATCTATGACCTGGCATTTCGGGGGCGTCCCGATCAGATCGATGCTGCTTTGAAGCGCCTCTCGGCGCAACGAAAGACAAGCGATCCTTTGATAACATTGCTTCTCGCGATGCAAAGGGTATTGGGTGGGGACGCTCCTGGAGCTATGTCGGTGTTGCAGCGCATGATCGATCGAGTCGATCAACCAGCTCGCTCGTATGCGGTCGACATTCTTGTTCCACTGCTCATAACATCTGCGAAATTTGATGAGGCGGAAAGCATACTGAAGCAAGGCACACCATGTGCGCCCTACCTCGCTCCAGGTTTCATCGCACTGCAAGGTGTGCTTGCCGCCTGCCGAGGAGATGCCGATCTCAGCCGCAGTCTCACTGAAGAGGCGATCGAACGTCTGCCTGACGATAATTACGGTCTTATGCGAGCTCGCGTGCTGCAGCGCTACTCGTTGGCTGCCTATTATCGAGGCGACTATATAGAGGGGTACGAGCGCGGTCTAGATGCTGCACGGCTGTGTGAGTCCCTACAAGCATTTCGGAATGCGGCCATTTCGTACACGGTGCCGTGTTGCGTTGCTCACGATTTCCTCGGTGACCCTGCGATGGCATGGCTATATGCCTGTCGCATCACCACAAACGCGCGTCGAGCGAAGGATGCATCATGGGTGAACTACGGACTCGTCGCCCAGCTTGATATCGTTGCCGATACAGGAAATCTGCAACGGCTACGTAAAGTTCGCACGCAGTTATCGTCCAAGCCATTACACGAACAGTACGGTGAGCGATACTCCACCGTGCTGGCCGACGCGCTGGCACAGGGCTGGACGGGGCGTTTCGAGACGGCGCTAACGGCACTCGGTGCGCTGCGTGACAGCCAGCAGTTGTCCTTTTCACGCCGCGTGCTTTGCGATGCATTAATCGCGCTGTACACAGCAACGACATCAAACATCGGTGAGACACGGCGGCTCGTGCGTCGCGTGCTTGGCCAGACAGCTGAGCGTTCCCGTTGCCTACCGTTGTCCGAGGCGCAGCTATTGCGAAAGGCTCGAGTGGTAGCCGCCGCAACTTGTCTGATAATTAATGACTCGACGCGGGGGCGTCGCGCCCTGTCCAACCATGTCGATCCCACGGGTACGCTGACTACCTTCTTGACCGATCGAGGAATTGTCGAGGAATGCGTGCCGGCGATGATGCGCGGCTACGCGCGGGCGATCAATGCCACGGCTAATGCTGTAGCGGCGAACCGGCCCGCTGGGGGGTTGACTCCCACCGAATTGCAAGTATTGCGCAAGCTTCCGGACGGAACCACTCTGACCGCTGTCGCAGCCGAATTGGGTAAGTCCAGGGAAACGGTGAAGAAGCAAGCGAGCAGCATCTACGCGAAGCTTCAGGTCCGCAACCGAACTCAGGCAATCCACCGCGCTCGCGAACTGCATCTCCTGGCAAAGTAACTCGCCCTTGGTAATGGTATCTTAGTAGACCTAGGTAAGTGAGCTGCCGGCTAAGAGTGGTTGCCCCAGCGCAGGGCGGTGGAACGGCAAGGCGGCCCCCGCATACCCGAAAACGGTGTAGTTCAGGCGATCTTAACAGGAATATGGCCGTGGACCAGCAAGCAGACCTGGCGGCCCGACCTGCCGGCCGGGAAGTCCCGGTACCACAGGACGTCTGGCTGGCTGCGGAGCTGAGTGAGAGAGTACGCCGACGGCGCTCCTATTGATGTGGAGCGTGTTTATGACGTGGCTGCGCGCGGGCACCTCGATGAGATCGAGGTGTTGCTGGCTCGTTTTTCCGCGGCGCATCGGCTCCGTGACCCGCGAGCCCTTGCCTTGCGGGCGATGCGCAGCGTGCTGAGCGGAGATGCGCCGGGCGGCGTTGGCCTGCTCCAGCGCGCATTGTTGCAGAGCGATCCGAATACGCGGCCGTACATCGCCGATCTGCTCGCGCCGCTGCTCCTCACGGCTTCCGACGTGGACGATGCCGAGGAGGTCTTGGACCAGGCCGGCGAGGCGCCACCTACGCTGCTGCCGGCCCTCGTGGCGCTCCGGTCACTGATCGCTGCCCGGCGCGGTGACGACGTCGCGAGCCGGAGCCTAGCCCAGGAAGCGGTCGCGCTCGCCCGGGAGAACGATCACCCGATGATCATGGCTCGCGTCCTCCAGCGGACGTCCGTAGCCGCATTCTACCGGGAGGACCTTGCGGAAGCGCAGGAGCGCAGCTTGGAAGCGGCGCGTGCCTACGAGCGACTAGGCACGTATCGTCACGCCGCGATCGCCTACTCGGTGCTGTTCGTGATCGCGCACAGTTGGTCGGGCGACTACGAGGTGGCTCGTTTCTATGCGGAACGGGTGACGATGAACGGCCAGCGTGCGCAGGACCTCTCATGGCAGAATTTCGGACTGGTCGGGCAGATGGAAATCGCTGCGGAAGCGGGTGACCACCGTCGCCTCGCTTCGCTGCGGGCCCGGCTCATGGCGAACTCGCTCCACGAGCAGTACGCTGAGCGGCTGTCCATCCTGATCGCGACGGTTCTTGCGAATGGCTGGTCAGGACGCTTCGACGCGGCGCGCTCCGCCCTGCTCGCGTTCCGCGGCTCGGACGAGCGGACGCTGCCCGAGCGCTCACTCTGCGATGCGCTACTTGCCTTGACGCTCGCAGCGATTGGGGACCACGGCGAGGCTCGCCGGCTGGCACGCCTGGTCATCAGCCAGACCGTCTCTCGCGATGCTCACGAGCCGCTGATCGAGACCCGCAACCGCCGCATTGCGCGCATCGTCGCCGCCGGAACGTGCATGATCATCGGTGAGTCGACCCGGGCACGCCGGGCCCTTTCGCGAGAGTTCGATCCGGACCATACGCTCGTGCAGCTGCTCTCGCCGCAGGGCCTGGACGAGGAGCGCGTTGCGCCGTTGATTCGCGGGTATGCCCGAATGATCAACACATCCGCGGCCGCGATTGCGGCCAGCCACCCGGCGGCGGATCTGACACCGGCCGAGCTCGAGGTACTGCGTGCGCTGCCGGACGGAGTTACGCTGGCTCAGATCGCCGCCGGCTTCGGAAAATCGAAGAAGACGGTCGAGCGCCAGGTGGAGAGCATCTACGGAAAGCTGCACGTCTCCAACCGCGCTCAGGCAATCCGACGGGCCCGCGAACTGGGCATTCGCGCCTGAACGGGCCGTGAATGCTGATGACATGCGGGTTTTCCTCGCTCATAGGGTGTTCTCCCCATGCCGAGGTCCGCACGGCCCGGTAAGCTATGGAAAAGCGGCGAAGACCGTGAGCCGCCCCTACTCGTTGACTGAGGACGTTTCGTGGATTTTCTGTCGATCATCGTTGCGCTCATGCAACTTGCACACACGCTGAATTGCATCGTTTGCATTCAGCACCCCGGCGTTTCGTAGGACGACGATGTATCAGCTCGCCGCTGACCGAGCGAGTCGACCGTTGGACGACGCCGTGGTCTTCCTGGAGTCGTGTTCGACGACCCCGGCTACGGCTAGCAACGTCTCGCTGGTCCACTCCGCCGCATCGCACATGCGCACCGCGCTCGAGAGCGACAACCTCAAGCCGCTGAGCGACTTCGTCGGCAGCTCCCTGGGCCTGGGGTACGAGCTCGCCGACGTCTTGGCCGCCGCCGGTCAGCTCGTGATCGATAGTTTGGGCGACATCCCGGTCTCGCTGCTCGAGAAGTGGATGCGCCGGATCGCAAAGCTGCAGCGTGACGTCTTCCCGCTCGACGACTTCAACGGTTTCTCCGCGGAGGGGTTCGGCAGCCGCGCGTTCGCGGGATAGAGCCGCCGGCCGCACGGGTGCGGCCGCGCGAGAACTCGCCTGCGGATCGATGTCGCTGCCGAACATCGTCATGCATCACCAGCACGGAAGCTCACCGTCGCTTTCCTCGCACGTGCCCGACCGGGTGAGCCTCGCACGTCGTATCGGCGATGACCGCATCGTCATCGCCGAAGACATCGTCACGCGGGTCGGCAACGACCGGGTGACGGCGCTTCTGCTGCGCACCTTGATCGTGACGGTCGCGAAGTCGATCGAGACCGCCGACCCCGACGTCGTCCTGCACTGGGGCCGCATGGCGCGCGGCGCGCATTCTCCGCACGTGGTGCTCGAGATGATCTCGATCGCGTGCGACGTTGCCGCCGAGTACGCCGAGCGCCTGTGCGACGACCTCTCGACCGTGCTGGTGTTCTTGGAAGTCGTGCAGGAGCACGCCCGCGAGGCGCTGCTGGTCAGCGAGCCGGTGCTCTCGCCCGACGAGATGCACCGCCCGGTCATCGACAGCGTGCTGGCCATGCTGCGCGCTCGTGACGAGGCCACCTGTACCCACTCGCGCGCGACCGGCCTGTGGTGCCGGCGGCTGGCCAACGGGCTGGGCCTGACCAACGCCGTCACCGACCGGGTCGTCAAGGCCGGCGTGCTGCACGACATCGGCAAGATCGCCACCCCTGACGCGATCCTGCTCAAGGCCGGGCCGCTAGAAGCCGACGAGTGGGCGCTCATGAGGCAGCACGCCGCGTTCGGGGGCGAGATCCTGGCCCAGATCCCGAGCCTGGCGCAGTACGCCCCCATCGTGCGCGCGCACCACGAGCGCATCGACGGCAACGGGTATCCCGACGGCTTCGCGGGCGAAGTGATCCCGTTCGAGGCTCGGGTCGTCGCGGTTGCCGACGCGTTCCACGCGATGGTCAGCGACCGGCCGTACCGCCGCGCGCTATCGTACGGGGCGGCGATCACGCTGCTGGGTCAGGGCCGCGGCGCGCAATGGGACGCCGAGGTCGTCGATGTGATGGTGAGCGTGGCCGCCTCGGCCCGCAGCCGCTCCGCCGATGCCGACTTGGCCCCGCTCAGCGAGTACGGGGTGGTTGCGCCGGCTCCGCCCGCGAGCCAGACGCTGGCCGGCTGACAGACGTAAATCCCCGGGTGTAGGGCGACGAAGAGCCGCCGGTGCGAAGGCGCCGACGGCTCTTCGGCTTTCCCGTGCGCGGCGGCTCAAGCAGAAGAGGACCGTGCACCCGCGCACGATCCTCTTCTGGCCCACACCCAGTAGGGCTAGCCGCGCGCCGCTTCCCGCCGACCGGCGTTCCGAGGCGCTTCCAACACTGTCAACATCGCGTCCACGACTTCAGGGTCCCATTGCGTCCCGCGCCCGGCGCGCAGGATCTCCATCGCCTCGCGCTGCGCGATCGCCGGGCGGTACGGCCGATCCGAGATCATGGCGTGGAACGCGTCGGCCACTGCCACGACCCGCGCCTCGAAGGGAATCTCCTCGCCCGCCAGCCGGTTGGGATAGCCCTTGCCGTCCCAGCGCTCGTGGTGCGCGCGCACGATCGGCGCGTAGACCGCCAGCGCGGGCAGCTCGGCCAAGATGTCGGCCCCGAACTCGGCATGCTTCTGCATGATCGCCCACTCGCCGGCGTCGAGCGGACCGGCCTTGAACAGGATCGCATCCGGCGTCCCGATCTTGCCGATGTCGTGCAAGATGCCCGCCTTGACGACGAGGTCGGTCGTCCCGGCCGAAAGTCCTAGAGCCTGAGCGAGCCGGCGGCACCACGCGCCCGTCGCGTGGGAGTGGGCGCAAGTCGCCTCGTCACGTGCCTTGAGCATGGTCAAGACGGCGTCGATCACCCCGGTCATGCTCCGCTGCGAGTCATCGATCCGCGGGCCGGGCGCGAGCGGGAAGGCCTCCGCGACGTTCGCCTTGACGATTTCGAGGAAGACCAGCAGCGCGGAGAAGTCGAGCGCGAGGGGTTCGCCGGTCTCGGCGGCGACCCCGGTCGTCAGCCAGACCAGGTCTTGGATGACCGGGAGCGCGTACGCGGCGTGGGCCATGCGGGCCCAGGACACGACCGGCTCCGGGTCGGCGGCGTCGATCGCCTGGCCCAGTGCGGCCACCAGCGAGCGCACGATCAGCCGCGAGGCCTGGCCCGAGGAGCGCGATCCGAAGCGCTCGATGACCGTGTCCGCGACGGCGGTCCGGGATTCGAGGAGTCGCCGCGCCAGCGCGGTCCAGCCTTCCATTCGCGTTTCCCTTGCTTCCTAGGTGTATCAGAGGCCCGTGGGGGGCATGGTGGTGACGGCGAGAGTCACTGCGATCACCAGGCCGGTGAGAAAAGCGTGTACCACGGGGAAACCTCCTTGTGCGAGCGGGCGCGGCGGGGACACCCTCACACTAACAAGGAGCCGGGCAAGGGACACTCGTCCGAAAGGACGAGGCTGTTTCGCTCAGACGAGCTCGCGCCGCCGAGCCATGGCAACGGCCTCGCCGCGGCTGACCGCGCCGAGCTTCTTGAGGATCGACGAGACGTGGGTGCGGACGGTGTTGATCGTCCGCTGCTGGTCGTCCGCAATGGCCTGGTTGGAGAGCCCCTGAGCCATCGCGCGCAGGACCTGGAGCTCGACCGCGGTCAGAGCCAGCTCCCCGGCGGGCTGCGGCTCGTCGTCGAGCTGGTTCGCGGTCACCGCCTCGACGAAGCGCGCGATTCCACCCAGCCCGGCCAGGCGCATCCCGCGCAGCGCCGCCTCGACCCGCTCGGGGTTGCGGTTGGCGAGGCCCTTGAGCGTGGCGTCGAAGTGCTCCAAGTCCTCGCGCGGGTAGCGCAGCGCGCGCAGCATCCGCTGGGCCATCGCGTTGCGCCCGACCAGCAGGTTGGCGAGCACGGCGTAGCGCTCGCCCAGGGCTCGGGCGCGGTCGAACACGGTCAGCGAGTCGTCGTCGTGCGTCACCGCCCGGTCGTAGGCCGCCAGCGCGGCCGTCGCATCGCGGCGGTTCTGGGCCGCGGCCGCGACGACCGCCAGCAGGGCCCAGCGGATGCGCTGCTGATAGGGCCGCAGGTCGCGGTCGGTGGCGCTCTGCAGAAGCGCCTGGGCGTCACGGAAGGCGTTGCTCCAAGCCAGTGCCATCGCGCGCCCGCTCAGCAGTCCGAGTAACCCGACGTGGCCGCGGTACGCCAGTGCGGCCAGCTCGCGCTCGATCTCGGCCACCCGTTCGGCGTTTCCGCGCTCGGCCTCCAGCTCCAGGCCCGCCCGCAGCCCCATCGCCCGCATCTGCGGATCGCCCGCCTTCTCCGCGTTGGTCGCGATCTGCGCGGCGTACCAGGCCGCGGCGGCGGTTCGCCCGGCCCCCGAGTGCAGCGAGTACAGGGTGCTGTAGAGTCGGGCCGCGATCGCGAACGCGCCGCAGTCCGCCGCCAGCCGGGTCGCCTCGCGGGTGTAGTACTCGACCGCGTCCTCGTCCGCGGCGTAGAACGCGACCGTCGCGGCCCGGCCGTAGGTGCGCGCGCGCAGCTCGTCATCGGCGAACTGGGCCAGCTCCATCGCCTCGGCGATGGCCCGGTCGGCGTCCTCGCGCCGCCCGGCCAGCGCGTAGACCATCCCCAGCGTGCCGCTGACCTGGGCCCGGTCGACCGGGCTGAGGTCCGCGCGCTCCAGCAACTCCTCCAGGCGCGGGATGCCCTCGAAGCGGCCCTGCTGGTAGAGCAGCAGGGCGAAGCGCCAGGCGACCGAGACGCGAAACGAGACGTCGTCCCCCTCGCGCTCGAGCACGGTCGTGTACCACTTCTCGGCCTGCTCGACCCGGCCGTGGGAGTCTTCGATCGCCGCCCGCAGCGCGAGCACCCCGCTGCGGGTGGAGCGCACCGGCGGGACGTACCGCAGCGCGCGCTCGACCACGTCGTACTGGCCGCCTTCGAGCAGCGTGAAGTTGAGCGTGGCCAGGATGCGCTCGATGTCGTCGACCGCGCGCGTCTCGAGGTAGCGCTCGAGCGCCGGCCCCGGCAGCCCGGCCCCCTCGAGCACGCGCGCGGCCAGCATGCGCGCCGCGCGCAGCGCATCGTCGCCCTCGAGCTGCACCTGGCGCTCCACGAAGTCGCGGAACAGGCTGTGCAGCTTGTAGACGCCGGTCTCGACCACGGTGATGAAGGCCACCCGCTCGCGCAGCGACTCGATGATCGCGGCCGCGTCGTCGAAGCCGGCGGCGACCGCTAGGCGGGTCTCGAGCCGGGGCAGGAAGGCCGCGGTCCGCAAGAACGTCCGGACCCGGTCGTCGAGCGAGTTCCAGACCTGCTCGGCGAGGTAGCGGTAGACCATCTCGCGCGTGCCGGCCGACACGGCGCGCAGGTCGCTGGCCCGGGTGGAGGTGCGCAGGGCGAAGGTCAGCGCGGCCGGCCAGCCGTCGATCAGCTCGAGGATCGCGGCCAGTTCGTCGTCGCGGACCGCGATGCGGGTGGCCCGGGCGCTCTGCTTGGCTTCGTCCAGGTCGAAGCGCAGGTCGACCGCGTCGATCACCAGGTCCGACTCGCCGTAGGCCAGCCACGAGGCGACCGGGAGCTGGAGCGGGCTGCGCGAGGAGAAGAGCCAGCGCGGCCCGTCCCGGGTCCGCTCGACCAGGCCGGTGATGAAGCGCGAGATCTCCGGGTCCCCCTCGCCGACGTGCAGGTCGTCGATCACGATCAGCATGTCGAGCGCGCGGACGTGGGTCGCCGCCCAGGCGGCCAGCTCCCGGCTGGGCGAGTCGGAGTCGCGCGCGCCGTCGAGCGCGGTGGCCAGCGACCGGCGCAGCGCCGGGACGACGCCGGCCAGCGCGTCGGCGAAGCCGCGCACGAACGGCAGCAGGGTCGTCGCGTCGGAGGGGGCGTCGTAGACGACCGAGACCCCGCCGTTCTCGAGGAACTGCCGGATCGCGACCGACTTGCCGAAGCCGGCCGGCGCGATGATCGTGGCGATGCGGTACTGCGCGGCCGTCGCGAGCCGCTCCAGGACGCGCGGACGATCGATCGGCCGGAAGACTCCGCCGAGATCGGGACGTCCATCGGCCGCGATGCTTCGGATCACGCTCGTACGAGCCTACTCCTCCGGCGGAGGACACCCCTCGTCATTCCACCGATCAGCCAGCAAAAAGTATCCAAACCGGGTACAGGGGCTCCCATGACGACGCCGGAGACGTGCGCGCACGAATCGTGCCGGTGCATGAAACCTTATTCGGCGCAAACGCGCGCCGCTTCGACCGCCCCGCTCGATCCGGACGCTCGCTACTGCAGTAGCCGCCGGCCCTAGCGCGACGTCTCGCGCGAGAGCAGCCGCAGGTAGCGGCGCGGCTCGAAGGCCGGGTCGGCCTCGACCCGCCGGAAGGCTTCCTCGCGAATCTGGCCGGCCAGCTCGCGCCGCTGGCGCATGGCGTTCTCCAGCTCGCGGAAGGCGCGCTCGAAGGCGTCCCCGTCGAGCGTGCCGATCTGCTTCTTGAGCCGCTCGATGTCGGAGGTGACGCGGCCCTGCAGCTCCTGGCTGACCTCGCGCTCGGCCTGCCCGATCCGGGCCAGGAGCGCGTTGAGCTCCTCGACCGTCGGCAGGCCGAAGGCGGTTCGGCTGGGCGGCTGGGCGGGCGGCGCCGCGGCCCGCAGCGAGCGCGGCTTGCTGCCGCCCGGCCGGGGCGCGTCGAACGCCGGATACAAGCGGATGATCGATTTGATGCGCTGCGGTCCCTTGGGTGACTGTAACCCCTCGGCGATCCCGGCCATGATCAACCGCGAGCGCAGTGCCGTGTCGCTGATGACGCGGACGTGCTCGGGATCGATCCCCCCTGGGCGCTCGTTGTTACCGAAGAAGTCGTCGTCGCCGGCCACGGGAAGGTTCAGGGCCTTTTCCCACAGGCTCGCGCGTGCGCTACGGGTGCCGTTCACAACGTCACCCGGTTACGTTACGGGTTACACGTCACCTGCGCCGGAGTCGCCTTCCTCCAGTTCGACCAGGGTGATCATTCGCTCACCGGCCAGCATGCCGGTGTCGTCGGCGGCCAGGATGGCGTCGTCGAGCCGGTCGTCATCGGGGGAAGGGGCACCCTCGGACGTGCCGTCCACGGTGTCGATCTCGTCGTCGGTGGGGGTCAGCGGCTCGGATTCCATGGGCGCCCTCTACCCCGTGAACGCGAAGCGACTCGCCCAGGCGGCCGGGGCCGCAGTGGATCGAGGGCTCCTCCGTATTCTTCCGGAAAGCTGGGGCATGCAGCATCTCCTCTCCCGGGTGGCGCTGATCGCCGCATGCGGGCTCTTTTTCGGGGCGCCGGCGCGCGCGGCCGGGCCGTTCGCCTTCGACGCCACGCCGGGCCGCCTGTCCAAGTCGGTCGTGCCGACCGACTACCGGATCGCCGTCACCCCCGACTTGGCCGCCAAGACGCTCAGCGGCGCCGAGACCGTCGTGCTCGACGTGCGCCGGCCGACCGCGCGGATCACGTTCAACACCCTCAACCTGACGGTTCGCTCCGCGCGCCTGGACGGCGTGCCGGTGACGCGGGTGCAGACCCGCAACGACGCGCAGCTCACCACGCTGACGCTCGCCCAGCCGGTCGCGGCCGGCCGGCACACCCTCGCGCTCGCGTTCTCGGGCAAGATCGAGAGCTCGGCCCAGGGACTGTTCGCGCAGCCGTACGCCGCGCCGGGCGGGCGCAGGGGGCTGATGCTCTCGACCCAGTTCGAGTCGACCGACGCGCGGCGGATGTTTCCGGCGTGGGACGAGCCGGCGTTCCGGGCGACCTTCCAGCTCAGCGTCACCCTGCCCGCGGCCTGGACGGCGATCTCGAACACGCCCGTCGCGGCGCGCGTCGCGCACGGCGCGCTCGCGACCACCACGTTCGCGCGCACGCCGCGCATGGCGTCGTACCTGGTCGTGCTCAGCGCGGGCGACCTGGCGACGATCTCGGCGACCTCGGCCGACGGCGTGCGCCACGAGATCGTCGCCGTCCGCGGGCAGGAGCAGAGCGGCACCTACGCGCTGGCCAACTCGCAGCAGATCCTGACCGCCTACGACGACTACTTCGGAGTTCGCTACCCGCTGCCCAAGCTGTCGTCGATCGCGGTGCCCGGCGGCTTCGAGGGCGCGATGGAGAACTGGGGCGGGATCACCTACAACGACCAGATCCTGCTGCTGCCGCCGACCGCGACGCTGGGCCAGAAGCAAGAGATCTACGCCGTGCAGGCGCACGAGATGGCGCACCAGTGGTTCGGCGACCTGGTCACGATGGCGTGGTGGGACGACCTCTGGCTCAACGAGAGCTTCGCCTCGTGGATGGCGGCCAAGCAGACCGATCGCGCCAACCCGAGCTGGAACTGGTGGGAAGGCCAGGACGCCGACAAGGAACGGGCGATGAACGCCGACGCGCGCACGACCGCGCACAAGCTGCAGCAGCCGATCGTCAACGAGCTCGAGGCCAACGCCGCGTTCGACCCCGAGATCACCTACGCCAAGGGCCAGGCGTTCCTGCGCATGACCGAGGCGTATCTGGGCGAGGACACCTTCCGGACCGGCATCCGGCGCTACGTGGCGGCGCGCAAGTTCTCCAGCGCCACCGCGGCCGACCTGTGGAACGCGCTGAGCGCGGCCAGCGGCAAGGACGTCGGCGCGATCGCCGGGAGCTGGACGACGCAGCCGGGACTGCCGCTGATCAGCGTGCGCGCGTCGTGTAACGCCGGCGGCGACCGCACGATCGCGCTGAGCCAGAAGCGCTTCCTGCTCAGCGGCAGCGACGCGACCAACCCGCGCTGGAACGTGCCGATGCACGTCGCCTCGGGCGCCGGCGGCGCCGCGCAGAGCGTGCTGTTGAGCCAGGACGGTCGAACCAAGACGCTGGCCGCCGGGCGCTGCGACGAGCCGCTGCGCGCCAACGCCGGCGACGTCGGCTACTACCGCGTCGCGTACGACGCCGCGACGCTGGCACTGAACCAGCGCGGGTTCGCCACGCTGCCCGAGGCCGACAAGATCGCGTTGCTCGACGACCAGTGGGCGCTCGCGCGCGCGGGCCAGGCTCCGCTGGGAGTATACCTGTCGCTGGCCGGCGCGATGAAGAGCGACTTCGACGCGCGGGCCTGGGGGCAGATCACCGACTCGCTCGCCGCGCTGGAGCGCGACGAGCGCGGCGGCGCGGGGCACGCGGCGTACTTGGCCTACGCGCGCTCGATCCTCAAGCCGCTGCAGTCGGCGCTGGGCTGGGACGCGAAGCCCGACGAGACGCCCGGCCTGCAGAACCTGCGCCGCACGGTGAACCAGGATCTGGGCGCGTGGGACGATCCCGACACGCTGGCCGAGGCGCGCAAGCGCTTCGCCGGGTTCGTCGCGAACCGCGCGGCGCTCGCGCCCGGCGACCAGACCGTCGTGCTCGCGATCGTCGCGCAGCACGCCGATCAGCCGACCTTCGACGCGCTGCACGCGATCGCCAAGAGCGCTCGCGACGAGAGCGAAACGCGCCGCTTCTACGGCGCGCTGATGCTGGTGCGCGATCCGGCGCTGGCGCGGCAGGCGCTCGACATCGCCGTCTCGCCGGAGATACCGCCCCAAGCCGAGGATTCGCGCTTCGAGCTGGTCGGTGCGGTCGCCGACGCCAACCCAGCCCTGGCCTGGGCGTTCTTCACCGCGCACAGCGACGCCGTGCTGCGCTCGCAGACCGACGTCGGGCGAGTGATCGCGATCGCGCAGTACGTGCCGATCACGTTCTGGGACGCGGCTCCGTCCGACCAGCTCGAAGGCTGGGTCAAGGGCCACACCCCGGCCAGCGCCGCGCAGTACGTGACCCGCGGCCTGGAGCGCGCGCAGTCACTGGTGGCCGAGAAGCGGCAGCTCGTCCCGGCCGCCGACGGCTACGTCGTCGACCAGCGGCCGGCATTCACCACCGGCGGCGCGACGGGCAAGCAGTAGGAGTCGTACCATACAGGCTCGAACATACGTTCGAGCCTGTATGATGATCGCCACCCGCCGCCAGATACCTCTGTTCGCCAGCGCCGCGCTGCCGGCCCGAATCGTCGGCGACCGCGGCGACGTCACGTACGTGCCCGAGTTCCTCGCCGCCGCGACCGGAATCGCGCTGGTGCGCGAGCTGAGCGACGGGACGCAGTTCCGAGCCGACTCGCGCCTGATGTACGGCAAGCGCGTGCTGGTGCCGCGCGAGACGGCGGCCCGCGGCGACCGCATGCGCCAGCCTTGGACGCCCACCCTGGCCCGGGTGCGGGCGCTGGTCGAGGCCCACACCGGCACGACCTTCGACTACGTGTTCATCAACCGCTATCGCGACGGGCGCGACGCGGTCGCCTGGCACGGCGACCGTGACGGCACGCGCGACGCGCGCCTGATCGTCGCTTCGCTCTCCCTCGGCGCGACGCGCGTCTTTCAATTGCGGCCGAAGAAGGAGAGCGGTCTGCGCCACGACCCGATCTCGGTCGAGGTCGCGCACGGCGACCTGATCGTGATGGCCGGCGACACGCAGCTCCACTGGGAGCACCGCGTGCCGCGCGACCCGCGCGTCGCGGGCGAGCGGATCAACCTGACCTTCCGCCAGCACCGCGCGCGCGAGCACGCGCCCGAGGACGAGACCGAGAGCTAGACGGCGGCCGGCTCCGCCGGCTTGAACTGCGCCTCTTCGGTCGAGCCGGTCAGCGCGGTGGTGGACGACGTGCCGCCGCCGACGACCTTCGCGACCTCGTCGAAGTAGCCGGTGCCGACTTCGCGCTGGTGGCGCGTGGCGGTGTAGCCCTGCGGCTCGCTGGCGAACTCGCGCGCCTGGAACTCGGCGTAGGCCGCCATGCCGCGCGCCGCGTAGTCGCGCGAGAGCTCGAACATCGAGTAGTTCAGCGCGTGCCAGCCGGCCAGCGTGATGAACTGGAAGCGGTAGCCGTACTCGAACAGCTTGGCGCGGAACTGCGCGATCGTGTCCTCGTCGAGCTTGAGCTTCCAGTTGAACGAGGGCGAGCAGTTGTAGGCCAGCATCTTGCCGGGGAACTTGGCGTGGATGCCGTCGGCGAACGCCTTCGCCTCTTCGAGCGAGGGGTGCGAGGTCTCGCACCAGATCAGGTCGGCGTAGGGCGCGTAGGCCAGGCCGCGCGCGATCGCTTGCTCGATGCCGGGCGTGACGCGATAGAAGCCCTCGGGGGTGCGCTCGCCGGTGAGGAACGGGCGGTCGCGTTCGTCGACGTCGCTGAGCAGCAGGTTCGCGGCGTCGGCGTCGGTGCGCGCGATCAGCACGGTCGGCACGTCGCAGACGTCCATCGCCAGGCGCGCCGCGACCAGATTGCGCACGGCCTGCGAGGTCGGGATCAGGACCTTGCCGCCCAGGTGGCCGCACTTCTTCTCGGCCGCGAGCTGGTCTTCGAGGTGGACGCCCGCCGCGCCGGCGGCGATCATCGATTTGGCGAGTTCGAACACGTTGAGCGGGCCGCCGAAACCGGCTTCCATGTCGGCCACGATCGGCGCGAACCAGTCCTTTTCGCCGGCGCGGCCTTCGACGGTGTCGATCTGGTCGGAGCGCATGAACGCGTTGTTGATCCGCTCGACGACCTTGGGCACCGAGTCGTAGGGGTAGAGCGACTGGTCGGGATAGATCTGCCCCGCGCTGTTGGCGTCCGCGGCGACCTGCCAGCCCGAGAGGTAGATCGCCTCGAGGCCGGCCTTCACCGCCTGGATCGCCTGGCCGCCGGTCATGCAGCCCAGCGCCGCGACGGGCTCGTCGCGGGCGAGCAGCGCGCGCAGGCGCTCGGCGCCGCGGCGCGCGAGCGTGTGCTCGATGCGGACGCTGCCGCGCAGGCGCGCGACGTCGGCATCGGTGTACGGGCGCGACACGCCGTCGGGCGACGGCTTGCCGTTGCCGTTGGCGGGTCCGTCGAACGAGATCGAGGGCAGATCGGGCACGAAGACAATCCTCCACGAGTGCTGGTGTCGTGGCTGACTGTAGCTTGCCGGCGCGGACTGCGGACGGCGCGCCGCGCGAGCGGCCGGATTCAGCGCGCGAACGGTCGGGTTTCGCGCGCGAACGGCGGGCCTAAGGCGTGAGGGTCAGCACCGAGCGGGTCGCGGCGCGCACGGCGGCGTCGGAGAACGGCAGCGTGGTGCGCGCGAAGCGGGCCCAGCCGGCGGCTTGATCCTGGTAGTGCGGTGAGCCCGGCTCGCCCGACTCGCCCGCATCGATGTCGATCGTGCCGGCGTCCCAGTCGCCCGCGATCCACACCGCCCGGAACGACTGCCCGTGGCCGCGCCACTGCACGGCCGGCGCGAAGCTGCCGCCGCGGCCGGGGAACGTCGGCCCGTTCCAGAGCGAGAAGCCGAACGGCGCGAGCGGGTGTGCCAGCGGCTGCGCGCCGTAGCTGCCGAAGGTCGGAATCTCGTCGCCGAGCGCCGTCTGCACGCGGCGCAGCGCGGCCAGCACGAAGCCGTCGTAGTCGTCGCCCGGCACCCAGCCGCGCGGGCGCTCGCGCAGCGCGCGCAACGGTACGACGAAGTTGCCGGTCCCGGCGGTGTACTCGCGCACCACGGCGTCGGGCAGATGCGCCGCGGCGAACGCGCGCAGCAAATCGCGCCGCAGCGCGACGACCACCGTCGCGCCGCGCGACTCGGGCAGCACCTGGCCGTCGAACTGGCGCAGCGCGGAGAGCGCCGGGCGCAGCGCCGGATCGGTTTGCGCGTGCGCGCGCATCAGCGCCGCCAGCACCAGCCGGGCGAACTCGAGCTCGGCCGGCGAGCCGGCGTCGCGCTGGGCCGCGGCGAGCGCCTCGGGCGAGAGCTTGCCGTGTCCGTCGTGCGCCGCCGCGAGCGCGCGCCGCAGTTCGTAGGCGCGGTACGGCGGCGGCCAGAACGGCGCCAGCC
>CAXTNU010000028.1:11194-21953 GCA_964245595.1 uncultured bacterium | reverse complement strand
CTCAACGTGTGGCTGCACGACGATGGCGGCGACCCGTTTCGGCGCGATCCGGGCTGGATCGTCGCCGTGCTGACCCGCTTGCGCGCGCAGCTCGACGGCGTCCCGGCGCTGCTGCCCGGCGACGTCGTCGCGCGGCTGTACGCGCAACTGCGCGAGCGCTACGCGAGCGCGCGCAGCTTCGATCTCGCCGCCCACCACCTGCCCGGCTGGAGCCGCGCGCTCTCCCATCCACCGCAGAAAGAACGCCCGTGACCGATTCCACCCCCGCCGCCCCGTCCGCCGAGCAGCTGCGCGTCTGGCTCGCGCAGCGCGTCGCCGCGTACGTGCAGCGCGACGCGAGCGAGATCGCGTTCGACGTGCCGCTGGCCGAGTACGGCCTGGATTCCGTCTACGCGCTGACCCTCGTCGGCGACATCGAGGAGCACCTGGGCATCGCGCTCGAGCCGACCCTGATGTGGGACCACCCGACCATCGACGCGCTCACCGCCGCGCTGCTCGGCGCGGTCGCGTGCGCCTGACGCCCTCGCCTTCGTCCGACCCGCTGACCGCAAGGAGCCCCATGGACACCACCGAGCTGCCCCTGCTGCCGATGAGCCGCACCTGCCCTTTCGATCCGCCCCCGGAGTACCGGCAGCTGCGGGTCGAGCAGCCGATCTCCAAGGTCCGCACGCCGCGCGGCGACGTCGCGTGGCTGGTGACCAAGCACCGCGACGTCCGGGCCGTGCTGACCGACCCGCGCTTCAGCTCCGACCCGCGCACGCCGGGCTACCCGTCGTACACCTCGGGCGACATCGCCGCGCCGCCCGGATTCTTCCTGCTGATGGACGCGCCGGTGCACACCCGCCTGCGCAGCCTGGTGGTCAAGGAGTTCCTGGCCCACCACGTCGACCTGCTGCGCCCGCGCATGCAGCAGATCGTCGACGGCGCGCTCGACACGATGCTGAACCTCGCGCCGCCGGTCGACCTGATCGACGTGTTCGCGCTGCCGGTCGCCTCGCTGATCATCTGCGAGCTGCTGGGCGTGCCCTACGAGGACCACGAGTTCATCAAGAGCCGCACCGACACCGTGCTCGACCGCAGCGTCACGCCCGAGGAATCGGAGCGCGCGGTGATCGAGCTGATGGGCTACTTCGACCGCATCGTGACCGTGATGGAAGCGAATCCCGGGCCCGACTTGCTGGGCCGGCTGATCGCCGACCCGGCGCGCTTCGGCAACATCAGCCACCAGGAACTGGTCGGCATCGCGGCCCTGCTGCTGCTCAGCGGCTACGACACGATGGCGCAGGTCATCGGCCTGGGTACCGTGACGCTGCTCGAGCACCCCGACCAGCTGGCCGAGTTCAACCGCGACCCGGCGCTGGCGGGAACGCTGATCGACGAGCTGGTGCGCTACCTGAGCGTCAACCACGCCGGGCTGCCGCGCGCGGCGACCGCCGACGTGGTGGTCGGCGGCCAGCAGATCCGCGCCGGCGAAGGCGTGCTGGTGATGATCAACTCGGGCAACCGCGACGAAGATGCCTTCGCCGATCCCGACGCGTTCGACATCCACCGCCCGACCCACGGCCACGTCGGTTTCGGCCACGGTTTGCACAAGTGCATCGGCGCGCGCTTCGCGCGGGCCGAGCTGACGATCGTGTTTCGCAGCCTGTTCGCGTGCATTCCGACGCTGCGGGTGGCGGTGCCGGTCGACGAGCTGCCGTTCCGCCACGAGATGGTCCTCTACGGGATCAAGCGTTTGCCGGTCGCATGGTGAAGGCAGCCCGATGATCCACATTCTCGCCATCTCGGGCAGCCTGCGCCAAGCGTCCTCGAACTCGACCCTCTTGCGCATCGCGGCGGCGCTGGCCCCGGCCGGGGTCGAGCTCGCGATCTACGGCGGAATCGGCGAGCTGCCGCACTTCAATCCCGACCTCGAAGAGTCGGCGGGTGCGGCGGTGGCCGACTTTCGCGCCCGCCTGGCGGCGGCCGACGGCGTGCTGATCTCGAGCCCCGAGTACGCGCACGGCGTGCCGGGGGTGATGAAGAACGCGCTCGACTGGCTGGTCGGAACCGGCGACTTGATGGACAAACCGATCGCCTTGCTCAACGCGTCGGCGCTGTCGAAGTTCGCCCACCCGCAGCTCGCCGAGACGATCACGATCATGGGCGGCCTGATCGTCCCCGATGCCTCACCGACGATTCCGCTCGCCGGCAACCGAGTCGCCGAGGCGAGCTTCGCCGACGCGCAGCCCGATAACGCGAACGCGCTGCGCGAGGCCCTCGCGGCGTTCGTGCGCGCGATCGAAACCCAGCGCGCCACCACCGCCTAAAGGATTCATCCGTCATGGCTCTAGCCGAACAATCGCCCGCCGCGGCCAACTCCGACCGCCTCGTCCTGGGCGCCATCCTGCTGGCGATCTTCGTCGTGCCGACCTCGATCTCGGGCACCGCCGTCGCGCTGCCCAGCATCGCGATCGACACGCAGGCGACGCTGGCCTCGCTGCAATGGGTCGCGACCGCGTTCAACCTCACCTTCGCCTGCTTCACGCTGGCGTGGGGCGCGGTCGCCGACATCATCGGGCGCAAGCGCGCGTTCAGCGCGGGGATCGGGCTCTACGCGCTCGCATCGCTGGCGAGCGCCACCGCGAGCAACGTCATCGTGCTCGACGTGGCGCGCGCCGCGGCGGGGATCGGCGCGGCCGCGATCTTCGCCGCGGGCAGCGCGATCCTGTCGACCACCTTCGACGGCGCCGCGCGGCTGCGCGCGTTCGCGCTGGCCGGTGCGATGGCCGGCATCGGCGTGGCCGTCGGCCCGACCCTCTCGGGCCTGTTCGTCGACACCTTCGGCTGGCGCTCGATCTTCCTGGTCCACGCGGCGACGCTGCTGGTGGTGCTCGCGATCGTGCCGTTCGTGCGCGAGCGCGGGCCGGCACTGCGGCCGGGAGCGAAGATCGACGGGCCCGGAACGGCGATCTTCGTGGTGAGCCTGTCGCTGCTGATCGTCGCGATCGTGCAGACCCCGCAGTGGGGCTGGGCCGGCCCCGGCGTGCTCGGGCTGGTGGTCGCGTTCTTCGCCGGCATGGCGCTGTTCGTCGCCGTCGAGCGGCGCCAGGCGCAGCCGATGCTCGACCTGAGCGTGCTGCAGAACCGCGCCTTCGTCGGCTGGTGCCTCGGTACGCTGGTGCCTTCGTTCGGCTTCTTCACGCTGCTCACGTACCTGCCGAGCTATCTGACCACGGTCGCGAGCGACAGCGCGCACTCCGCCGGGCTGATCATGCTCTTGCTGGCGCTGCCGCTGTTCCTGTGCCCGGTGATCGCCGGCAAGCTGGTGCAGAACGGGATGTCCCCGGTCGCGGTGATGATCGGCGGGCTGGTCTGCCTGATCGCCGGCGACGCGTCGCTCAGCGTGATCGGGCCGCACGTGCCGACCGTCGTCTTCGCCGTGCCGATGCTGCTCGTCGGCGCCGGGATGGGATTTTCGGCGGGCCTGGTCGACGGTCAAGCCCTGCAGAGCGTCGAGCCCGAGAAGGCCGGGATGGCGGCCGGTTTCCTCAACACGCTGCGGCTGGGCAGCGAGACGATCGCGATCGCTTCGTACGGCGCGCTGCTGGCGATCGTGCTGCACGCGACGGTGCGCCCCGGGATCGGCGCGTACGCCCTGGCCGATCCCAACCGGGTCGTCGACACGGTCGCGGCGGGTAACGTGGTCTCGGCGCTGGAGGCCGTGCCGGCCGCCCAGCGCGCCGCGTTCCACGGCTTCTTGATCCAGAGCTACGATGCGGCGTTCCACGGCGTGCTGTGGATCCTGATGAGCATCTGCATCGTGCTCACCATCGTGATCCTGCTGCTCCTGCGGCGCGCCAAGCCGGCCGGCTAGCAAGGATTTCCCAGCGGCCGGCGGCGACCTGAGCGCGATGAGTGCAAGCGCTGACGCAGGCGGGCCGCTGGCCGGGCTGCGCGTCCTGGACGCGTCGACGATGATCGCCGCGCCGACCACCGCCGCGACCCTGGCCGACTTCGGCGCCGAGGTGGTCAAGCTGGAGCGGCCCGGCGTCGGCGACCCGGTGCGCCGCTACGGTCCGCAGCGCGCCGGGATCGGGCTGTACTGGAAGGCGCTCGGCCGCAACAAGCGCAGCGTCGCGCTCGACCTGCACGTCCCCGAGGCGCAGGCGCTGCTGCTGCGCTGGCTGCCGCAGTTCGACGTGTTCGTCGAGAACTTCCGGCCCGGCACGCTGGAGCGCTGGAACCTCGCACCCGAGCGCATACTCGCGCTCGCGCCGCACCTGGTCGTGCTGCGGATGACGGCCTTCGGCCAGGCCGGCCCGTACCGCGAGCGGGCCGGCTTCGGCACCTTGTGCGAGGCGATGACCGGGATCGCCGCGGTGTCGGGCTGGGACGACCGGCCGCCGCTGCTGCCGGCGGTGCCGCTGGCCGACGTGATGGCGGGTCAGGCCGCGAGCGCCGCGGTCTGCGCGGCGTACGCGCGGCGGCTGAAGACCGGCGCGGGCGAGATCATCGACTTCGCGATCTACGAGGCGGTGCTCAAGTTGGTCGAGTCGCAGCTCACCGAGTACGCCGCCAACGGCACCCTGCACCGCCGCCAGGGCAACCGGATGGAAGATACCGCGCCGCGCGGCGCGTACCGCTGCGGTGACGGGCTGTACGTCGCGCTCTCCGGCAGCACGCCGGCCGTCGCCGAGCGCGTGCTGCGCACGCTCGGCGGCGAAACGCTCGCCGCCGACCCGCGCTTCGCGACCAACGAGGACCGGGTGCGCAACGGGGCTGCGCTCGACGCGCTGATCGAGGCTTTCTGCGCCGCGCGCCCGCGCGACGAGATCATCGAGGCGTTCACCCGCGCCGGCTGCGCGGTCGGCCCGCTCGAGACGATCGACTCGCTCTTCGCCAACCCGCAGATCGCCGCGCGCGGCTCGCTCGCGACGCTGCCCGATCCCGAGCTGGGCAGCGTCACGGTCGCGAACGCGTTCCCGCGCTTCGCGCGCGCTGGCGCTCCCGCGCTGCGATCGGGGCCGTCCATGGTCGGCGGCGACACGGCGGCCGTCCTCGCGCGCGACCTCGGCTTGACCGAATCTGAACTCGCCCGGCTCGCCGAGCGCGGCGCCTTCGGCGAGCCGAGCGCACGGGAGCGGGGCCCCTCCAGGCCGTAGGAAGGCGGACATCGTTTCCGCACCCCCTGACGTGAGGAGAATGCTATGACCGTGACCCGGAAAGGCTTCGTCGTCGGCTCGGCGGCTGCGTTCGCCGGCATCGGCATCGTTCGGGCTCCGGCCCGCGCCGCGGACTTCGAGCTCAAGTACGGGCACGATCTGCCCGCCGATCACCCGGTCAACGTCCGCTCCGTCCAGGCCTTCGCGCGCATCAAGGCCGCCACCAAGGGCCGGGTCAACATCAAATCCTTCCCGACCAGCCAGCTAGGCAGCGATCCGGCGATGATCTCGCAGCTGCGCAGCGGCGCGACCGAAATGCTCGCGATGCCGGGCGCGTTCCTCAACGCGATCTCGGTCGTGGCGGGAATCGAGAACCTGGCCTACGCCTTCCCCAACCGCGAGACGGTGTTCCGCGCGATGGACGGCGATCTGGGCAAGATCATCCGCGACGACATCGCCACCAAGGGCATCGTGGTGCTCGACCGGATCTGGGAGAACGGCTTCCGCAACATCACGACCTCGACCAAGGCGATCCGCACCGTCAACGACCTGACCGGGCTCAAGATCCGCGTCTCGCCGGGCAAGATTCGCGTCGACACCTTCCAGTCGCTGGGCGCCGCGCCCAGCCCGATCGCGCTGAGCGAGCTCTACACCGCGCTGCAGACGCACGTCATCGACGCCCAGGAGAACCCGCTGCTGCTGATCGAGCAGCAGAAGTTCTACGAGGTCCAGAAGTACGTCTCGATCTCCGAGCACATCTGGTCGGGCTACTGGACGCTCTTCAACCAGGACGTCTGGAACAAGCTGGGACGCGACCTCCAGACGATCATCGCGCGCGAGATGGGCGCCGCGACGGTCGCCGCGCGCAACGACAACGTGCTGCTCAACCGCTCGGTACGCGACAAGCTGGCCCGGCGCGGCATGCAGTTCAACGACGTCGACAAGAACAGCTTCAAGCAGAAGCTGGTGCAAGCCAAGTACTACGACCGCTGGAAGGCCGAGTTCGGGCCCAAGGCGTGGGACGCCCTCGAGAAGTACGCCAGCAAGCTCGGATAGGAGTCCCCGTGACGACTGCTTCCGCGACGACGGCCGGCTCGGCCGACCTGCAAGCTCAAGCCGCGCCGGCGGTGCACGGCGGCCGCTACGTGTACCGCCGGGAGTGGACGCGGGCGGTCGACCGCGCCATCGGCGCCGTGGCCGAACCGGTCGCCGCGCTGCTGGTCGCAGTCGAGGTCGCGATCCTCACCGCCGGCGTGTTCACCCGCTACGTGCTCAAGTCGCCGCTGGTGTGGAGCGACGAGCTGGCGACGATCCTGTTCCTGTGGCTGGCGATGCTCGGCAGCGTCGTCGCCTACCGGCGCGGCGAGCACATCCGGCTCTCGGTGCTGGTCCGGCGCGCCTCGCCGCGGGTCGCCGCGATCCTGGACGCGATCTCGTCGGTGGTGGTCGCGATCTTCGTGATCGAGCTGCTTCCCGCGAGCCTGAAGTTCTTCGCGCAGGAGCAGATCGACATCACGCCCGCGCTCTCCATTCCGCGCTCGTACGTGGTGCTGGCGATCATCGTCGGCCTGACCCTGATCCTGGTCCTGGCGCTGCTGCGGTTGTGCGAGGCCGATCCGCGCATCGTCGCGGGCGTGGTGGCGGGGGCGGTCGTCATCAGCGCGGCGGCCTGGTTCGGGCGCGGCGCGTTCGCGGGCCTGGGCAACTTCAACCTGCTGCTGTTCTTCGTCGGGCTGGTCGGCGTGTGCGTCGCGATGGGCATCCCGATCGCGTTCTCGTTCGGGGTCGGCACGCTCAGTTATCTCGCGATCACGACCAGCGTGCCGCTCAACACGGTGGTCGGCCGGATGGACGAGGGCATCTCGAACCTCGTCCTGCTGGCCGTGCCGCTGTTCATCTTCCTGGGCCTGCTGATGGAGACGGCCGGCATCGCGCGGCGCCTGGTCGAGGCGCTGGCGAGCCTGGTCGGCCACCTGCGCGGCGGCTTGTCGATCGTGCTGGTCGCGGCGATGTACCTCGTGTCGGGCATCTCGGGCTCGAAGATCGCCGACATGGCGGCGGTCGCGCCGGTGCTCTTCCCCGACATGGAGCGGCGCGGCCAGAAGCGGACCGAGATGATCGCGCTGCTGGCGACCTCGGGCGCGATGGCCGAGACGATCCCGCCCAGCCTGGTGCTGATCATCATCGGCTCGGTCACCGGCGTGTCGATCGCGGCCCTGTTCACCGCCGGCCTGCTGCCGGCGGTGGTGTGCTCGATCTTCCTGATCGCCGTCGCGCTCTACAGCGCCAAGCGCGACAACGTCACGCTGGCCAAGCGCGCGACGCCGGCGGTGATCGGCAAGGCGTTCCTGGTCGCCATCCCCGGGCTGCTGCTGCCGCTGCTGATCCGCTACTTCGTGGTCGCGGGCATCGCGACCGCGACCGAGGTCAGCGTGGTCGGCATCATCTACACCCTGCTGGTCGGGGTGCTGATCTACCGCGAGTTCAAGTGGCGCCAGCTCTACCCGACCCTGGTCGACACGGTCGCGCTCTCGGGCGCGATCCTGCTGATCATCGCGACCGCCACCTCGATGGGCTGGGCGCTGACCCAGTCCGGCTTCGCCCAGCAGCTCGCCGACATCCTGGGCCACGCGCCGGGCGGCCGGGCCGGCATCATGCTGCTCTCGATCGTGCTCTTCATCGTGCTGGGCTCGGTGCTCGAGGGCATCCCGGCGATGGTGCTGTTCGGGCCGCTGCTGTTCCCCGTCGCCAAGGCGGCGGGCATCAACGAGGTCCACTACGCGATCGTGGCGGTGCTGGCGATGGGGGTGGGGCTGTTCTCGCCGCCGCTGGGGGTCGGCTTCTTCGGCGCCTGCGCGATCGGCAAGGCCGAGCCCGAGCGCGCGGTCAAGCCGATGCTGCCCTATCTCGGCGCGCTGGTGCTGGCGCTGCTGGTCATCGCCTACGTGCCCTGGATCTCGCTCGGCTTTCTGCCCAAAGCGCAGCTCCAATAGGGAACCCGATGAAGACGTACAGGATTGCGACGATCCCCGGCGACGGCATCGGCAAGGAAGTCGTGCCCGAGGGCGTCCGCGTGCTCGACGCGGTGGCCGCCAAGCACGGCTTGCGCTTCGAGTGGAAGCACGAGGACTGGAGCTGCGAGCGCTACGCCAGCGTCGGCGCGATGATGCCCGAGAACGGGCTCGAGCGAATCAAGGGCGCGGACGCGATCTTCCTGGGCGCGGTCGGCTTTCCGAACGTGCCCGACCACGTCTCGCTGTGGGGCCTGCTGATCCCGATCCGGCGCCGGTTCCAGCAGTACGTCAACCTGCGCCCGGTGCGCCTGATGCCGGGCATCACCTCGCCGCTGGCCGGGCGCAGGGCGGGCGACATCGACATGTGGATCGTGCGCGAGAACAACGAGGGCGAGTACTCCTCGGTCGGCGGGCGCATGTACGAGGGCACGCCCGAGGAGTTCGTGCTGCAGGAGACGATCTTCACCCGGCGCGGCGTCGACCGCATCCTGCGCTACGCCTACGAGCTGGCGAACGCGCGTCCCAAGAAGCACCTCACCTCGGCCACGAAATCCAACGGCATCGCGATCACCATGCCGTACTGGGACGAGCGGGTGAAGGCGATGGACGCGAACTATCCCGGCGTCACGACCGACCAGTACCACATCGACATCCTGACCGCGCACTTCGTGCAGCACCCCGATTGGTTCGACGTCGTGGTCGGCTCGAATCTGTTCGGCGACATCCTGTCCGACCTGGGCCCCGCGGTGACCGGCACGATCGGCATCGCGCCCTCCGCCAACATCAACCCCGAGCGCGACTTTCCCTCGATGTTCGAGCCCGTCCACGGCTCGGCGCCCGACATCGCGGGCCAGGGCATCGCCAACCCGATCGGCCAGATCTGGTCGGGCGCGATGATGCTCGACCACCTCGGCCACCCCGACGCCGCGGCGGAAGTCGTGCGCGCGATCGAAACGGTGCTCACCAGCGGCCCGCGCACGCGCGACATCGGCGGGGACGCGACGACCGAACAGGTCGGCCAGGCCATCGCCGCCGCCATCTAGCCGCCCGCGCCTCGCGCCGGAGCGCGCTATTCGGCGCTGACCGTGTTGAGCGTCTCGACCGCGCCCGAGACGCGTTTGCCGACGCTGGTGTTGGCGTCGACCGACATGATCTGCAGCTTGCCCTTGACGACGCGCGAGGTCAGCATCCGGCCGGAGTCGGGATCCTTGACCTGCACGACCTTCATCACGTCGAAGAACTGGCCGACCTCGACGCCGTTGGCCGAGCCGATGTTGAGGATGTAGTCGCTGCCGCTGATGGCGATGACCTTGCCGGAGAGCGCGGCGGCCGCCGGGCCGCCGCCGCCGGCGAGCTTGCCCGGATCGACCCGTTTGGCGATGCCCTCGGCGGCCTGGTTCATGAGCTTGCCCATCGTCGAGCTGGTGAACTGCGAGCTGCTGTAGCTGCCGTAGCCGCCCCCGCCGAAGCCGCCCGCGCCGAAGGACGTTCCGCTCTGGTGCTCCTCGTCGTTGTAGGCCTCGACGATGCGGCCGGTCTTGGCGTCGATCACGTGGACCGACACGTTCAGGTTGACCTTGGTCGCGGACACGTTGGCGTGGCCGATCACGTTGCCCAGGTAGTTTCCGAGCTGCCCGCCGTTCTGGGACACGCGCTGGAACTGCACGATCCGCCCGACGACCAGGTACTGCGCGCCGATCAGCCGGCCGGCCTGGATCGCCGTCGCGGGCGAGACCTCGCCCGAGGCGGAGAGCGCGTGCTCCTGCAGCACGCTGCCGAGGTGGCTGCGGTCGACGACGCTGAAGGCGTTGGTGCCGACGAGCTGGTTGGTGACCAGGTCGGCCAGCGCGCCGCCGGGATCGAAGCCGGCCTCCCACCAGCGGTCCAGGCCGTCGGAGCTGAAGCTCAAGACGGCCACCGTCGGCGGTTTCGGCGCGGCGTGCGCCCCGACCGGGAGCGTCGCGCAGGCCGCCAGCGCCAGCCAAGCCAGGAAACGTCGGACCATCGAAAACCTCCTCGGCGACCCGTCGCCACGGGGAAGAACGGCAGCTCGCCGTCTTGGAAACCTGGGTTAGGAGAGCGTGCTTCGCTCGCGATCCGCGCTGGTACTGCCTGGAGACGCCGCGGGCCGCGGCAGCTCGTCCACGGTGCCGTCCGCCCGGCCCACCAGCACCGCGCCGGCGAGGCCGACGAAGAGGCCGGTGTCGACCACGCCGTGGAGCGCGCGCAGGCGCGCGTCCAGCGCGGCCGGGTCGCCGATCGCGCCGAAGGCGCAGTCCAGGATCGCGTTGCCGTTGTCGCTGACGAACGGCTCACCCGCGCCGCCGCGGCGCCGGATCGCGGCGCTCGGAAACGCGGCGGCGAGCGCCCGCGCGACGACCCGCACGGTGAACGGCACGACCTCGACCGGGGTCGGAAACGCGCCCAGCCGCTCCACCAGCTTGTTCGCCGTGACGACCACCACGAAGCGCGCCGCGGCCAGCGCGACCGCTTTCTCGCGGAACAGCGCGCCGCCGCCGCCCTTGGTCAGGGCCCAGTCCGGCGCGACCTCGTCGGCGCCGTCGATCGCGACGTCGATCGGCCGCTCGCCCAGCTCCACCA
>CAXTNU010000028.1:0-11184 GCA_964245595.1 uncultured bacterium | reverse complement strand
GCTCCACCAGCGGCACGCCGGCCGCGGCGCAGAGGCGCTCGGTCTGCCGCGAGGTCGCGACCGCGACGATCGCCGCGCCGGCCGCGATCCGCTCGCCGACCCGCGTCGCCGCCCACTTCGCGGTCGTCCCGCTGCCCAGCCCGACGCACGTGCCGTCGCGCACGTACCGGTCGACGGCCGCCTGCGCGACGGCTCGTTTCGCGTCATCCGAGGAGAGCATGGGCTCGCCTTCGCGGCGCGGCGCCGCGCGCCCCGGCCGGGGCGAGAGGCGCGCGCCGTCCGGGGTCGTAGGCCCGGGGAAGCACTCCGCACGAAAGGCTCGCCCGTGAAACGATTCGTTCCGCTCCTCGCGCTCGCGCTGACCGTCGCGTTCCCGCCGGGTGCCTTCGCCGCGGCCGGCGGCGCGTCGCCGGCCGGCGTGAGCTGCGCCGCCGGCGATCCGGTGGTGTGGATCAACACCGAGAGCAAGGTCTACCACCTGGCCGGCTCCTCGTACTACGGTAAGACCAAGCACGGCAAGTACGCCTGCGCCTCGGACGCGACCAAGATGGGCGCTCACGCCGCCAAGCGCGAAAGCGGTTCGGCCACCGGCGGCACCATGGGCGGCGCGATGGGCGGTTCCACGAGCGGGGCCGGCGCGAACGGCACGCCCGCCGGCTCGTCCGGCGCGATGTCGCCGGGCGCAACCTCCGGGAGCGGCAAACATCACCGCCGCAAGGGCGGTCTGATGGCCAGCCCGGTGCCCAACCCCAACCCGACGTAGGAGCGAACCATGTCCGTCACGTCCGCGCAGCGCTACCTCCTGGTCGAAGACGCCGCAGGCGTCGCGACCGTCACGCTCAACCGGCCCGAGAAGCGCAACGCGCTCTCGCTCGAGGTGATGCGCGAGCTGATCGCGGCGCTCGAGACGATCGGCGCCGACCGTGCGATCAAAGCGGTGATCCTGCGCGGCGTGGGGCCGGCCTTCAGCGCCGGTCACGACTTGCGCGAGATGCTCGAGCGCAGCGTCGAGGATTACCGGCGCACCTTCGACACCTGCGTGCGGTTGATGGAAACGCTGCAGGCGATTCCGCAGCCGGTGATCGCCGAGGTCGCGGGCATCGCGACCGCGGCGGGCTGCCAGCTCGTCGCGACTTGCGATCTGGTCGTCGCGTCCGCGCAGGCGACGTTCGCCACGCCGGGGGTGAAGATCGGCCTGTTCTGCACGACCCCGATGGTCGCGCTGACGCGCGCGATCGGGCGCAAGCGGGCGATGGAGATGCTGCTCACCGGCGAGCCGGTCGACGCCCGCACCGCCGCCGAGTGGGGGCTGGTCAACCGCGTCGTCGCGCCCGAGGACTTGGCCGCGACGACGCTCGCGCTGGCGCGCGGGATCGCGTCGTCGGCGGGCTTCGTCGTCGGGCTGGGCAAAGCGGCGTTCTACGCCCAGATCGACCTCGATCAGCGCAAGGCGTACGCCTATGCGAAGGAAGTGATGTCGATGAACGCGCTGGCCGAGGACGCGCAGGAAGGCATGTCCGCGTTCGTCGGCAAGCGCGCGCCGGTGTGGCGCTCCTGAGCGCGGCGAGACGAGGTTGACCGTTTTTTAACGCAGCGCGTTTGAATCGCCGGAGGATTCCGAGCGCTCGATTCCAATTTTGGTCTCATCGCTCGTGTGGGTAGCGTCGCAAGCGACGCGAATGATCGTCGCCCACACCCGGTAGTAGGGTAACCTGCTACGCGACGGCAGAAGGCCCGCCTCACGGCGGGCCTTCCTGTTTTTCGGCGCGAACACGCGCGGACGTGACCTACCGCCGCCTCCTGCTGACCGTCCTCGCCCTCGGTCTGGTCGCGTGCCTGTTCGTCGCGCTGCGGCGCGAGCGCCACGAGCGGCGGGCGGACCGGGTCGAGATCGCAATGGACGATCAGGACTTTCAGTCGCTCGCGCGCTCGTACGGGTACGATCAGCGCACGTTCCTGATCGCGCTGCGCCGCGCCGGGCTGACATCCCTCGCGGTCCAGGAGGAACTCGGCGGTCAGGTCGCCGCTTCGCCGGGCGCGGCGGCGTACTCCGGCACGACGCTGCTCAACCAGGCTCGTCTGACCGGCTTTCGCGATCCGGTCTTCGCTAAGCTCGCCGCGGGCAACCAGTTGCGCCCCGACGAGGTGTACCTGATCGCGTACGACCCCGCGACCGCGGCCCGTTACGTGCGCCAGTTGCGGCTCAAGTTCAGCCCTGGTTCCGTGCACCTGCTGCGCGCGTCCAGGCCGGCGGTGTTCGCGATTCGCACCCAAGCGGACTACTTCGGCTCGGTCGGGCTGGGCTTGCCCAACGACCGGGTCGCGCTGGCGCACGGCCTGGGGCTCAAGCTGCTGCCGCGGCTGGAGAACGACGAACGGCTGAAGACGGCGCAGATCGAGGCGCTCGTCGCCGACGCGGTGGTCCGCCACGACGCGCACACCGTCGTCTTCTTCGGGCTGCGCAATCAGGTGCTGGGATATCCCGACGCCATCGCCGACACGGCGAACGCGCTGCGCGCGCACCGGCTCGCGTTCGGCACGATCGAGACCTACGACGCCAAGCAGAACCAATTCGGCAACGAGACGCTGGCGCAGGCGCTGCCCGACCGGACCGTGCGCGTGCAGGCGATCGCGAAGGCCGAGCAGGACAAGCTCAAGCCCGAGGAGATCGTGCAGCGCTACCTGCTCGGCGCGCGCGAGCGCAACGTGCGGGTGGTGTACTTCCGGCCCTTCGCGCACCAGTGGGGCGACCGTTCGATCCAGTCCACCAACGTCGAGCTGGTGCGGCGCATCGCGCTCGGACTGCACGGCGCGGGCTTGGCGACCGGCACCGCCTCGCCGTTCGACCGCTTCGTCAGCCGGCCGTGGGAGATCGCGCTGGCCTCGCTCGCGGTGCCCGCGATTCTGCTCTTGCTGTTGGCCGAGTTCGGCATCGGCGACCGGGGCTGGCTGATCGCGTTCGTCGTCGCCGACGTCGCGCTGGTGCTGATCGGCTTCGCGGTCCACCACGACATGGCGGTGCGCAAGCTGCTCGCGCTGGCCGGCGGGATCGCGTTCCCGGTCGCCGGCTTCGCGGCGATCGCGCCGGCCTTCCGCGCGCCGCGCGCGCCCTCGCTCGGCGCGGCGCTGCTCGACGGCGTGCGAGTGGTCGCGATCGCCACGCTGGTCACGCTGGGCGGCGCGCTGGTCGTGATCGGGCTGCTCTCCACCCCGCTCACCATGACCGAGATCGACCGCTTCAGCGGGGTGAAGCTGGTGCTCGCGCTGCCGCCGCTGATCGCGCTGCTGCTCTACGTGTTCACCCGCCGCTGGGGCTCGCGCGTGGAGGCCACGGCTCTGGCGGTGCAGCCGGTGACGGTGCTGCAGCTCGTCGCCGGCGCCGTGCTGCTGGGTGCCGGCTACCTGCTGCTGGCGCGCAGCGGCAACCAGAGCGACATCGCTCCGTCGGCGTTCGAGCTCGCCCTGCGGGCGCACCTGACCACGCTGCTGCAGGTGCGGCCGCGGCTCAAGGAGTTCCTGATCGGCTTCCCGGCGCTGATGCTGCTCCCGGCGCTGGTGCCGGCCGACCGCGCGCGCTGGGGCTGGCTGTTCGCGCTGGCGATCGGGCTGGGCCTGGCCGACGTGGTCGACACGTTCTCGCACCTGCACACGGCGCTGGGCGCCTCGCTGCTGCGGCTGGTCAACGGGGCGGTGATCGGGATCCTGATCGGCGCGGTGGCGGTCGCGGTGTACCGGCGCTGGCGCCCGGTTGCGGCGGCGTGACGGCGGCCGGCGGAGCGCCCGCGGCGGCGGGCACGCGCTTCCTGCTCAGCGGCTACTACGGCTACGGCAACCTCGGCGACGAGGCGCTGCTCGAGGTGATCGTCGAGCGCCTGCGCGCGCGCTGGCCGAACTGCGCGGTCGACGTGCTCTCGGGCGACCCGGCCCAGACCGCGCGCGCCTACGGCGTCGAGGCCACGCCGCGGATGGACGTGGGCCGGGTGCGCGAGGCGATCGAGCGGGCCGACGTGGTGCTCTCGGGCGGCGGCGGGCTGCTGCAGAACGTCACCAGCCTGCGCAGCCTGCTGTACTACAGCGGGGTGATTCGCAAGGCGGTCAGCGCGGGGAAACCGACCATGGTGTTCGCCCAGTCGGTCGGGCCGCTGGACTTCTGGGGCCGCGCGATGGTGCGCAACTTCTGCAAGGGGCTGAGCGCCGCGACCGTGCGCGACGAGCGCTCGCGCGCGCTGCTCAGCGCGCTGGTGCCGGGTGTGCCGGTCGAGCGCACCGCCGACCCGGTGTTCCTGTTCGAGCCCGGCGGCGAGCCGCTCGACCTGGCCGCCGAAGGGCTGGCCGGTGACGACGCGCCGCTGGTCGTCGTGTCGGCCCGCAGATGGCAGGGTGCGGATGCGACCGCGCAAGCGCTCGCCCAGGCCCTCGACCGGCTGGCCGGCAAGCACGGCGCGCGGGTCGCCTTCCTCCCGCTGGGCGGCCCGCCCGACGCGGAAGTCTCGACCAACATCATCCGCAAGTGCGCCTCGACCCCGGTCCTGCTCCCGGACTACCCGCTCGGCCAAGCGGCGCAGGTGATCGGGCGCGCGTCGCTGGTGATCGGGATGCGGCTGCACGCGCTCATCATCGCCGCGCGCCTGGGCGTGCCGTTCCTCGCGCTGCCCTACGATCCCAAGATCGTCTCCCTGTGCGAGGACCTGCGCTACCCGATCGGGCCGCTGTTCGTGCCGGGCGAGGCGCCGCCCAAGCCCGACGAGATCGCCCGCCGCATCGACGACGCCTGGGCGCGGCGCGCCGAGCTGGCCGCGCACCTGCGCGGGATCGGTCCCGAAGTGGAGCGGTTGGCCGAGCGCAATTTCGACGTCTTGAACGAACTCGTGACACGCGCCACACACGAGGCGGCAGGCACGGAGCGCTAGCACACGAAGCGCGGACCTCGTGGCGGGCGCGACGTTTACACTGGGCCGGCTGTTCGGCATTCGCGTCGAGGCCCACGTTTCGTGGCTCGCCGTCTACGCGTTCGCGACCTTCGTGCTCGCGCGCGCGATCGGTCTGCCGCTGGGCGCGATCTGCGCGCTGGCGCTGTTCGCCTGCGTGGTCGCGCACGAGCTGGCGCACGCGCTGGTCGCGCGCCGCTTCGGCGTGCGGACCGGCGCCATCACGCTGTTCCTGTTCGGCGGCGTCGCGACGCTGGAGTGCGAGCCGCCCACGCCGCGCGCCGAGACGCTGATCGCGCTGGCCGGTCCGGCGGCGAGCGCGCTGCTCGCGCTGGGCGCGTTCGGCGGGCTGGTGACGTTGGAGCACCTCGTGCCCGGCGCGGGCGACGGGCCGCCGGAAATCGCCGCCGCCTACCTCGCGCTGGCCAACGGCGTGCTCGCGCTGTTCAACCTCGTGCCGGCCTACCCGATGGACGGCGGGCGCGTCCTGCGCGCGCTGCTCTGGCAGGCCCGCCGCGACCGTGCCCGCGCAACGGTGATCGCCTCGCGCGCCGCGACCGCCTTCGCGCTGCTGTTCGTCGCCGCCGGCGTGTTCGTCACCGCCGCCACCCACAACTGGACCTACGGCTGGTACGTCCTCGTCGGCGCCTTCCTCCTGCGCCAAGGCTGAAACCAAGAGCGCAGCGCCCACGCCGACGCGCTCGCCCACGCCGGCCGCGGCGAACTCGAGTCGGTGCGGCGGCTTAGCGCGCTGGACGACTGATGACTTAGGTAGGAGCTTCGTCGGGCACGGGTTGCTCGCACGCGGTGCGCGCGGCTCGAACGATCTGCTCTCGCAACCGCGCCATCATCTCTTCGTCGTCCCGGTCCATCCTGCGACGCAACTCTTCGGGCGTCAAGGTTCGTACTCGGGCAAAAAACCGCTCTTGCTCTTCCTCAGTCATCGCGATCGTAACTCCTCGGCCAGTATGCGGCGTGACGCGGGGTCGGTCAAGTCGAGTTCCATTTCCCATGCCGGCCGGGTGCGCAAAACCAGTTCGGCGAGCCGGTAGCCCTGGACTTCGAAATCGACCAGGCGGCGCCCCGAGAGCGGAATCGGTTCAAGACGTGGCTTCCCGAACAGACGCCGGTGCTCGACGTCCACGAGCGCAACGAACTCGTCACGAGCCCTCGCCGTCAGCGCGAATCCGAATTTCGGCCAGACCAAGCGCCCGGCATCAGCTGGCGCGAGGCCGATGCGGCGAACGCCCAGCAGATCATACAAGGCCACGGCGCGCCGCATCGAGCGCCGAGCGATGCCGTGGCGCTGAAACGACGTCCGTGGATGCGGCGGATCGTCGAACAACGTGAACGAGGCGTGAATCGCGACCAATCCGTCTGCCGCTGGCTCGATGCGACGCCAAACCTGTGCGCGCAGGTCGCCCAGGTCGTCGGTCCACTCCATGACCACGTCGACCCCGATGCCTTCGTTCGGCGGCAGCGGCTTCGCGGAATAACGGGTCTCGGCCAGCGGCAAGCCGGCGGGTTCCAGTACGAACGCCGCGCGGAAGCGCGCCGCGTCGAACCAGGCGGGGAAGCGATCTCGGAGGGCCACGCCCGTCCTTCACGCGCCGACCCGCCTGCGGCAAGAGGCGTGGCAAGGACCGCCTGGAGGATGTGGGCCGGATGTCGAAGACCGCGACTGATGCCAGAGACCGCGCGCGACTACCGCTCGACCCTCAACCTGCCCAAGACCGACTTTCCGATGCGGGCCGAGCTACCCAAGCGCGAGCCGGACCGGGTGCAGTGGTGGGCCGAGCAGGGCACCTACCGCAAGCGCCTGGCGGCCAACACGGCCGGGTCGCCCTTCATCCTGCACGACGGCCCGCCGTACGCCAACGGCGAGCTGCACATGGGGCACTTCCTCAACCGCATCCTCAAGGACGCGCTGGTCAAGATCAACCTGCTCGACGGCCGCTACGCCGACTTCATCCCGGGCTGGGACATGCACGGGCTGCCGATCGAGCGCGAGACGCTCAAGCACCTGGGCCTGCGCTCGCACCACGAGATCGACCCGCTCGAGCTGCGCGAGCAGTGCAAGCAGCGCGCCCTGTCGTGGCTGGACCGCCAGCGCGCCTCGATGCTGCGGATGGGCTGCTTCGGACACTTCGACGACCCGTACATGACCATCAAGCCGGCGTACGAGGGGGCGATCGTCGAGACGCTGGCCGATCTGGCCGAGGCGGGCCAGACCTACAAGGGCCTGCGCCCGACGCAGTGGTGCGTGTACGACGAGACCGCGCTGGCCGACGCCGAGATCGAGTACAAGGAACAGACCTCGCACCAGATCTACGTCCGCTTCCCCGGCACGGCCGCGCAGCGCGCGGCGGTCCTCCAACGGGCCGGCGCGGACGTCCCGGGCGACGAGCGGCTCTCCGTGCTGTGCTGGACCACCACGCCGTGGTCGATGCCCGGCGTGGTCGGCGTCGCGTTCAACGCCGAGGCGGCCTACGGGATCTACCGGGTCGAGCGCGAGGGCCACGCGAGCGAGCTGCTGGTGCTCGCGATCGACCGCGCGAACGACGTCTTCGCGCTCGTGCCCGGCACGCGCGCCACGCTGCTCCAGGAGCTGCCGGGCTCGGCGCTGGTCGGCGCGAGCCTGCGCCACTCGTTCATGGACCGCGACGTGCTGCTCGTCGACGCGCCCTACGTCGAGCTCGACACCGGCACCGGCGCGGTCACCACCGCGCCCGGCAGCGGCCCCGACGACTTCGAGACCGGCGTGCGCTTCGGGCTCCCGACGCTGGTGCCGATCGACGCGCGCGGCGTGTTCGACGAGGGCGCCGGCCCGTACGCCGGCATGCAGGTCTTCGACGCCAACCCGCACATCGTCGAAGGCTTGCGCGCGGGCGGCGTGCTGTGGTACGCGGCTTCGTACGAGCACAGCTACCCGCACTGCTGGCGCTGCAAGAACCCGGTCATCTACCGCGCCACCGCGCAGTGGTTCCTGGCCATGGACGCCAACGGCCTGCGCCGCACGATCGAACAGCAGCTCCCCGGCGTGAACTGGCTGCCGGCCTGGGGCGAGACGCGCATGACGCAGATCATCGACAACCACCCCGAGTGGTGCCTCTCGCGCCAGCGCGTCTGGGGCACGCCGATCCCGGCCGTCGTGTGCGAGGACTGCGAGGAGTCCACGCTCGATCCCGCCGTCGCCCGCAACGCCGCGGCGCGCTTTCGCAAGGACGGCGCGGGCGTGTGGTGGACCGAGCCGGTCGAAGCGTTCCTGCCTGCGGGCTGGACCTGCCCCAAGTGCGGCGGCTCGAAGGTGCGCAAGGAATCGAACATCGTCGACATCTGGTTCGAGTCGGGCGTGAGCTGGCGCGCGGTCGTGAACGATCGCATGGGCACGTTTCCGGCCGACGCCTTCCTCGAGGGCAGCGACCAGTACCGGGGCTGGTTCCGCTCCAACCTGATCACCGCGGTCGCGACCAAGGGCGCGCCGCCGTACCGCCAGGTCATCTCGACCGGCTGGGTGGTCGATCAGGACGGGCGCGCGATGCACAAGTCGGCCGGCAACTACATCGGCGCCGACGATGCGATGCAGAAGTACGGCGCCGACGTGCTGCGGCTATGGGTCGCGTCCACGGAGTTCACCGGCGACATTCGGCTGGGCGCGAGCACGCTGGAGAACGTCGCCAACGTCTACAAGAACCTGCGCTTCCGGCTGCGCTTCCTGCTCGGGCTGATCGCCGGCCTGACGCCCGCGGCGATCGTGCCGCGGGCGGAGATGGAGCCGCTCGACCGGCTCGCGCTGACCGCGCTGGACGCCTTCGCGCGCGAGGTCGTCGAGCACTACCGCGCCTTCCGCCTGCACGACGCGTACATCGCGATCCAGCGCTTCGACAAGGAAGATCTGTCCGGGTTCTACGCCGACGTGCTCAAGGACCGGCTGTATTCGTCCGCGCCGGACGCGCACCGGCGGCGCAGCGCGCAGTCGGCGCTGTTCGAGATCTTCCGCACCATGAGCGTGCTGCTCGCGCCGATCCTGTCGTTCACGGCGGAAGAAGCCTGGCAGCACCTCCAGCCCGAGCTGCGCGGCGACGCCGACTCGATCTTCGACGCCGCCTTCCCGCGCGCCGAAGCGGTCGACGAGGACGCGCTCGCGAGCTGGGTACTGCTCAAGGGGCTGCGCGGCCAGGTCGCCTCGAGCGAGGGCGTGCGCGACTTCCAGCTCGATGCGTCGGTCGACGTGCAGCAGCCGTTCTACGACCGCTTCGTGGAACTGGGTGACAACCTGCGCGAAGCGCTGGTCGTCTCCGCGCTGCGCGCGGTGACGCCGTCGGCGAATGGCGCGTCGAGCGTCGCGCTCGTGCCGGCCGCGGGCGAGAAGTGCCAGCGCTGCTGGAAGTATCTGCCGCTGGGCAGCGACCCCGAGCATCCCACGCTGTGCGCGCCCTGCGCGGCGATCGTGCGGGAGCTGGAGGCGCAGGGCGCCGCGCGGTGAGGACGAGCTTCTTCGATCTCTTCAAGGTGGGGCTGGGCCCGTCGAGCTCGCACACCGTCGGCCCGATGCGCGCGGCCGGGACGTTCGCCGCGCGCCTGGCCGAGCGCGGCCTGCTCGAGCGCACCGCGCGCGTGTACGTCGAGCTGTACGGCTCGCTGGCGCTGACCGGGCGCGGCCACGGCACCGACCGCGCGGTGCTGCTCGGCCTTGAGGGCCTGCGCCCCGACGCGACCGACCCGGCCGAGGCCGAGCGCGTCGTCGCGGAGGTGCGCGCCGAACGCGCGCTGCGCCTGAACGGCACGCAGCGGATCGCGTTCGACGAAGCGACGGACCTGGTGTTCCGCAGCCGCGAGACGCTGCCGCACCATTCCAACGCGATGCGGCTCAGCGCGTTCGACCAAGTCGGCGCGCCGCTCGACGCGGAGGTCTACTACTCGGTCGGCGGCGGCTTCGTCGAGACCGCGAGCGGCGAGCCGGCGACCGGCGACTGCGCCGCCGCGCCGCAGCCGTACCCGTTCGCCTCGGCCGCCGAGCTGCTCGCGATCGCGAACCGCGAGGGGCTCGCGATCTGGGAAGTGGTGCTGGCCAACGAGCGCGCCGCCCGTCCCGAAGCCGAGCTGCGCGCCTACGTCGACACGATCTGGGACGTCATGCAGCGCTGCGCCCAGCGCGGCCTGGAGACCGAAGGCATCCTGCCGGGCGGGCTGAACGTGCGCCGCCGCGCGCCGCGGCTGCACCGCAAGCTGGTCGCGGCGACGAGCGGCGACGACGGCTTCGGCGCGATGGACTACATCAACGTGATCGCCATCGCGGTGAACGAGGAGAACGCCGCCGGCGGGCGCGTCGTGACCGCACCGACCAACGGCGCGGCGGGCATCATGCCGGCCGTCGGCCACTACTACCAGCGCCACACCGCCGCGCCGACCGGCGACGGCCTGTTCCGCTATTTCCTGACCGCCGCCGCGATCGGCGCGCTCTACAAGGAGAACGCCTCGATCTCGGGGGCCGAGGTGGGCTGCCAGGGCGAGGTCGGGGTGGCCTGCTCGATGGCCGCGGGCGGTTTGGTCGCGGCGCTGGGCGGCACCAACGAGCAGGTCGAGTACGCGGCCGAGATCGGCATGGAGCACAGCCTGGGCATGACCTGCGACCCGATCGGCGGCCTGGTGCAGATCCCGTGCATCGAGCGCAACGCGGTCGGCGCGGTGCGCGCGATCCACGCCGCGCGGATGGCGATGAGCGAGGAGGACGAGCACAACGTCTCGCTCGACCAGGTGATCGAGGTGATGTACCGCACGGGCCTGGACATGCAGGCCAAGTACAAGGAGACATCGCTCGGCGGCCTGGCCGTCGGCGTCGTGGAGTGCTAGGCTGACCGTGTACGACGTGGCGGTGATCGGAGGTGGGTTCTCCGGCACGCTGGTCGCGCTCAACGCCACCCGCCTCGCACCCCGCCCGCTGCGGATCGCGCTGCTCGACCGGCGCGGCGCGTTCGGCGCCGGCCTGGCGTACGCGGCCAGCCCCCCCGCGGGGGGGCCCCCGCCGCGTCCCGCCCCGCGCCGGCTCTACGGCGCCTACGTCGGCTCGCTGCTGGCCGGCGCGCGCGCGGCCGGTCACACCATCGACACCATCGTCGCCGACGTCGTCGACCTGCGCCGCGACGCGGACGGCCTGGCCTGCATCGACGCCGCCGGCACCAGCGTCGCCGCGGGGCGCCAGGTCGTGCTCGCGCTGGGCACGCCCCCGCCGCCCGACCCGCTCCCGGGCATGAAC
>CAXTNU010000027.1:0-22290 GCA_964245595.1 uncultured bacterium | reverse complement strand
AGCGGTGGCGGCGGCAACGACTACGGCCACCCGGTCTATTGCACGACCGCGGCCGACCCGCTCGTGCGCGGCGCGTGCCAGATCTTCTGCAACCCGGCCGGCATCGCGGCGCTGCGCGTCGCGCCGCGCTCGCGCCCGGCCGGCGGCACCGATCACCACATGGTCGAAGTGCAGCCCGACGGAACCGAGACCGGGGCTTGGGAAGCCGGCCAGAGCCCGGGCTCGCCGTTCGGCGTGGTGACGCACGACTGGACCGCCGGCGATGCGGCGACGCCCGCCGACACCTACTACTACGGCGCGGGCGGGCCGTGCACGAACTTCTACACCGGCTCGGGCTTCACCGGCGGCGGCGTCGCGCCGACCGCGCTCGGCTCGTGCGGGGCGGGCGGAACGATCACCGCCTCGGAGCTGGCGGCCGGCTCGATACCGCACGCGCTGTTCGTCACCATCGCATGCGTCGCGGCGAACACCTACGCGTTTCCGGCCTTCCAGAACGGCGACCACCCGTGCTCGGGCGGGGGGCCGGACGTGCCGCTCGGCGCGCGCCTGTGGCTGGACCTCGCGGACGGCACGATCGACGCCCTCCCGCTCTCAGGCGGCGGCAAGACGATCCTCCACGCGCTGCACGGCTACGGCGCCTTCGTCGGCGACACGAAGTGCCACGGCGCCGCGTGCCCGGCGCGAGCGGACTTCAACTTCGGCATCGCGGTCGAGCCCGACGTGCAGTTCGCGGCGTTCGGCGTGAGCCCGACCCCGCTGCAGGCGTTCGCGCGCAGCGACGGCTGGTCGGCGCTGAGCGTCAACGGCGCGACCCGGTACGTGCTGGGCGATCCCTGGACGCCGCTCGACTGGAGAGCGCACCTCCACGTCGTCGCGACGTGCTACGCGCGCGGCACCTGCTGAGCGCCGCGCCCCCTCAGCCGCGAAAGATCGCGCAGCCCGTCGTCGCGGCGCCGAGCAGCTTGCCGGCGCCGTCGTAGAGCTTGCCTTCGGCGACGGCGGTGGTGCGGCCGACGTGCAGCGCGATGCCCTCGCAGCGCACGATGCCGCTGTCCTTGGTCAGGCCGCGGATCAGGCGGACCTGGACGTCGGTGGTGGTGTAGCCGACGCCTTGGGGGAGCATGGTGTGGATCGCGCAGCCCATCGCCGAGTCGAACAGGGTCATCGCGTAGCCGCCGTGGACGACCCCGATCGGGTTGTAGTGCTCCTCGCCCGGAGTGGCCTCGAAGACGACCCGGCCCGAGTCCACTTCCGCGATGTGGAAGTTCATCAGCACCGCGATCGGCGGCGCGGGCAGCTTGCCGTCGCGCACCAGGCGCATCCCGTCCAGGCCGCTCAGCTCGCGGATCGCGGCCGCGGTCGCGGCCGGGTCTTCCCAGCGGACGAGCCGCTCGCGGGTAGTCACTTGCTCCATGCAAGCGACTACCCTAGCGGCTGGAGACGCCCCTGCTCGGCCGGCTTCGCTCCTCGGCGCTAACCGTGGGTCGGGAAGACGAACTCCGCGCCGGCGCGGATGCCGGTCGGCCAGCGCGAGGTCGTGGTCTTGAGGTGGGTGTAGAAGCGCACGCCCTCGTTGCCGTGCACGTAGGTGTCGCCGAACAGCGAGCGCTTCCAGCCGCCGAAGCTGTGGTACGCCACCGGCACCGGGATCGGCACGTTGATGCCGACCATGCCGGCCTTGACGTTGTGGTTGAAGTGGCGCGCGCTTTCGCCGTCGCGGGTGAAGATCGCCACGCCGTTGCCGAACTCGTGCGCGTTCACCAGTGCCAGCGCCTCGTCGTAGCTCGCGACGCGCACGACCGAGAGCACCGGCCCGAAGATCTCTTCCTTGTAGACGCGCATGCCGGCGGTGACGCGGTCGAGCAGCGTCGCGCCGAAGAAGAACCCGCGCTCGGGCAGCTCGGCGCGGCGGCCGTCGACGACGACCTGCGCGCCTTCTGCTTCACCGAGGTCGACGTAGCCGCGCACGCGGTCGCGGTGGACTTCCGTCACGAGCGGGCCCATCTCGACGCCGTCGTCCTCGCCCGGGCCGACGCGCAGCGCAGCGAGCCGCTCGCGCAGCCGCGCCACCACCGCGTCGCCGGTCGCCTCGCCGACGACGACCGCGACCGAGATCGCCATGCAGCGCTCGCCGGCCGAACCGTAGGCCGAGCCCATCAGCGCGTCGGTCACCTGGTCGAGATCGGCGTCGGGCATCACGACGAGGTGGTTCTTCGCCCCACCCAGCGCTTGGACGCGCTTGCCGCTCGCCGCCGCGCGGCTGTAGACGTGCTGCGCGATGGGCGTCGAGCCGACGAAGCTCACCGCGTCGATGCCGGGGTGGTCGAGGATCGCGTCGACCGCTTCGGCGTCGCCGTTGACGACGTTGTACACGCCGGCCGGCAGGCCGCACTCGCTCAGCAGCCGCGCCAGCTCCAATTGCAGCGAGGGATCTTTCTCGCTGGGCTTCATCACGAACGTGTTGCCGCAGGCGATCGCGACCGGGTACATCCACATCGGCACCATGGCCGGGAAGTTGAACGGCGAGATGCCGGCGCACACGCCCAGCGGCTGGCGGATCGCGTAGGCGTCGATCCCGCGCCCGACGTTCTCGCTGAACTCGCCCTTGAGCAATTGCGGGATGCCGCAGGCGAACTCGACCACCTCCAGCCCACGCTGCAGCTCGCCGCGCGCGTCGTCGAGCGTCTTGCCGTGCTCGCGGGTGATCAGCCGGGCCAGCCGGTCGCTCTCGGCCACGATCCGCTCGCGGAACGCGAACAGCACCGCCGCGCGGCGGGCCGGCGGCGTCTCGGCCCACTCCGGAAACGCGCGCCGGGCCGCGGCGACCGCGGCATCGATCTCGGCCGGCGCGGCCAGCGCGACGCGCGCCTGCACTTCGCCGGTGGCGGGTTCGTAGACGTCGCCGAAGCGGCGGCTCGTGCCGGGCAGGGCGGCACCGTCGACGTAATGGCCGAGTTCGCGAAGCGCGATCTGCATGCGGGATACCTCCGATCGGTTGAGACTACGCAGCGGAGGCCGCGGTCGCCTGGGTCCCACCACGTTTCGCCCGTGTTGCATGGCGGACATAGCAAGCTGGCGACGAACGGCCCTGCATGCGGCGTGAATGCGATCTCGTGATGAAGGGCGGCGTCACGAGCGGCGTGGTCTACCCGCCCGCCATCTATGCGATCTCGCGCAGCTTCGATTTGCGCAGCATCGGCGGAACGTCGGCCGGTGCGATCGCGGCCGCGCTTGCGGCTGCCGCGCAATACCGCCGCTCGTCCGACGGCGTCACGCCGGAGGCGGGATACGAAGCGCTCGACGCCATCCCCGCCTGGCTCGGGCGGGACGGGAACTTGCTGCGGCTGTTCGTGCCGAACCGGGAAACGCGTCACCTCTTCGAGACCATTTCCGCGCTGGCTGCGAAGGGCCAGTCGTGGCCTGAGCGCGCGCGAACGTTGTGCACCGCGTACGGTGTGCCGGCCCTACTCGGCGGGATTCCCGGCTTGCTGCACGCGCTGGCCGCGAACTCCATCGAAAACCCCGCCCTGCGCGCGCTGAACCGGGCCGCATCGGTGGGCGGTTTCGTCGCCGGCGCGGTCGCGGGTGCCGGGCTGGCGCTCGCACTCGACGCACGGCAGCGGATTCCCGCGAACCAGTACGGGCTGGCGACGGGTCTCGGGGACGCCGCGGGCGACGGCCTGTGCGCGTGGCTCGCGGAGCAGACGGAATCGATCGCCGGGCTGCCGGTCGGCAAGACGCCGTTGACGTTCGGCATGCTCTGGAACCCGGCAGGTGGAGCCGGACCGAACGGCCTCGAGGACCCGGTCAAGGATCCGCGCATCAACTTGACGATGATGACGACGTCGGTCGTCGAAGGGCGGCCGTACGTGTTCCCGATGCGCACGAATCGCTATCTCTTCCGGCCGAGCGAGATGAAGCGCTTCTTTCCGGAACACGTCGTCGCTTGGATGATCGCTCGTGCTCGCACGGTCGAGTACAAGGGCAAGGGCAAAGGCAAGCGCAAGCCGGTGCGCAGCTACCGCATCGACGGCGAGCAACTGGTGCCGCTGCCGGCGATCGGCGATCTCCCGGTCTTGGTCGCGACGCGCATGAGCCTGGCGTTTCCGGTTCTTCTCAGCGCCGTGCCGCTCTACCGCGTGGAGTACGGTGACGAGGCTGCGAGCGAACCGCGCCGCGTGCTCTTCTGCGACGGCGGCATAACGAGCAATTTCCCGATCGCGATGTTCGACGCGCCGCTGCCGCGGCACCCGACGCTGGCGATGAACCTGGGCACGTTTCCGGCGGGAGCCGGCGACGATGCGCCTGACGTCGTGATGGCGACCGACAACCGGCCCAGCGCGATCTACCCCCCGAACGACGTGACGGGTCTGTCGTCGTTCGCCGGAGCGATCCTGTCGACCATGCAGAACTGGAACGATGCCTCGCTGGCTCGCCTGCCGGGGTTTCGCGACCGCATCGTCACGGTGCGGCTGCGCCGCGGCGAGGGCGGGCTCAACCTGAGCATGAGCCCGGCGACGGTTGCCGGGCTGGTCGACCGCGGCCGCCGCGCGGGCGCGATGCTGGTGGAGCGATTCGGAGCGCCGAGCACCCTCGCGCCCTTTCAGGCCGATGCGCCGATGTCGTGGGAGAACCATCGCTGGGTTCGCTACCGGACGGTCATCAGCGAATTACGCGACCTGCTCGGCCGGTACAACAAGGCTTGGCGTCATCCGGCCGGCGGTGACGTGCCCTTCGCCGATCTCGTTCTGGCGGAAGCGGAAGGCACGATCCCCCACCACGCGTACCGGCTTCCGAAGAGCAAGGAGCTGCGCGAGAAGATTCGCGCGCTGTCCCACGAGCTCGCGGACCTGGGCGCCGCTCTCGCCGCGCAAGAAGCGTTCGCGTACAAGACCCCCAACCCGCAGGCCGCCCTCGTCACGCGCGCGCAGCTCGATCGCGCCTGAGCGCGCTCAGAGCGGGTGGTCGTAGCGGGCTTGGGCGGCGAGCAAGAACTCGAGGTCGCTGTCGGGCAGGTAGGCGGTCGGGACCAGCCCGCGCAGGAAGAGCACCGCGCCGGCGACCCCGCCCAGCTTCAGCTCGCCGCCGCGGCGGCGCAGCCAGGCGCCCTCGCGCAGGCCGAGCACCGGCACCTCGTTCTCCTCGAGGAACTCCTTGATTCGCTGGGCGCGGCTCTCCCCCATGTGGGTCGAGTCCGCCTCCGCGTCGACGTAGTGCGCGTTGAGCTGGAAGGGCATCAGGCCCAGCGCGTCCAGCCCGTCCGGCTGCACGATCGGCATGTCGTTGGTGGTGCGGATCGTCGGCGCGGTGACGTTGATGCCCGCGCTCACGCCGAGGTAGCGCAGCTCGCCCGTGCCGACCCGCTCGCGCAAGAGCTCCAGCAGCCCGTGCCGCTGCAGCGCGCGCAGCAGGCGAAACGTGTTGCCGCCGCCGACGAACACGGCCCGCGCCTCCCGCAGCGCGCCCGCCGGGTCGCCCGCCTCGTGCACGCCGACGACGTCGATCCCCAGCAGGGCGAACGCCGCGCGCACGACCTGGGTGTACGCATCGTGGTCGTGCAGCGCGAAGGGCACGAAGTGCAGCGTCGGGCAGCCGGCGAGAAACGCGACCAGCTCGTCGCGCACGAACTCGAGGTAACCGTAGCCGTGCACGCGCGAGCTGCTCAGCAGCAGCAGCTCGGGACTGGCGGTCATGCCGCCAGCGCCGCGAGCGCATCGACGTTGCGCTGCAGCTCGCGCCGGTAGCCGTCGAGCTTGGCCCGCTCGGCGCCGACCACCTCGGCCGAGGCGCGCGCGACGAAGCTCTCGTTGGCGAGCTTCTTCTCCGAGCGCACGACCTCCGATTCGAGCCGGACGATCTCGCGCGCGTAGCGCTCGCGCAGCTTGGCGGCGTCCGCGATCGCGCGGATGCCGGCGATGCGGTCGCGCAGCGCGCCCTCGCACCCACCGTCGCGCGCGTCGTCGTAGGTCGCGAGCTCGGCCCGGGCCAGGGTCGCGACCGCCTCGACCACGTCCGTCTCGCCGGCCAGCGAGGCGGGAATCTCGACCCGCATCGACTCCTTGGGCGCGATCGCCCACTCCGCGCGCGCGTTGCGCAGCTGCTCGACCTTCTCGATCACCGCCCGAAACGCGTCGGCGTCTTGCGGAAAGGCGGGAATCTCGGCGACGTCGGGCCACGACGCGGTGACGATCGTCGCGCCGTCGTGGGGCAGGTTCAGCCAGATCTCCTCGGTGACGAACGGCGCGATGGGGTGCATGGCGCGCACGAACGCGTTGAGCGCGAACGAGAGCACGGCCGCGCGCGTCGCGCGCTGCGAGGGCGCCTTCGTCGCCTCGACGTACCAGTCGCAGAAGGTGTACCAGCCGAACTGCAAGAGCGCGTCGGCCGCGACGCCGAACGCGAAGCCGTCGTAGGCGTTCGTGACCGTCTCGACCAGGCGCCGCAGCTCGGTCAGGATCCAGCGGTCGGCCAGGGTCAGCTCGTCGTGCTTGGGCAGCACGTTCGCGCCCGGCAGCCCTTCTTCGAGCGCAACGGTGTAGCGCAGCGCGTTCCAGAGCTTGGTCGCGAAGCGCTTGGCCTCGTCGCAGTAGCGCTCGTCGAAGCGCAGCTCCTGTGACTCCAGGCGCATCTGGCGCAGGATGCCCAAGCGCGTCCCGTCCGCGCCGTATTTCGGCACGAGCTCGGTCATCGGGTCGATCGCGTTGCCGAGTGACTTGGACATCTTGCGGCCCTGGATGTCGAACACCAGCGGGGTCACGAACACCGTCTCGAACGGAATCGTGCCGACGAAGCGCAGGCCCAGCATCACCATCCGCGAGACCCACAGGAAGATGATGTCGCGGCTGGTGATCATCACCTGGTTGGGGTACCAGTGCGCGAACTCCGGAGTTTGCTCGGGCCAGCCCAGGATCGAGAACGGCCACAGCCCCGAGGAGAACCAGGTGTCGAGCGTGTCGGGATCGCGCCGCAGCTCGTCGGTGCCGTGCCGCTCGCGCGCGATGCGGCGCGCTTCTTCTTCGTCGTGCGCGACGATCGCGTCGTCGTTGGGCGTGTACCAGACCGGAAGCTGGTGGCCCCACCAGACCTGGCGCGAGATGTTCCAGTCGCGCAGCGTTTCGAGGCCCGCCTCGTAGGTGCGCCCGAAGCGCTCGGGCACGAAGCGCAGCGCACCCGTGCGGTACGCTTCGAGCGCAGGCTTGGCGAGCGACTCCATCGCGACGAACCACTGCAGCGAGAGCAGCGGCTCGATCACCTCTCCGGTGCGCGACGATACCGGGACTTTGGCCCGATGCTGTTCCTCTCGAACGAGCGCGCCGTGCGCGCGCAAGTCGGCGACGAAGCGGGCTCGCGCTTCGAACCGGTCCAACCCGATGTAGGGCTGCATCTTCTCCGTCGCATGCCGCCACGAATCCCACGCCGCATCGTCGTTCGGATCGTAAAAGGCCACCCGCCATACCGGCGGGCCGATCGTCCCGTCGAACTCGATGACGCTGGGCATGGGCAGCTCGTGACGGACTCCGATCTCGTAATCGGTTTGGTCGTGTCCCGGCGTCACCTTGACCGCCCCGGTTCCGAATCCGGACTCGACCGACTCGTCAGCGAGGACGGGAACACGGCGTTCGAGGATCGGGAGCACGACGTTCGTTCCGATCAGATGCTTGTAGCGCTCGTCGGCGGGATGGACGACGACGGCGACATCGCCGAAGATCGTCTCCGGCCGGGTCGTCGCAACGACCACGCCTTCGCCGCCGTCCTCGGCGCGGTAACGCACGTGCCAAAGGAACGTGTCGCGCTCCTCGTTCTCCACTTCCGCGTCGGAGAGGGTCGACTGCGCCTTGGGATCCCAGTTCACCAGGCGCGTGCCGCGGTAGATCAGACCGTCGTCGTAGAGGTCGACGAAGACCTTCACCACCGCCGCCGACAGGCCGGCGTCCAGGGTGAAGCGCTCGCGCTCCCAGTCGGGGCCGAAGCCCAGCCGCTCGAACGACTCGTCGATCGCGCCGCCGTACTGCTCGCGCCACTCCCAGGCCCGCGCGAGGAACGCCTCGCGCCCGAGGCTCTCGCGGGTCAGCCCTTCTTCAGCGAGCGCGCGTACCAGCACGGTCTCGGTGGCGATCGCGGCGTGGTCCTGGCCCGGCAGCCAGTCGGCGTTCTCGCCCAGCATGCGGTGGTAGCGCGTGAGCACGTCCATCGGCGTGTAGGTCGAGCCGTGGCCGAGGTGCGCGCGCCCGGTGATGTTGGGCGGCGGCATCGAGATGACGAACGGCGGCCGGGCCGGATCGGGATCTTCGTGGAAGACGCCCGCTTCGAGCGAGCGCTGGTAGAGCCGGGGCTCGGCTTCGGCGGGATCGTAGTTCTTGGGCAGCTCGGGACGGCCGTTCATCACAATCGCCCCGTCTACGGCCTAAGCGGGGGGAAGTCCCTCGCCGTCCTCCACGCTGTCGGTGATCTGCCCGTTCACGGCCGTCGGAAACGCGTCCGTGGCCTCGGGTTCGGAGCGCTCGTCGTTCATGGGTTTCCCCTCATGGTGAGGTCGGGCTCATCCCTGTTTTCAGCCTTCGTCGCCGTCGAGCGCGGCCATGTCGTCCACCGTCTCGCCGTACGCGGCCGCCTCGCCGTCGCCGACCTGCGACGGCAGCGGCGCGATCCGCCCCTGCTGGAGCGTGATGTCGTCGCCCGGCTCGGTCGGATCCATGTTCGCACCCATCGCCGCGTCCATCGAGCCGCCCCGGCCGGCCGCGTCCGGCACGCCGCCGGTCGCGTCGCTCTGCTGAAGGTCGGTCTCGGCCGCTTCGCGGTCGGCCGGGGAGGCCTTGGCTTCGCCGCCGCTGCCCAGATTCGTCATTCCGGTTTCCATGGTAAGGCCTGTACCCAGCGCTACGCGATGCCGTTGCGGACCGCGTAGACGGCGGCTTGCGTTCGCGCCGTCACGCCGAGCTTGACGAAGATGCGGCTGACCTGGTTCTTCACGGTCTTCTCGGACAGCACGAGGCGCTCGCCGATCTGCCGGTTCGACAAGCCGCGCCCGATCAAGCGCAGGATCTCCGTCTCGCGCAGCGACAGCTCGCCGTCCTCGGGCGGCTCGTTGAGCCGGCGCAGCAAGCTGCCCGCCACGGACGGATCGAAATACGTCTCGCCGGCGATCACGGTCTTACAAGCGGCGATGAGATCGCTCGGCGAGATCTCCTTGGGCAGATAACCGTCGACGTCGCTGGCCAGGCAGCGCTGCAGCGACTGCTGGCTCGGATGCGACGTCAGCACGATGATGCGCGTCACGGGCGAGGCCGCCCGGCAGAGCGCGATCATCGCCTCCAGCTCGTCTTCGAAGCCGTCCATGTCGATGATGAGCAGATCGGGCCGGTGGAGCGCGAGCGCGCCCTCCTCGACCGTGCGCGCGTCGAGCAGAACTTCGAACTGGCGGTCTTCGGCCAGCAACTGACTCAGCGCCCGACCGACGAGCTGGTGGACGTCGACGACGATGACCTTGCAGCGCCGGACCGTAGTTGAACGCACCGTGGCGAACCTCGGAAATGATGAAACGATGAGAAGAAACGCCGGCACGCAAAGGCCGAACGAAAGAGAGCGCATCGCAGTGCGATCGCTGAACGACCCGGCCCGTCCGGTGCGCGCACGTCCCGCAACGATGAAGTTGCGATGTCGTGTCGCGCGCTGATTCACGGCCGGACGCCGGGCTCGATTACCGCAACGCGGCCGATGCCGGGCGCGGTTCCATTGTGAAGAGGTTCGAGTCGAGCGAATGTTCAGCTTCGGTCGGAAAACGCTGTGCCGGCGCTGGGATGCGGTGCCGCTGGGTCGGCAGCGATGCGGTCGAGGACGCTCGCTCGGTTAGCTAGGAGCAAGTGCGCTAGGCAAGCTTCCTCTTGGTCGCGCCCCGGAATAGTGAAGAAGCTCACGGCAAACCGTGAGCTTCTCTTCGTCCGCCGAATCGCTTCGGCAGCGTGGGTCGATGCGCTACGGCGACGCGGTGCCCGGCGCGCCAGGGGTGAGCGTGTCGTCGAGCAGCACGCCGTAGTCGCTGGACGTCTTGCCGGTGTCGGCCGGGGTCTGCGAGCCGGTCCCGCCGGACGTCAGCGTCTCGTCGCGCAGCCCGCCGCCCTGCGACGCGTCGCTGGGCATTCCCGCCGACGAGAGGGCGCTGTCTCCGCTCTTCCCGCTGCCGCCGCTCTGGCTCTGCCCGCTGCTGCCGCTCTTGCTCTGGTCGCTCTGATCGCCGCCGTTGGTCTGGCCTTGCACGTTTTGCACCACCTGCTGCCCGTGCGTCTGGGCGGATTGCTGAGCGGTCGAGAGCGCGGCTTGCGCGGTCTCCTGGAGGACGGCCTTGCCGTGCTCGAGCACGTCGCTGCCCATCTGCTGCGCCTTGTCGACCAAGTCGTCGCGGATCGGCCCGATCGTGTCGCGCTCGTAGTCCGTCACCGGCATCATCAGCCCGGCGAGGAAGCCGACCGCGGCCGCGCCGATCGCCAGCCCGAGCGGGTTCTCCAGCGCCATCCCGACCCCGCGCTTCGCGGCGCTCGTGACGTCATCGGTACCGGGCAGCTTGTCCGTCACGCCGCCGAGCTTGTCGGTCACGCCGTGCGTCACGTCGCCCAGCTTGCCCGTCACGTCGCCGAGCCTGCCGCTCACGCCGCCAACCGTGCCCCCGAGCTTGTCGGTCGTGTCGCTCCAGGTCGAGCCGGCCTTCTGCTTGGCCCCGCCCAGCGCGGTGCCGACCTTGTCGCTCGCGCCGCTCAGTGCGTCCTTCACGTTGCTCACCACGTCTCCGATGGTTCCTTTCACCGTTTCGACTTTGTCGTTGACGGCATCTTTCACGCGATTGGGGACGTCGGCTTTGTAGCTCAGCGCCTCGACCGTATCGCCCATGCGAGCCCGGGTTTCTTCTATCTCGCGCCGGATTTCGCTCGAGTCTTTGCCCATTCGATGTCCTCCTTTACGGTCTGCGCGGTTTGCTCGGGAACGAGCGGGGTCGCTTCTTTCATCTTCTTCTTGCCGGTCTGCGCGAGCACGAACGCCACGATGCCGTAGACGATCGTCACGATCAGCGCCGACAGCCAGACCGGCACGCCCAGCGCCGCGATGCCCGCGATCAGGAACGTGGTCAGCGCGCCGAACGCGCCCAGCGCGAGCACCAGCGTGCCGCTGAACATCCCGGCGGCGGCCTCGGCCGGCTTGAGCTTCTCGGTCAGCTCGACCTTGGCCAGCGCGATCTCCTGACGAACCAGCGTGCCGATCTCGTCGCCCAGCTCGCGCAAGAGCGCGGGAAACGGCTTGTCCGCCTCGCGCGGTGCGTCAGGTTGCATACCGCTCGCCCCCGCTGCGGATCCCGGTCGTGTCCGTGGTGTCGGTCGCGCCGGAGCGAATGCCGGTCGCCGAGTAGCCGGTATCGGCCGTCCCGCCGCCCGCGCTGCCGTAGCTCGTGCCGCCGTAGCCCGTGCCGGTGGTCCCGTAGCCGGTGCCGGGGCTGCCGTAGGCCGTGCCCGAGCTGATCCCGTAGCCGCGGCCCGTGCCGCCGCCGTACGTTCCGCTCGCCGCGTCGTAGCTGCCGGAGCGATAGCGCCGCGAGCTGGATGTCTTGAGGAACCGCGAGGCGGCGAAGCCGAGCACCAGCGCGCCGGCCGCGACGGCCCAGGGCTGCTGGCGGGCGAAGCCCTCGAGGTCGCCGATCAGCCTGTCGCTGTCGGCATCTTGCAGGTACTGGCCGAGTCGCTCGACGTACCCGACGCCCTGATCCACGTAGCCCGCCACGGGGCCCGCGATGGGACTCTGCTTGAGCTGGTCACCCATGGAACGCAGCTCTTGCGCCACCGAGCCGATCTGCTGACCGATCTCGGTCGTTTTGTCGTCGACCTGTTTACCCAGGAACGATTTGGACTGGTCTACCGCCTGTTGCGCGGTCTGTCGGACGTCCGTTGTCTGCATCCCATCCCTCACCGAAGAAAGCTGGCCCTTTCATACCCAGCCACGGCATGGGCGATGCAGCAAGAGCTCGCTTGCGAGAGGGGACGGCGCTCCCCCGGGCTAACCGCACCAGGTGAGTACGATGACGCCGCGCCGCTCGCCGGCGCTCGAAACGCTCGAGTTCGACCATCTCGAGCTGTGGGTGGGGAACGCCAAGCAGGCCGCGCACTACTACTGCACCGCGTTCGGCTTCGAACCGCTGGCCTACGCCGGGCCCGAGACCGGCCTGACGGACCGCGCCTCGTACGTGATCCGCCAGCACGACCTGACCCTGGTCCTGACGACCGGGCTGAGCGCCGACGACCCGATCGGCGAGCACGTCCGCCGGCACGGCGACGGCGTGCGCGACGTCGCGCTGCGCACCGCCGGGGCGCGCGAAGTCTACGAGCACGTCGTCGCGGGCGGCGCGCGCGGGCTGCACGCGCCGGCCGAGAGCGGCGACGAGAACGGGCGGGTCGTGCGGGCCCAGATCGGCGTCTACGGCGACACGGTGCACTCGCTGATCGAGCGCGGCGCCTACCACGGCCCGTGGCTGCCCGGCTACGTCGCCTGGACCCGCGCCCAGCGGGCCCGCGCGCCGGTCGGTTTGGTGCGCATCGACCACTGCGTCGCCAACGTCGGCTGGGGCGAGATGCAGACCTGGTGCGACTACTACGCCCGGGCCTTCGGGTTCGAGCAGCTGGTCAGCTTCGACGACAAGGACATCTCGACGGAGTTCACCGCGCTGCGCTCCAAAGTGATGCAGAACGCGACCGGCAAGGTCAAGCTGCCGATCAACGAGCCGGCTCAGGGGCTCAAGAAATCGCAGATCGAGGAATACTTGCAGTTCTACGGCGGCCCCGGCGTGCAGCACGTCGCGATCGCCACCGACGACATCGTGGCCACCGTGCGCGCCCTGCGCGCCAACGGGGTCGAGCTGCTCGACGCGCCCGACTCCTACTACGCCACCTTGGGCGAGCGGGTGGGAGCGATCGCCGAGGACGTCGCGATCCTCAAGGACTTGAGCATCCTGGTCGACCGAGACGACAAGGGCTACATGCTGCAGATCTTCACCAAGCCGCTCCAGGACCGCCCGACGCTGTTCCTCGAGATCATCCAGCGCCGCGGCTCGCTCTCGTTCGGCAAGGGCAACTTCAAGGCGCTGTTCGTGTCGATCGAGCAGGAACAGGCGAAGCGCGGCAATCTCTAGCGACGCCGCGTTCTTCCTGGGGTTCTTCCTGGCGATCGGCGCGTTCAACGCGCTGCTCTACATCGTGCTGCGCGACGCCCCGTTCGGCTGGTACGCGACCTCGATGTTCGCCCTGGTCGGCCTGACCATGGCGAGCACCCGCGCCGACGACGGACCGTTTCCGCAGGCGACCCAGCTCGCCGAATCGGTCTCGCTGAGCATCTACTATTTCGCGCTGACCGGCTTCTGCCGTTCGTTCTTGAGCGTCACCCGCTGGCGGCGGCTGCTGGACGGGGTCACCATCCCGCTGCTGGTCGCCAACGTGGTCGCGCTCTTCGCCGCGCGCCTCTCCCACCGGCCCTTCCACGGGATCTACGCGCTCGAGGAAGGCCTCCAGGCCGCCCTGCTGGTGCTGCTGTTCGCGCGCGGCGTGGTGGCCCGCCGGCAAGGCTTCGCGCCCTCGCGCTACTACCTGATCGCGTTCGTCTGCGCGGCGATCGGAATCGTCGTCAACGACCTCAACCTGCACGGCATCCTGCTGCCGCACCTGCAGCTGCGGCGCGCGTTCGACGGCGGGATCGCGGTCCAGGCGCTGCTCTTCGCGCTGGCCCTGGCCGACCGCAACCGCGCCCTCTCGGCGCTGGTCGCGCTCGACGGCCTGACCGGGATCGCCAACCGCCGCTCGTTCGACGGCGCGCTGCACCGGGCGTGGGACCGCGCGAAGCGCGCCGACGCCGCGCTGGGCGTGCTGATGATCGACGTCGACCACTTCAAGCGCTTCAACGACACCCACGGCCACCAGGCCGGCGACGAAGTGCTGCGCCAGGTCGCGCAGGCCGTCTCGGCCGCGGTCCTGCGCCCCGACGACGTCGCCGCGCGCTACGGCGGCGAGGAGTTCGCGATCGTGCTCCCGCTGGCCGAGGGCGAGGCGGCCCGGGTGGTCGGCGAGCGGGTGCGCCACAACGTGCGCGCGCTGGCGATCGACTACCCCGCGGCCCCGGCCGGGATCGTGACGGTCAGCGTCGGGGTGGCCTCGGCCCGCCCCGACAAGCGCGGCCCGGACCCCCAGATGATCCTCGCCTCGGCCGACCAGGCCCTCTACCGGGCCAAGCGCGAGGGGCGCGACCGGGTCGTCCTGGCCCCCCTGGAGCGCTCAAGTCCCGACCCCGCATTCCGATAATACTCGCAATGAAGGATCGCGCTTTCACCGACTTCGTAGTCGGTGCTCTGGCCTGTGTTTCCGTGCTCGGCTTCTGCGCCATGCTCAAGGAGACGGAGCTGTACCGCGAGACCCAGCTGCGGCGCGACGCCGAGCGCTGGGCCCTGCCGCGCAAGAAGCGCCGCCGCCGCTCGCCCGAGGACGACTGCCGCCACTGCACCGGCAGCGGCGTCTGCGAGGAGTGCGCGCCGACCCCGTGCCGGGTCTGCAAGGGCAGCGGCCTGCAGCCCCACGACGAGGCCACCGTGGCCCGCCTGGCCTCGCTCTGGGACGGCGCCGCCTGAAGCTGCCATCGCCGTGATCTAGGGGGCGGTACCCCGGCCGGCGGTCGAAGGCGGCCCGATGAGCATTCGCAGGGTCGTGCCCGATATCACGTCCGAGCGGTTCGGCGAGAGCCGCGAGTTCTACGTCGGATTGCTCGGGTTCGAGCTGGCCATGGATACCGATTGGATCATGACCTTCGTGTCGCCCGCGAATCCGACCGCGCAGGTGAGCGTCATGAAGCGGGACGCGACTGCGGGCGTCCAGCCCCATCTGTCGATCGAGGTAGCCGACGTGGACGGCGTGTACGCGCAAGCGCTGCGGCGCGGAGACGACATCGCGTACCCGCTGACCGACGAGCCGTGGGGCGTGCGGCGCTTCTTCGTCCGAGACCCGAACGGCACGGTCGTCAACGTGCTGGCTCACATCGAGGGCTGACCTCCCGCGCGGCCGCTCCGCGCTGCGGCCCGCGCCGCGGCCCGCGCCGTCGTCGGCTCCAGCATCGCCGCATGCGTCGCGTCGAGGCAATCGGCGAGCACGGTCGACTATGAGAAACATCGCCGGGCGGCAACGAAGACAGGAAGAGGCCTCGCTTTTAGCGAGGCCTCTTGGTCGGCTTGCGGAGTACGCTTACGCCGCTTCCGTTTTCGCGCGAATTTGCGCGAACGTCCTTTCCTAAGTCAGGTCAGGTCAGGTCGAATCGGTCGAGATCCATCACCTTGCTCCACGCGGCGACGAAGTCCCCGACGAACTTGTCCTTTGCGTCGTCACATGCATAGACTTCGGCGAGCGCCCGGAGCTGCGAGTTCGATCCGAAGATGAGGTCGACGCGGGTGGCGCTCCACTTCGCCGCGCCGGTCGCGCGATCGCTGCCCTCGAAGACTTCCTCCGCCTCCGAGGCGCGCTTCCACGTCGTGTTCATGTCGAGCAGGTTGACGAAGAAGTCGTTGCTGAGCGTCCCCGGGCGGTCCGTGAAGACACCGTGCTTCGTCTGCCCGGCGTTCGCGCCCAATGCGCGCATACCGCCGACCAGAACCGTCATTTCGGGAGCGGTCAGCGACATGAGCTGGGCGCGATCGATGAGCAGCTCCTCGGCGGAAACGCCGATCGGGGAGGCCTTGAGGTAGTTGCGGAAGCCGTCCGCCAGCGGTTCGAGAACCGCGAACGCGGCGACGTCGGTCTGCTCCTGCGACGCATCCGTGCGGCCCGGCGTGAAGGGAACCTGCACGTCATGGCCTGCATTTTTTGCCGCTTGCTCGACGGCGGCGCAGCCGCCCAGAACGATCAGGTCGGCGAGTGACACCTGCTTCTCGCCGGTCTGCGCGCCGTTGAACTCGCTCTGAATCCGCTCGAGCGCCTCGAGCACCGTCCCCAGCTGCTCGGGCTGGTTGACCTCCCAGTATTTTTGCGGCGAGAGGCGCAGGCGCGCCCCGTTCGCACCGCCGCGCTTGTCGGAATTGCGGAACGTCGCCGCGGACGCCCACGCCGTCTCGACCAGTTGCGAAATCGGCACTCCCGACGCGAGAACCTTGCCTTTGAGCGCCGCCACGTCGGCTTCGTCGATCGGCGGGTGCGTCGCGTCGGGGACCGGGTCTTGCCACAGCAGTTCTTCCGCGGGAACCTCCGGGCCGAGGTAGCGCGAACGCGGCCCCATGTCGCGATGCGTGAGCTTGTACCACGCTCGGGCGAACGCGTCCGCGAACTGGTCCGGATGTTCGTGGAACCGCTTCGAAATCGGCCCGTACTGCGGGTCCAGGCGGAGAGCCAGATCGGTCGTGAGCATCATCGGCGCGTGGCGCTTGGACGGATCGTGCGCGTCGGGGACCGTACCGTCGCCGGCGGAACCCTTCGGCTTCCACTGCGACGCACCGGCCGGGCTCTTCGTCAGCTCCCACTCGAACTGGAAGAGATTGTCGAAGAAGTTGTTGTCCCATTGCGCCGGGGCCGTCGTCCACGCGCCTTCGAGCCCGCTGGTGATGGTCGCGTCGCCGTTGCCGCTCCCGAAGGTCGTTTTCCAGCCCAGGCCCTGCTCTTCGATCGGTGCGCCCTCGGGTTCGGGCCCGACGTACTGCTTGGGATCGGCGGCACCGTGGACTTTGCCGAAGGTATGCCCGCCCGCGATGAGCGCGACGGTCTCCTCGTCGTCCATCGCCATGCGGGCGAACGTGTCGCGAATGTCCCGTGCCGAGGCGAGCGGATCGGGGTTTCCGTTTGGCCCTTCCGGGTTCACGTAGATCAAGCCCATCTGCACGGCCGCGAACGGCGGTGCGAGCTCGCGGTCGCCGGAATAGCGCTGGTCGCCCAGCCACGACTTTTCGCCGCCCCAGTTGATGTCTTCTTCCGGCTCCCACACGTCGACGCGTCCGCCGCCGAAACCGAACGTCTTGAAGCCCATCGACTCGAGGGCGCAGTTGCCGGCGAGGACCATCAGGTCGGCCCACGAGATCGCGTTGCCGTACTTCTGTTTGACCGGCCAGAGCAGTCTGCGCGCCTTGTCGAGGTTCGCGTTGTCGGGCCAGCTGTTGAGCGGTGCGAAGCGTTGCGTTCCGGACGATGCGCCGCCGCGACCGTCGTAGATGCGATAGGTGCCGGCGCTATGCCACGCCATGCGAATGAAGAGCGGCCCGTAATGGCCGAAGTCGGCGGGCCACCAGTCCTGCGAGCGCGTCATCAGCGCGAAGATGTCGTTCTTGAGCGCGCCGAGATCGAGTTTCTTGAATTCGTCAGCGTAGCGAAACGTCGGGCCCATCGGGTCGATCAGCGACGAGTTCTGGTGGAGCACCTTGAGGTTGAGCTGATTCGGCCACCAGTCGCGATTCGTCATCAACCCGGCGTCCATGTGAGTGCCTTCGGGAGTGCCGTGCGGCACCGGGCAGCCACCGTTCTTATCGAGTTCCGATTCGAGCATTATTCCTCTCCGATCGTCCGCAAAGCTGATCTGAAAAAGGACCGCCATGGGTCGATACTTGCTTTGAGGGCGGTTCTCGCGTATAATAGAGTGTGAGAACGGATTTCATGTCCGTACCGGGAGGTTCCTCCATCCTCAAGCCCGTGTCGAGCACCGCTCAAGGACTCCCGCCGAACTACCGGACCGTCCTCGACGTCGTCGAGAACGCCGGACCTAGCAGGCACCTGACCGCCCAAGAGATCTGGGTGCGCGCCCGCGCGCTGCAGCCCCGGATCGGCTTCGCCACGGTGCACCGCGGGCTGATCCGGCTGCACGAACTCGGCGCGGTGATGAAGATCGAGATTCCCGGCGAGACCTCGGCGGTGTACGAGCCGGCGGAGAGCCCGCACGCCCACTTCCGCTGTACGGGCTGCGGCGCGATCACCGATATCGAGTACGCCGTTCCGGCGCAAACCGTCCGCCAGCTCGCCGAGCGCCACGAAGTCGCGATCGAACACGAGGCGGTGACGTTCACCGGCCGCTGCGCGTCCTGCCGCTAGGGACGGCGGTTCGGCGCTAGACGCGCGCCCCGCGCGCCGCCTTGTCCACGAACGAGCCATCGAACAGCTTGACCGGGTCGACCTTCGCGGGCTGGCCCAGGAAGTAGCCGTTCGTCTCGATCACGGCGCGCACGCCGTCCAGCGCGATCTCGCCGTGCTGGGTGAAGGACGGGCGCGAGTGGCTGTACGACGCGGCCCAGTCGCTCGCCGCCGTGCCGCCGCGGAACTCGTCGGGCAGCGCGGCCGCGATCTGGGCGGACGTGTGGGTGGCCATGTACTTGTGCGCGCGCACCAGCGCGTTGACGATCTTTTGCGTGCGCTCGGGGTTCTTCTGGATCACCTCGGCCCGGGTCAGCGCGCCGGTGAAGCAGTAGCTTCCGAAGCCCAGCGTGCGGCGCGTGTCGCCGGCGGTGTAGAGCCCGGTCCACTGCGCGCCGCGCCCGGTCTTGATCAGCGTGGTGACGTAGGGATCGGTGCCGATCGCGCCGTCGACCTGGCCGCCGGCCAGCGCCGAGATCATCGTCGAGGCGGCGCCGACGCCGACCATCTTGATGTCGTCCCGGCCCAGCCCCGCCCGGTGGGCCATCCACTGCGCGAGGACGTGCGTACCCGAGCCGATCGAGGTCACCCCCAGCGTCTTGCCCTTGAAGTCGGCGAAGCTCTTGTACTTCTCGCGGTCGCCCGGGCGCACGACCACCGCCACCCCCGGCTGGTCCATGAAGTCCGCGATCATCACCAGCGCCTTGCCGCGCTCGGCCGCCGCGATGGCGTGGTCCATCGCGTTGCCGCTGTACTCGACGCTGCCCGACGCCAGCGCGGTCGCCGCCTCGCTGCCGCCCTTGGTGTAGGTGAGCTCGACGTCGAGCCCTTCCTGATCGAAGTACCCCAGCGCTTTGGCGACGTCCCACGGCAGGTACACCAGCGAGTGCTCGGCGCCGACCGCGACCGCGACCTTTTCCTTGGGTGCGGCGGCGCGAACGATGGCCGGGAAGCCGAGCGCCCCCGCGGTGGTGGCGGCGGCGAGGCCGGCGACGAGCGAGCGGCGCGAGATGTGCGACATGAGCGATCTCCTCACGAGGGGGCGGGTTTCCAGACGATGAGCCGGCGCTGAACCCAGCGGATGAGCGTGTCGATCAGGGTCACGAGAACCATCAGGATCGCGAGGCCGCCGAACACCCCGCTGGTGTTGAGCTGCGCCTCGGAGTACTGGATGCGGTAGCCGACGCCCGAGCTCGCGCCGAAGTACTCCGCGACGACCGCGCCGATCAGCGCGAAGCCGACCGCGCTGCGCAGCGAGGCGAAGATCCAGGTCAGCGCCGAGGGCACCAGCACGTGGCGCACGACGCCGAGCGGCTTGGCGCCCAGCACGCGGGCGTTCGCGACCAGCAGCGGGTCGACGTCCTTGATCCCGGCGTAAGTCGCGAAGAACACCACGAACAGCACCAGCACGATCGCGCTGACCATCTTCGAGAGCAGCGAGAAGCCGAACCACAGGATGAACAGCGGCACCAGGGTCACCCGCGGGAGCGAGTTGAGCAGCACCATCAGCGGCTCGAAGACCGCGCCCAGAAAGCGGTTGGAAGCGAGCACCACGCCGAGCACGACCCCGATCAGGCCGCCGACGAGAAATCCCAGCAACGTCTCCTCCATCGTGGTCAGCACGTCGCTCACCACGTAGCCTTGGTGCCACCAGCCCGCGACGGTCGCCGCGATCTGCGAGGGCGAGGAGAAGAAAAACGGGTCGATGCCCCGCTGCGGGTCCGCGGCGTGCCAGCGCACGCCCAGCTCCCAGCCGGCCAGGAACAGCACCGCCAGTGCGACCTGCGTCGCCGCGACGGTGTAGCGCTCAGCCGGCCGTTCGGGCGCGTTCATAGCTCTCCAGCACCTCGTCGCGCAGGTCGTTCCACATCGCGGCGTAGAGGCGGGTGAACTCGGCCGTCGCGCGCACCGCGTGGATGTCGCGCGGGCGCGGCAGGTCGACCTCGTAGCGGGCTTTGACGCGGGCCGGGCCGGCGGTCATGACGACCACCTCGTCGGCCAGCGCGATCGCCTCCTCGAGATCGTGGGTGACGAACACGACCGTCTTGCCGGAGCCCTGCCAGAGCGCGAGCAGCTCGCCTTCCATCAGGTCGCGCGTCTGCACGTCCAGGGCCGAGAACGGTTCGTCCATCAGCACGATCTCGGGATCGTGGACGAGCGTCTGCGCCAGCGAGACGCGCTTGCGCATCCCGCCCGAGAGCTGGTGCGGGTACGAGCGCTCGAAGCCGCGCAAGCCGACTCGCCCGATCCACTCCCCGGCCAGCGCCCGGGCCTCCGCGCCGCGCACGCCGTGCAGCTGCAGCGGCAGCAGCACGTTGTCGTGAACCGTCTTCCACGGCAGCAGCGCGTCGCGCTGGAACACCAGCCCGGTCCGCGCGGTGATCCCGCCGACCGGCTCGCCGCGCACCACGACGCTGCCGGCGCTGGGCCGGTCGAGCCCCGCGACCAGCGTCAGCGCGGTCGATTTGCCGCAGCCCGACGGCCCGACCAGCGCGACGAACCGCCCCGGCGCGACCTCCAGATCGAAGTCGCGCAGGGCGGTGTAGCCCGAAGCGAACGTCTTGCCGACGGCGTGCAGGGCGATGATCGCCGCGATGACTTCCTCCGATCCGAGCGCGCCGAGGACGAGGGCGCTCGTCCTCGGCGATTATCCGCGCTCGGCCGGAGGGGTCCTGCGCGGCCGGCCTCAGCCCGTCAGCGCTTGAGCACCGCCAGCAGGTGCGCCGCGAGCGCCGCGCACTGGGTACGGATGTCGCGCACCGCGGTGATCTCCAGCAGCGTGCCGCGGCAGAGCGGTCCGACCGAGAAGAACCGCTCCGCGGTCCGCCCCGCGGCGTCGATCAGCGCGCCGTCCGGCGCGACGGCGAAGCCGTGGCCGAGCTCGTCCCAGCGCAGCCTCCCCGCTTGCAGCAGGGTCGCCACCAGCGGGTTGCCCGGCGCGCGCACGTCCCACCAAGGCCCGGTGCAGTTGACGACCGCCCCGGCCGCAAGGAGGATCGGGGCGTCCGCACCGCGCTCGCGAACCTGCAGCACGACGCCCTCGGGTGCCGGCCGCGCGCCGGCGATCCGGCCCGCCACGACCTGCACCTGACCGCTCGCCAGCAGCGCGCCGAGCCGTTCGACCGCGCGAGGCGGCAGCCGCGTGCGGTGGGTGTACCAGAACGGCCCGACGTGCTCGAGGAAGCGCCGCTTCTCGCCTAGCGTGAAGCCATGCCAGAGCGCTTGCGTGTGCGCGCACCCCGCGCACGAGCGGCCCGAGCCGGCGCGGCAGCTGGTCGCCGTCCAGGCTGTACGCGCGCCCGGCCGGAACCACCGGCTGCGAGAGCCGTCCGCGCCGGGACAGCAGCGTGATCCGCCCGCGGTGCCCGTTGGCGACGATCCCCAGCACCAGGTCGGTCGCGGTCTGCCCGCTGCCGACGATGGTCACCGGGACGTCGGGCGGGATGGCGCGCACGGCGCGCGCGTCCCACGGGTCGTCGACCAGGTGCGCGGGCGGAACCAGCTTGGCCAGCGAGCGCGGGGCGGGGTGGCCGATCGCGAGCACGGCCGCGTCGGCGTGCCGCGCCGCGCCGTCGGCGGTGACGATCTCCACCCCGCCCGGGCGGACGCGCACGTCGCTCACCTCGGCCGAAACGAAGCTCACCGTCGCACCCGCCGCCGAGGGCCGCTCGAGCGCGGCGGCGATCCGTTCGAGATAGCGCGCGTAGAGCAGGCGCGGCACGTACTGGCCGCGCAGCGGCGCGTCGAGGTCGATATGCGGCTGCGCGGCCGGGTCGGTGCTGAGAAAGTCGACGAAGTCGTCGGGCAGGTCGTCGAAGGCGCTGAGGTTTCCGGCCGGCCCGTTGAGCAGGTGGACCGGCTCGCGGGTGCTGTACGCCAGCCCGTTGCCGACCACCGCGCGCTCGAACACCAGCACCCGGGTCGGAGCTTGGGCCGAGCGGTGCAGGTTCGCGGCGACGCAGATTCCCGAGAAGCCGCCCCCGATCACCGCGACGGTCGTGGTTCCCAGCGCGTCGCCCAGCGCGCGCCGGTCGAGCTTGCCGCTGCTCGTGCGCGGCATCGTCGCCACCACGTGCACGCTGGCCGGCACCATGTACGAGGGCAGCGTGGCGCGCAAGCCGTCGCGCACCGCGTTCGCGTCGAGCGCTTCGCCCGCGACCGCCGCGACGATCCGCTCGAC
>CAXTNU010000026.1:0-22790 GCA_964245595.1 uncultured bacterium | reverse complement strand
GCGCGGGCTCGGGCACGGGGCGGAGAACCAGCCCGCCGGGAGCGGAGCGGTCGACGACGACGGCGTTCACGAGCGCCAGGACCGCACCCGGGCGGCGCGGGATGCTGCGCGAAACGGCGCTCGGCCGGGGCCGCCGCTCAGCAGGCCGCGCCGGGCTCGGGGCGGTTGGGGCCGTAGGTGCTCAGCTTCTCGATGGCGCGGGCCATCTCGGCCGCGCCGAGCAGCACCGGCGCGCCGATCTGGCGCGCGAGCACGTACTGCGTCGCCATCGTCTCGATGCTCGCCGCCAGCGCGAGCGCCTGGCGCAGCGTCGTGCCGAGCGCGAGCGCGCCGTGGTTGGCGAGCAGACAGGTCTTGCCTTCGCGCAGGACCGCCAGCGCGTTGGCCGCGAGCTCGGCCGTGCCGTAGGTGGCGTACTCGGCGCACGGAATCGTCGCGCGCCCGCCCAGCCCGACCAGATAGTGGAAGGCCGGAATCGGCTCGCGCAGGCACGCGACCGCCGTCGCGTGCAGCGAATGGGTGTGGACGACGGCGCGCATCTCGGGCCGCGCCTGCAGCAGCGCGGCGTGCAGGCGCCACTCCGAGCTGGGCTCGGCCGTGCCGGTGAAGCTGCCGTCGAACGCCATGCTGACGATGCCGTCGGCTGTCAGGCGGTCGTAATCGACCCCGCTCGGGGTGAGCAGGAACCGGTCGCCCACGCGCACGCTGACGTTCCCGGCGGTGCCGTGGTTGAGGCCGAGCGCGGTCATACGAACGCACGTCGCGACGATCGCGGCCCGGATTTCGGCGTTGGGGGGGCGGGTCTCAGGCACGGCGGCTCATTTCAGCGCCGAGCTTCGCCGTCCGCGCTCCGCCGCCGTCCTAACCGGCCAGCCGGCCGGCGTCGCGCAGGGCCGCGATCGCCTCGGCGGCGAGCCGGCGCACGATCTCCCCGGCGGGAAGGACGTCGCGCACGAGCCCAACGCTCTGACCGGCGTACAGCGCGAGCGCTTCGAAGTCGCCCTCGATGCCGGGAAACGGCTGGGTGACGTGGTAGCGCTCGATCGGCGCGCCCGCCGCGTCCCGCGCCACCTCGTCGTTCTCGCCCGGGCGGCGGCCGATCGGCGGCCGCCCGGCCGCGATCCAGTTCCGCAGCGTGCTGTTGAGCAGGGTGCGCATGTTCGAGTCGGGCCAGCCCTTGTCGAAGGTCTCGCCGAAGACGGTGTCGCCGGTATCGGCTTGCAGCACGAGGTCGCGGTAGAGCTGCGGAACCGCGGCTTCGGGGCTGGCGAGAAAGCGGGTGCCCAGCGCGGCACCGCACGCACCCAGCGCGAGCACCGCCGCGACGCCGCGCCCGTCGGCGATGCCGCCCGCGGCGACCACCGGGGTCGAGCCGACCGCGTCGACGACGCGCGGGACGAGCGCCATCGTCGAGATCTGGTCGCGGACGTGCCCGCCGGCCTCCCAGCCTTGCGCGACGACGACGTCGGCTCCGGCCCGCGTCACGTGCAGCGCCTCGTCGGCCGTGCCCACCGTGTGCATCAGCCGCGCGCCCGCGCGGTGGATCGCGGCGACGTGCGGGGTCGGGTCGCCCCAGAACAGCGAGATGACCGGAACCTTCTCCTCCAGGCAAATCCGCAGCCGTTCCTCTTGCGGCCACTCGAGCAGAAGGTTCGTCGCGAACGGCCGGTCGGTGAGCTCGCGCACCCGCCGAACGGCGCGCCGCAAGTCGTCCGGATCCTTCATGAAGCTGACCGCCATCATGCCCAGGCCGCCGGCGTTGGATACCGCCGCGGCGAGCTCGGGCGAGGAGGCCGTGCCGATCGGCGCGTTGGCGAGCGGGAGATCGATCCCCAGCAGCCGGCAGAACGCCGTCTGGAGCGGCGCCGTGCTCGCGCTCGTCACGGTGCCGCGAGCGCGATCGCGTCGCCGCGCAGCAGCGGTGCGAGGAGATCGGGGATGCTCGCAAGCGGCGCGGGTTGCACGTCGAGCGCGTGCTCGCGTTCGGCCAGCGCGCCGACCGGCATGCCGGCACCGGTTTCCACGAACGCCGCCCACCCGCCGGGCAGCGCGCGCTCGAAGCGCGGCTGGCGCCCGTGCGTCACCACCTCGCGCAATTCCGGCAGCCGCCCCCGCAACGACTTGATCTCGGCCGGATATTGCCGGCCTTGGAACGAGGCGCGGATGAAGATCCAGCCGGCTTGCGCGGCGGCGAGCGTCTCGGTCACGCGTTCCAGCTCCAGCTCGGGGTCGAGCTCGACCAGCACCGCGCCGACCCGCAGCCCCGCGACCGCGAGGAGGACCGCCTCGAGCACCGGGGGCGACCAACTCGCGATGCGGTCGCCGGGCCGCACTCCGGACGCGAGCAGCGCTTGGGAAACCGCCTCGCTGCGCGCCCACAGCTCGCGGCAGCTCGAGCCGGTGCCGTCCGCGCCGACGACCGCCGGGCGGTCCCCATCGTTCGCGGCGGTGCGGCCGAGCAGGCGCGACGGCGTTTCGGTGGTGCTCATGGCCGCGCCGGTGTCAGCGTGCCGCGTCGTACCGCCAGCCGTCGCTCGGGACCGCGAGCGGCCCGGCCGGGACCGGACCGGATGCCGCGAGCACCGGCCCGCGGTACGCGTTGGACCAGAACTGCATGAACATCTGCTCGGCTTCGAGATAACCCGCCGCGAGGCGCGGGATGTTCTCGGGCATCGCGAGCCGTTCGATGTACTCGCGCGTCTTCTGGCCGTGCATCTGATCGGCTTCGCTGGCGTGGATGTCCCAGAACGCCCAGTCCAGATCTTTGCGGCGCTTCATGATCTCGGGGTTCTTGAGCAAGTTGTGGTGCACGGCCTCGAGATAGACTTGGCACAAGCACTCCGCCCCCATGCCGCGCAGGCCGATGCCGTACATGTAGTCGCCGACGAGCAGCTTGTGCCGGAACGATTCGAGCAGAGCCAGGTTGTTGGGGTCGGCGTGCGTTTCGAGGTCGGCGGCCGGAATGCCCAGGCTGATCAGGAAGCGGTCGTACATCGCGGGGTGCGACTGCGAGGGATCGCCCATGCCGGTCTCTTCCATCAGGAACTCGGCGAACAGCGAGCGCAGCGAACTGGGCGGCAATTTGTAGAGCAGGATCGCCAGGTCACCCGAATAGTACGACGTGAACCAGCGGTACTGGATCAAGACGGAGCGCAGCCGGTCGAGGTCGGCGTGCTGGACGCTCTGGACGTTGCTGTCGACCAAGTGCTTGGCGGTGGATTGCGCGCTGCCGGCCAGTTCCCAAAACCCCGCCATCGTCGTCGGCAGAGCACGCTGCATAACTTGAGCCATCGTTGTGTTCCCTTACCCTCACCTGAGGATAACTCACGTCGCGCGCAGCCGAAACACTCGTTACCTACGCATAGCGGCGCTGCTTGTCCTTCGGTTGCAACAGCGCCCGGGGCGCGGCCGGTTCGCGGTTGATCAAGTAGATCGCTAAGCCGATCGCGATACCGCCCGCCGCCTGCGTCCACGACAGGACCGTGCCGAGCACGAGGTGCGACAAGATCACCGCGAAGAGCGGGGCGAGGAACAGAAAGCCGCTGCTGCGCGTCGCGCCGCCGAGGCGCAGCGCCACGAACCACAAGCCGAACGACCCGGTCGACGCAGGAACGGCGAGCCACGCGAACCAGACCCACTCGGCGTACGTGGTGTGAGCCGGCCACTTCTCACCCGCCGCGTAGGCGATTGCGAGCAGCACGATGGAGCCGGCGAGCATCTGCCAGAACGAGAGCGACCAGCTTCCGAGCGGCGGCCGGGTGCGCTTGGCGAGCACCGTCGAGCCGGCGAAGCAGAGCGACGACAACAGCCCGAGCACTTCGCCCTGCAACGCGCCCAGCGGCGTCGCGCCGATCGCCAGCACGACGCCTACGATGCCGACCGCCAAGCCGACGAGGCGCCCGCGGTGGAGCGGTTCCTTGAGGAACAGCCGCCCGAGCAGCGCCACCCAGAGCGGGTTGGTGAACAGCAAGATCGCGGCGGTCGACGACGACAGAGTCTCCATCGACAGGAACAGGAAACCCATCACGCCGGCCGTCTGCAGCAGCCCGATGACGAAGACGATCGCCCACGTCCGGCCGCGGCCGGCGGCGGCCGGAACGAGGCCGATGCCGCGCGGCGTTCGCTCGAGCGCGAGGGCGAGCGGCAAGGTCGCGAGCGCGGCCACGAAAAAACGCCAGCCGACCAGTGCCAGAGGCGGCGTCGTGGCGAGCAAGACCTTGCCCGCGATGAAGCTCGAGCCCATCAAGAACGTCGCGGCGAGCAAGACCGCGTAATAGGCGGCCGCCGGCCGGCTCTCAGCGGAGGCGGCCATCGCCGTCTCCGTTCATCGAATCAACCGATCCGCCGGGCGGCCGGCGCTAGCGCCGAGTCGAAGCGGAGCGCGCGCCGCTCACGTCGGCACGTGCTGGTGCTCGTGCGCGTGCCCGTCGCCCAAGGCGCTGAGCGCGACCGCGGAATGCGCGTACGCCGCTCCGGCGGACATCTCCACCGCGACCCAGATCGCTTCCATCAGCTCCTCGGGCGTCGCGCCGTGGCGCTGCGCCGTCTTGGTGTGATTGCTGATGCAGTACGGGCAGCGCGTGACGTGAGCCGCGGCGACGGCAATCAACTGCTTGGTCTTCGCGGGCAATGCCCCTTCGGCGAATACCCGGCCGCTGAACGCTTCGAACGCGGCCTGGATCTCCGGCGCCAGCTCTCGGCGCTTGCGCGCGATCTCGGGAGTCGAAGGCGGATAAATCGTATCGGCCATCGCTCTCTCTGCGCGTCCCCGGCCCGGCCTTCCTTCGTGCAGCGTCAGCTCGCGGCGGCCGGCCGCTCGTCGTGCGCGACGTACTTGGTGTTGCGCGCGGTCATCTCGCCCTCGCAGTGCGTGCAAACGAGCTTGGCGCTGGTTTGCTCGCCGCAGGTGAGGTGGATCAGCGCGCACGGCGGGCCGGCGGCGCCGGCGAGGTGCTTGTCGCCCCACTGGACCAGCGCGATCATGACCGGATAGAGATCGCGGCCCTTGTCGGTCAGGAAGTACTCGTAGCGCACCGGGCGCTCCTGATACGGGCGGCGCTCGAGCAGCCCGTCCGCGCGCAAGCGGGTGAGCCGTGCGGTGAGGACGTTGCTCGCGACGCCGAGATCCTTCTGGATCAGCTCGAAGCGGCGCAGCCCGCGGAACACGTCGCGCAGCACGAGCAGCGACCACCACTCGCCGACCACGTCGAGCGAGCGGGCGATCGAGCACGGCATGTCCATCAAGCGTACTTTCGCCATGTGTCCGTGACCGAGCGTAGCACAGTAAATTGTTTTTTGAAAGGCACTGTGCCCGGGATCGAGCAGGCTACCGGCGCGACTCAGGGCTCGTATTTGTAGCCCTGGCCGAAGACCGTCACGAGATGGCGCGGGTTGGACGGGTTGTCTTCGATCTTCTTGCGCAGGTTCGCGATGTGCTTGTCGAGCGTGCGATCGAACACTTCGCCGTCGCCGGAGAATTGCTCCAGCAGTTGCGCGCGGCTCAGGGTCTGACCGGGGTTCCGAGCGAGTGCCTCGATGATGCGAAACTCGGTTCGCGTCAGACCGACCGTGCGGCCCTTACGGCGTGCTTGAAACGATCCGCGATCGAGCTGGAGCGAGGCCGGCTCCTCGCCCCCGTACAGCGACCGACAAGTGGAGCACGACCGCCGCAGCACGGCGCCGACTCGTGCGATCAGCTCGCGCGAGCTGAACGGCTTGGTCACGAAATCGTCGGCGCCCAGTTCGAGCGAGACGATGCGGTCGGTTTCGGAACTGCGCGCGCTGACGAAGATCACCGGCAGTTCGCTCGACGCACGGATCATGCGAAAGACGTCGAGCCCCGAGCGCTTGGGCAGGACCAGCTCGAGCAGCACGAGATGCGGCTGCTCCTCGCTCAAAAGCCCCAGCCCTTGCTCGCCGTCGAAGGCCGGCCGCACGGTGTACCCGGCTTCGCCCAGGTCGTGCGCGGTTTTCTCGACGAGCTCGCGGTCGGGGTCGATGATCAGCACGCGCGGGTCGCGCGGCGGCCGCGGCCGACGACGGCGTTCGACCGCGGGAGTCTGCTCCGTCCTCATCCGGACCCCTCCTCTCGGTAGCCCTCCTCCCAAGGAGAGGCTACCTCCTAACGGCCCGATGGTCCCGCCCGGTTGGGATGTTTTCCAGGACTTTACGCTGGCTTTCGGGGGCTCGCTACAGCTCGCCCCGGGCGTAGAGCGCGGCGGCGAGCACCACCAGCGCGGCCGTTTCGGTGCGCAGGATGCGGCGGCCGAGCGAGATCGGGGTCGCCCCGGCGGCGCGGGCACGCTCGACCTCGTCCGCGGCGAAGCCGCCTTCGGGGCCGATGACGACCAGCACGCGGCTGGCGGCGGGAAGCTCGCGCTCGAAGACGTCGCGCAGCGGCGCGGGATCGCTCAGTTCCCAGGGGATGTAGACGCGGTCGTAGCCGGCGAACGTCGCGAGCAGCGCGTCCCAGTCGTGGACGTCCGCGACGGGCGGGACGCGCGTGCGGCCGGACTGCTGCGCGGCGGACTTGGCGATGCGGCGCCAGCGCTCGACCTTCGCCGCGCCCGTGTCGTGGCCGATCACCCGCGCGCTGCGCACCGGCACGACGGCATGCGCGCCCAGCTCCGTCGCCTTCTCGACGACGAGGTCCATCTTCTGGCCCTTGGGCACCGCTTGGGCGATCGTGATCGCGAGCGCCGTCTCGACCGGGTCGCGGGCGAGCAGTTCGTCGAGCGTCGCGTGCACGTCGTGACCGCCGACGGCGAGCGTGGCGGCGTACGCCATGCCGCCCGAGTCGACCACCTGCACCCGGTCGCCGCTGCGCTTGCGCAGCACGAGCGCGAGCTTGCGCGCGTCGTCGGGCGCGAAGCGAACCCGCGCGCCGACCGCGTGGACGCCCTCGACGAAGAACCGGTCGCGCATCGGAGCAGGCGGTTCGCCCCGCCCGCGCGGAAGGCCCGCGGATGGACGACGCCTTCTGGCTCCGCTACCTGCGCGCGCACGCCGACTCGCGCACGCGCACCCTGCACTTCACCGGCACGGCCGTCGCCACGGCGCTGATGGCGACCGCGCTGGCCCGGCGCGACCGCCGGCTGGCCGGCCTGGCGCTGGTGTGCGGCTACGGCCCCGCCTGGTTCTCCCACGCCCGCATCGAGCGCAACCGGCCCGAGACCTTCAGCGCCCCGCTGCGCTCGCTGGCCGCCGACTACCGCATGCTCTGGAGCGCGCTCACCGGGTCGCTCGGAACGGAACTGCAGCGCGCCGACGCGGCCGCACGAACGGCGGCTTGAACGGTCGCCGCAGCCTGACGGTCGCCGGGAGCTCGGCTCGGCTGCGGGTCGCAGAGCCGCACTGCGAGAGTGCGAGCGCGGCCGGGGGCGGTGGGTATGGGAACGCCCTCGTATCCTTGGGAGCCAAGCCGATGAACGCACACCGCTCTAGGACGATCGCCGCGACCGCGCTGTTGTGCTGCGGGATCGCGGCCGCCGCGACGCTGCCGAGCCGGGCGCAATCGCCCGCGCCGCGGCCGTCCGGCGAGATGATGCCGCCCGCCAAGTCGGGCCCGGTGATGAACATCCCGCTGACCGAGAACGGTAAACCCGGCGGGACGCCGGGCATGGCCGTATTCTCGCAGTCCGGCTCCAACGTGCTCGTCACCATCCAGGATCCGACGCCGGCGAGCGCGGACCGCGCCGTCGTCATCTATAAAGGCACATGCGCGAAACCGAGCGCGCAAGCCGCGTACAAGCTCCAGCCGGTCAGCAAAGGCAAGTCGCAGTCGACCGTCAAGGGCACGACGGTGGCCAAGCTGAGCGCCGGCGGCTACGCGCTCGCGGTGAACGGCTCGCCCCGCCTGTGCGCCGATCTGGTCCAAGTCAACCCGATCCCGGCCACCCAGCAGTAGCCTCAGTCGGCGCGGAACGCGTCCTTGAAGCGGTCGAAGAACGACTTCTCCTCTTCGACTTGGTCGCCGCGGACGTGGGCGAACTCTTCGAGCAGCTCGCGCTCGCGCTTGCTGAGCTTTTCGGGGACCACGACGTGCACGGTGACCAGCTCGTCGCCCTTGGCGCCGCCGCGGATGCTGGGCATGCCGCGCCCGCGCAGGCGGTACGTCGAGTTGCTCTGGGTGCCGGCGTTGAGCTGGAGCGCGACGTCGCCGTCGAGCGAGGGGACCTGGATCTCGGCGCCCAGCGCGGCCTGCGGAAACGTGATCGGCACGTCGATCTGCACGTCCAGGCCGTCGCGGCGGAACTGCGGGTGGCGCGCGACGCTGAGGTACACGTAGAGGTCGCCGTCGGTGCCGCCGCGCACGCCGGCCTCGCCGCTGCCGCTGATGCGGATGCGCGAGCCGTCGTCGACGCCGGCCGGGATGCGGACCTGGAGGGTCTTCTCCTGCTCGACCCGGCCGCGCCCGCGGCAGGTCGGGCACGGCGACTGGACGATCTGGCCTTCGCCGGCGCACTTCGTACAGGTCGTCTGGGTGACGAACTGGCCCAGCGGCGTCTGGCGCACCTGGCGCTGGATGCCGCTGCCCTTGCAGAGGTCGCAGGGAACGATCAGCGTCCCCGGCTCGGCGCCGTTGCCCTTGCAGGTCGCGCAGTTCGAAAGGTGGCGGAAGCTGATCTCGCGCGTCGTGCCGGCGTACGCTTCCTCGAGCGTGATCTCGACGTCGTAGCGCAGGTCGCTGCCGCGGGCCGGGCCGGTGCGGCGCTGCTGCTGCGTGGCGCCGCCGCGCGCCGCGCCGAAGAACATGTCGAAGATGTCGCCGAAGCCCTCGGCCGCACCGAACGGGCCGAAGCCGCCGTCGCCCGCGCCGCCCTGCACGCCGGCGTGGCCGTAGCGGTCGTAGTTGGCCCGCTTCTGAGAGTCCGAGAGGACTTCGTAGGCCTCGTTGATCTCCTTGAAGTGGCTCTCCGCCGCGATCTTGTCGGCGGCGACGTCAGGGTGGTACTTGCGCGCGAGCTGGCGGTACGCGCGCTTGATCGAGGTGTCGTCGGCGTCGCGGGCGACGCCCAAAACGTCGTAGTAGTCGGTCGGCACAGTTCGTTTATCGGATCTCGAGGTCGGCGAGGTGGTCGCCCAGGTGGCGCGCCGTTCCCGACGCGATCGCGATGAGCCGGCCGTAGGGCATGCGGCGCGGCCCGAGGATCGCGAGCATCCCCACCCCGCGGTCGCCGAAGCGATACGGGACGGTGACGACGCTGCACTCGGAGAGCTCGTCGGCGCGCAGCTCGCGGCCGATGCGGACGTGCGGGGTGTGGTCGACCTGGCCGTCCGAGGCGAGCTCGTCGGCGATCAGATCGTAGAGCGTGCGCTGCTCCTCGACGATGCGCAGGATCGCGCGCAGCTTGCGCAGGTCGTGGAACTCGGGCTGGTCGAGCAGGTTCTGCGCGCCGGCGGCGGCGATCTCGGGCTCCTCGGTCTGGCGGGCCTGGGCGAAGGCGGTGTGGACCGCGTCGCGGATCGGGGCGGCGACGCCCAGCTCGGCGCAGACGGCGTCGAGGTCGGCCGGGGTGACGTCTTCCATCACGCGGCCGCCCAGGCGGGCGTTGAGGGCGTTCGAGAGCCGGGTCAGGTCGTCGGCCGCGACGTCGGTGCGCCACTCGAAGACGCGCTGCGCGGCGACGCCGCCGGAGGTGACCACGACCACCATGCTGGTGCGCGCCGAGAGCCAGATGAGCTGGACGTGCTTGAAGGCGTGGCTGTCGCGCGAGGGCGCGATCGCGATGGCCAGGTTGCCCGAGAGCCCGGAGAGCAGCCGGGTGGTCTGGTCGATCACGTCGCCCAGGTCGCGCGAGGCTTCGCGGAACTCGTCGCGGATGCGGCGCGTGTCGTCCTTGGTGAGGGCCTCGGGCGGGAGCAGCCGGTCGACGTAGGTGCGGTAGCCGGCATCCGAGGGGACGCGGCCGGCCGAGGTGTGCGGCTGGACCAGGTAGCCGCCGGCTTCGAGCTCGGCCATCTCGTTGCGGATCGTAGCCGAGGAGACGCCGAGGTTGTACTTCTGAGAGAGCGTGACCGAGCCGACCGGTTCCGCCGTGTTGATGTATTCGTACACGACGGTAGCCAGAATGAAGGCTTTCCGCTTGTCGAGCTCGCGCTTCTCGTTCATATCGGCTTTAGCAGTCCACGCTGGCGAGTGCCAGGCGTCCCCTCAGCGTACCATCCCGGCGGGCGGGGGTCAAGGCAGCGCCCCCGCATCGCGCCGCGCAACCGTCGCGGTCGCCTCGGAAAGCACGACCCCGTAGAAGACGACCGTGCCGAGCAAGCCCTCCCAGAGCGGCTGGACGTTGTCGGCCCCGGTCACCGGCACGATCAAGTCGTTGAGGATCCACCAGACGACCAGGCCGTAGCCGATCCCCCACAGCACCGAGGTCGGGGCCCGGCGCATCGAGGCAAAGCGCAGCGCGAGCAGGCCGTAAGCGATCCCGAAGCCGCAGGCGACCAGAAAGTACAACACCACCCCCAGCGCCACGATCGGCGCTGCGCCGGGGGCGCCGTGCAGCGGCGGCAGTGCCCGCGCAATTTGCGCGAAGAACGTGCCGAGCGTCGTCTCGTGGAGCCACGCGACGGCGACGACCGCGTAGAACAGCGCGCTCGTCACCCCCGCGATCAGGCCGCCGTACAAACCGTAGGACCATCGGACCATGTCGCGGTCCCCTCGTTCGGTATCGAGGGGCCGCCGACCCGCGGAAACGAATGCCGCGATATGTCGATGCCCACGCACAGCGATGCCATCGAGGCGCTCTTCAGCGAAGTGCGCCGCTTCCCGCCGCCGCCGGAGTTCGCCGCCCAGGCCAACGCCCAGCCGGGGATTCACGAGGAGGCCGACCAGGATTATCTCGCCTGGTGGAAGTCGTGGGCCGACGAGCTCGAGTGGATGACCCCGCCCACGAAGACGCTGGAATGGGAGGAGCCGTTCGCGCGCTGGTTCGGCGACGGCGAGCTCAACGCGTCGGTCAACGCGCTGGATCGCCACGTGCGGGCCGGCCGGGCGGCAAAAGTGGCCTTCTACTACGAGGGCGAGCCGGGCGACCGCTGGAGCGTGACCTACGGCCAGCTCCTCGACGAGGTCTGCCGCTTCGCCAACGGCCTGCGCGCGCTGGGCGTGAAGAAAGGCGACCGGGTCGCGATCTACATGCCGATGATCGTCGAGCTGCCGGTCGCGATGCTGGCCTGCGCGCGCATCGGCGCGGCGCACTCGGTGATCTTCGGCGGCTTCTCGTCCGATTCGATCGTCGACCGCGTCAACGACTCGGCGTGCGTCGCGCTGATCACCGCCGACCAGGGCTGGCGGCGGGGCAAGAAAGTGCCGCTCAAGGCGACCGTCGACGAGGCGATCGGCAAAGGCATGCCGTCGCTGCGGCAAGTGATCGTCGCGAAGCGCGTCGGCGACCCGGTCGACATGGTCGAAGGGCGCGACGTGTGGTGGGACGACGTCGTGAAAGACCAGCCCGCGACGTGCGAGCCCGAGCGGATGAACGCCGAGGACCTGCTCTACCTGCTCTACACCTCGGGCACGACCGCCAAGCCCAAGGGCATCAAGCACACCACCGGCGGCTACCTGACCGGCGTCACCGCGACCCACAAGCTCGTCTTCGATCTGAAGGAAGACAGCGACGTGTACTGGTGCGCGGCCGACATCGGCTGGGTCACCGGGCACTCCTACATCGTCTACGGCCCGCTGTGCAACGGCGCGACCAGCGTGATCTACGAAGGTACGCCCGATTATCCCGACAAGGACCGGCTGTGGGAGATCGTCGCGCGCTACAAGGTGACGATCCTCTACACCGCGCCGACCGCGATCCGCACCTTCATGAAGTGGGGCACGCAGTACGTCGAGCGGCACGACCTCTCGTCGCTGCGGATGCTGGGGAGCGTCGGCGAGCCGATCAATCCCGAAGCCTGGATGTGGTACTACGAGCACATCGGCGGCGGCCGCTGCCCGGTGGTCGACACCTGGTGGCAGACCGAGACCGGCGCGATCATGATCTGCCCGCTGCCGGGCGTGAACACGCTCAAGCCCGGTTCGGCCAGCAAGCCGTTCCCCGGCGTGCAAGCGGACCTGGTGAACGAGCAGGGCGAGTCGGTGCCGCTGGGCGGCGGCGGGTACATCGTGCTGACCCGGCCCTGGCCCTCGATGCTGCGCGGCATCTACGGTGACGACGAGCGCTATCGCCAGACGTACTGGTCGAAGTTCGAGCACCGCTACCTCGCCGGCGACGGCTGCAAGCGCGACGTGGAAGGCGACTACTGGTTCCTGGGCCGGATCGACGACGTGATGAACGTCAGCGGCCACCGCATCTCGACCACCGAGGTGGAGTCGGCCCTGGTCGACCACCAGGACGTGGCCGAAGCCGCGGTCGTCGGGCGGCTCGACGACGTGACGGGCCAGGCCATCTGCTGCTTCGTCTCGCTCAAGAGCCATGCCAACGGCTCGCCCGAGTTCGCCGACGTGCTGCGCGATCACGTCGCGGAGAAGCTCGGCAAGTTCTGCCGGCCCAAGTACCTCACGTTCACCCAGGAGCTGCCCAAGACACGTTCCGGCAAGATCATGCGCCGGCTCTTGCGCGACATCGCCGAGGGCCGGATGCTGGGCGACACGACCACCCTCGCGGACAGCAGCGTGGTGGCGGAGCTGCAGCAGCGCGCGCAGAGCGAGGCGGGCAAGGAGGACTAGCAGCCTGCCTTTCGCGGGCGGCCGCCGTGCGTCCGTTCGCCGCGGCGGCGGCGCGCTTGGCGACGGACGTGACGGCTCCCGCAGCTTCGTTGAGGCCGAGAACCTTGCGGAGCAGGCCCTGCAACGCGTAGCGACGCCTCGGTGTATCATCTCGGCGATGCCTTTAGGCCGGTTCCAGCGGGCGCAGGCGCTCGGCGATCTTCGACTTGAGCACTTTGCCGTAGCCCGATTTCGGCAGCTCGTTCCAGAACGCGACGGCCGCCGGGCGCTTGTAGCGCGCCAACTTGCCGTCGAGGTGCGCGAAGACGTCGGCCTCTGAGCAGTCGGCGCCGGGGCGCTTCACCAGCACCGCGACGCCGGCCTCGCCCCACTTCGCGTGCGGGATGCCGACCACGGCGGCTTCGGCAATCGCGGGGTGGGTGAGCAGCACTTCCTCGATCTCGCGCGGGTAGACGTTCGAGCCGCCCGAGATGTACATGTCCGAACCGCGGCCGGTGATGTAAACGTAGCCGCGCGCGTCGAGGTAGCCGACGTCGCCGGTGCGGAACCAGCCGTCGCGAAACGCCTTGGCGTTCGCGTCCGGGTCGTCGTGGTAGCCGGCGAACACGGCCGGCCCGCGCACGCACAGCTCGCCGGGCTCGCCCGCCGCGCGCGGCTCGCCGTGCTCGCCGAACGCCGCGATCTCCATCCCGGTGCGCGCGTAGCCGCAGCTCCCGAGCGGATACGCCGGATCGTCCTCCAGCGTGTGATCGCGCGGCGGGAGCACGGTGATGCTGCCGGTCACCTCGCCCAAGCCGAAATACTGCACCAGCACGCCGCCGAGCTTGGCGAGGGCGACTTTCTGGTCGGCGCGGTACATCGGCGCGCCGGCGTAGACGAGATAACGCAGCGACGAGTGGTCGTGGCGGTCGACGGCGGGGTGCTCGACCAGCGCCTTGACGATCGTCGGTACGGCGAACATGTTCGTGACGCGGTGGCACTCGACGAGCTCCCAAGCCGCTTGCGGGTCGAACTTGTCACCCGGCATGAGCACGCTGAGCGCGCCGCGCGCGACCTGGGTCGAGGCGTGGATGCCGGCGCCGTGCGAGAGCGGCGCGGCGACGAGTGACGCGTCGGCCTCGGTCGTGCCCGGCATCAGGTCGCACAGGTGGTTGACGACGACGAAGGTCATCTGGCCGTGGGTGAGCACCGCGGCCTTGGGCCGGCCGGTCGTCCCCGAGGTGAAGAAAAACCACAGCGGGTCGTCGTAGCCGACCGCGGCCGGCTCGGCCGAGACCACGTCCGGCGCGCCGGCGAGCAGCGCCGATTCGCCGGCGGCACGGGGTAGCCCTGATGCGACCAGATCCTCGTAACGCATCTCGACCGGACGTGATCCGGTGAAGCGCGCTTCGCCGGAGCGGCTCGCTTCGGGGCGTACTTCGGCGGAGTGTGTTTCATCGACGGCGAGGACGAGTTCGAGCGCGTCGCCCGCGCCGGCGCATGCCGCTTCGGCGACGTCGGCGAAGGCGGTGTCGTAGAGCAGCACGCGCGGGCGGCTGGACTGCGCGATGTACGCTACTTCGGGCGCGGCGAGGCGGTAATTCGTCGGGACCCACACCGCGCCGAGCCTGAACGCGATCCACATGCTCTCGAACATCGCGTTGGAGTTGCGGGCGTGCACGAGGATACGGTCGCCCTTGCCGATGCCGCGCGCCCGCAGCGCCGCGACGGCGGCGTCCACCCGCGCTTCCAGCTCCGCCCAGGTCCACGTCCGGTCGCGCCAGACGAGCGCCGTGCGCTCCGGGAAGCGGCGGGCGGCCTGGGTCAGCAGCGTGCCCAGATTCATCACGCCGCGCGGGGCCGGAATCATCGCTTCGCCGGCTCGGGGATCGTCGCTCCGCTCGGCCCGGCGAGCCTCACGTCACCCGCTCGAGGATGCTGACGTAGTTGGCGACGGCCGCGCCGCCCATGTTGAACACGCCGCCCAGCCGGACGCCGGGGAGCTGCATCGGTCCGGCCTCGCCGGTCAACTGCATCGCGGCGATGGCGTGCATGGACACGCCGGTCGCGCCGATCGGGTGGCCCTTCGCCTTGAGCCCGCCGGAGCGGTTGACCGGGAGCCGGCCGTCACGCTCGGTCCAGCCTTCCTCGACGACGGTCGCGCCACGGCCCGCCGGCGCCAGACCCATCGCCTCGTACTCGATCAGCTCGGCGATGGTGAAGCAGTCGTGCGTCTCGACGAAGCTCAGATCGGCGAGCGCGACGCCGGCCTCGGCGAACCCTTGGCGCCAGGCGGCGGCCGCGCCCTCGAACGCGGTCTGGCTGCGCCGGCTGAGCGGCAGGTAGTCGTTGACCTGCACCGCGGCGCGAAAGCGCACCGCCCGGCGCATGCCGTGCGCCGTCTCCTCGTCGGCCAGCACGAGTGCCGCGGCGCCGTCGCTGATCGGCGAGCAGTCGGTGCGGCGCAGCGGCCCGGCGACGAGCGGGTTGCCGGCGGAGACCGTGCGGCAGAACTCGTAGCCCAGGTCCTTGCGCAGCTGCGCGTACGGGTTGTCGACGCCGTTGCGGTGGTTCTTCGCGGCGATGCGCGCCAAGGCGTCGGACTGATCGCCGTGCGCGGCGAAGTACGCGCCCGCGATCCGGCCGAAGATGCCGGCGAACCCGCCGTCGACCGCCGCTTCCTCGCGCCGGTACGACGCGCCCAGCAAGATGTCGGAGACCTCCGCGACCGACTTCGCGGTCATCTTCTCCGCCCCGACGACCAGCACGAGCTTGCCGCGCTTGGCGGCCAGGTAGGTCAGGCCGGCGTGGATCGCGGCCGAGCCGGTCGCGCAGGCGTTCTCCAGGCGCGTCGCGGGCGTGAAGCGGAAGCGCGGGTCGGCCTGGGCGATCATGCCCGCGGTGAAGTCTTGCTTGGAGAACCCGTTGTTCATCACGCCCAGGTAGACGGCGCCGATGTCCTCCGGCTCGAGCCCCGCGTCGGCCACCGCTTGCGTGGCGACGCGCGCGATCAGCCCCTCGACGTCCTCCTCGGGCAGTTTCCCGAACGGCGTGTGAGCCCAGCCGACGATGCATCCAGCCATTGCGCGTCCCCCTGATGTCACGGTCCCATGTGTCGTACGAAGTACCTCTCTTGGCGCGGGCACCTCGGAGGCCTCTTGCTCCTCAGCGGCCTCATTCGTTTGGACAAGCAAGCCGAAGCAGCATCCGACATAGTGAACAGTGGTGAAAGAGCGTTGCGACTACCGGCGCTTCGGCTGCGTCCGCTGCAGTCGAAGGCAGGAAGACGTTCTCAGCCGTCGGAACGCGATGTCCCGCAACGGCCCAGCAGGGCCTGCGATTCGACGATGAAGAGGATGCATGAACGGGTATGCGTGTCACCTCACTCGCGCCTGGCCTATCTGCCGCAGAGCAGCACGAGCGCTCCTTCCACGAGCACGGGTCCGGTTTCGCCATACGGCCGCATGTCACACGACATAGCGTCACGAGACTTGACGGATGTCCGGCGCGGTCTAGCGCTACTCGTCAGACTTGCACACCGCTGATCGAGCTCACATCTCAGCAAGCGGTCAGCGCAGAAACCGCGTACTGAGCAGCGCTCTCGCACCAGCTCGCTACGACGATGCGGCGGAGCTCGCGTTCAGCATCGCTCGGCTCTTGCCGCCCTCACCGCGGCGCGAGCGAAAGCAACAGCCCAAAAGATTCGACCAGGAAGGCAATCGGCATGAATATCTCCGCAGGCGTGGTCTTGAACGACCGCTCGCCTCATAACGACCACTCGTCTCCTATCTTCCGAGCCGCAGCCATCGAGCGCATGCGCGCATTCCTGGTCGATCATCGGGACGACGTGCTCGAAATCCTGACCGGTGTGGCGTCTTACTCCGCGGCGGCGGCAGAACTGGCGGCTTCGATCAAAGCCCTGGAGGGCGCCGTACGCGAAATAGAAGCTCACCAGCCGAAGGCGGTGGAACGGATGGCCGTGTTCATGCCGTCGAACGTCGTTCTGTATTCCTACGTCTTGTATCTGGTCATCCCGTCCTTGTTCGTGCGGCAGATCGATTTCAGGCCGTCGTCCTATGTGACGGAGCAGACCTCAAAGCTCCACTCGATGCTCGCGCCGGTACACAGGTTACCGTTGCACCTCGAATGCGTGAGCCAGCGCACGTTCATGGAAACGTCGGTTCGAGCGGCGAACGTCGTAGTTTTCGCCGGTACGTACGCGAACGCGGAGAAGATCAAACTGCAGTTGCGCAAGGACCAGTTATACATTTTCTTCGGTCAGGGCGTGAACCCATTCATCGTCGGCGAGCACGCCGACATCGACACGGCGGTGCGTGACGTCGTCGCCGTCCGGCTGTTCAATACCGGTCAAGACTGCATGGGGCCGGACGCCATCTTCGTCCACCAAGCAGTGGCGGACAGGTTTCTGCGCGCGCTGAGCGAGCAACTGAAAAAGCTCGTCTTCGGCTCCTCCAACGATCCCAGGGCCGACTACTGCCCGATCTTTTACCGATCCACGCTCGATTTGTTGTCGAAGTATTTCATGTCCAACGCGCAGTTCATCACTTCCGGCGGCATCGTGGACTACTCGCTCCAGAAGATCGAACCGACCGTGCTGTACAGCTCTTTGGAACAAAGGCCGGAGATCGTGGAGTTCTTCGGGCCGGTGTTCAACGTGATACGCTACGACAGCAACGAAGCATTGGTCGCCGAGCTCGGCAAAGACTTCTACAAGGAGCGCGCCATGGGCGCCAGCGTCTACGGCGACCGATTCCTGGCGGACTTCTTGCGCTCGCACCATTCTGTTTCGGTGGATGCCACCTTGTTCGATATTGAAGATGGCAATTCTCCCTTCGGAGGATACGGGCCGATGGCCAACTACGCGCAGTACAAAGGGCGGCTCAAGGTAGCGCCGATACTGGTTTCTCAGGTCGTTTCGGACCTGATGTGAGCGGTTCGGTGCAAGCGCAGCAGCCCGTATGGGATCTCATCGTTCGCTATCTCGAAGATATCGGCTCCGACGTCGTTTTCGGTATTCCGAGCGACGATCTAGGCATCTTGAGAGCGCTGCGCGATCGTGCCGTGACGATGATCATCACGAAAGATCAGCGCAATGCGGTCTTCATGGCCGCCGGGTACGCATTGGCCGGCAGGAGACTTGGCGTTTGCGCGGTTGGGAAAGGTCCCGCACTGACCAATACGATCACCGGACTGCTCGAAGCCGCTTCCCTCTCCGCGCCGCTCTTGCTGATCGGCGTGGGAACGGGGCGCGATCGCGTCGGGACTCACGCCTTCCAAGAGACCGATCAAATCGCGCTGGTCAAGCCGATAGTGAAGTGGGCGTACCGGGTGGAAAGCCCCCAACGCCTGGCTTGGGCGCTCGAGAAGGCCGCATTTCTTGCCCTCAACGACTGCCCGGGGCCGGTTTACATCGAGATTCCGGAAGACTTGGTCGAAGCGGTCGCCCCGCCCCAGGGCTTCACACCCCCTGTGATACTGCGGAGCATGCCGGCTCTTGCGGAGCTGGATACCGCCCTCGAAATGCTGAGAGCCGCGCGCCAACCGCTTCTGTTGGTCGGCGGTGGCGCGTTGAACGACCGCACCGGGGACGGCGCCGTCGAAAAGCTGGCGGAGTGCCTGGGGGCTGCGATCTTCACGACGGCTTCGGGCCGCGGCGCCGTGGACGAGGGGCATCCGCTTTACGGCGGCGTTGCCGGACTCTATACCGCGCCGGTCCTGCGCGAGCTCTGGCAGGAAGCGGACCTGGTCGTCGTGCTCGGAAGCCGCCTGGAGGAAACCGCGACGCTCCTCATGGACGTCGAATCGGCTCGCCCGGTGGTGCAAGTCAACTTGCGAACCGATCACTTCTCTCATTCGTACCATGGCCTCAGGCTCTGGGGCGACTGTGTCGCGACGGGCCGGTACTGGGCGAACGAACTGGACGAAGGGGGCGCGCAGGACCGTAGCGATTGGACCAAGCGCATCGGTCGCCTCAAACGAGAGGCGTTTGGGCAGCGCGCCGACTTCCTGAGCGAGATAGGGACCTCGAAATGCGTTCGAGTCGCCGATGTCCTGGCCGGTATCGAGAGCACGATGCCGAGCGACGGCATCTTGGTACAGGAGAACGGACTGCTCGACATGTGGTCCTATTTCTATCCCTATTTTTCGTTTGAGCGCGAACAGCTTTCGCTCGCCCTGAGCGAGCAAACGAGCCTTGGTGCCGGCGCGGCTGCCGCCATCGGCGCCAAAGCGGCCATGCCGCACAGAACCGTCGTCGCGTTCGTGGGTGACGGGGCATTCAATATTTTCAGGTCGGACTTGGTGACCGCCGCCGACAACCATCTACCGGTTACGTATATCATTCTGAACAACGGCTCGTTCGGCTGGCTCGAATACCAGTGGGGCGGCCCCCGTACGGACGATTCGCCGTTTCGGTTTTCTTGGGACACGCAAGTCTCTCACGGCGCCATCGTGCGAATGGAGATCACGGCACGGGAGCAGATAGCGGACAGTCTCAAGAGCGCTTACCAACACAACGCGGAGGGCAGAACCGTGCTCGTCGACGTTCGTATTTCTACGCTCGACGTAGCGCCTGGCGTAAGTGATTTTTATGGGCAGCACGAGGCTCAAGCAGCGGGAGTGAACAATGAATAACCTTCTCTTACTCGAACAAGCGGACATGTCGGATTCGGCGCGAGTACCGGATTGGCTGATGCGAGAATATCACACCTTTCACGAAACCGTGGTCGATGATGCCTTTCCTTGCAATTTTGGATTGGCGGCGGAAAAAGACCACGAACTGAGATATACGTTCGTGCAAGGCGACGATCTCACGCTGTTACCGCAAACGCTCGACGCCTTTCTGCAGCTCTCGCGTTCGCATCCAAACGTCAAGCACAACCTGACGGTGTTTTTCGAGCCGGAAGCCGAGGCAAAGGCGTTCGATTACTACCAAACCCGCTTTTGGAAGGTACTCAACTTCTTGCACGCGCGCGATCACGCACCTTGGCCGAGTGAGATCCCGACCGATAAAGATGATCCGCTATGGGAGTTCTGTTTCGGCGGCGACCCGATTTTCATGTTTGCGGCGTCCCCGGCGTACGTTCAGCGCAGGAGCCGCAACTATGGAAATAGCTTCGTCATGCTGTTCCAGCCGAAGCGGATATTCAAGGGAATCGAAAGCGAGACCCCGGCGGGGACCAAAGCACGCCGCGTAATTCGCGCACGGCTGAAGAAATGGGATGGCAGTGAATCGCTGCATCCGGATGTGAGCGACTATGGCGATGTTCTGATCCATCGCTGGAAGCAGTACGTGCTCTCGGATGACAACACGCCCGCGCTCGGCGGATGTCCCTTTGCTTCCCGCAAAGAGCCTTATCTTCAGTCGGCCGATATGACCCAAACGACCTCATCCCGCGGTGGGGAAGTGATGACGGGCGATCTCGGCGACGCTCGAATCGTTCGTGGGGAAGGAATCTCCTTGGAACAGGCGGTGCAGCAGCTCTTGCCCGAGGTCGGAAGCGTAAGAGTACGGCGTGACCCCGCGGGGTTCGAACACACGACGCACAAACACGACACCGACGAGATATTGCTGATCGTCACGGGCGACATCAGTTTTCAGGCGCACGGCGGAAGCAGCACCTGCGGCTCGGGAGACAGGCTGTTGCTCCCACGAGGGACCGAGCACTCCTCTGTTGCGGGCGAAAACGGTTGCGTCTACATCATCGCCATGAAGTAGGCTTTGGGTGACGAACGTTCGTTGCAGCAGTCGCAAATGAAAGACCACTGAGCCGATGGCACAGCCAGCCAACCAGCTATCGAAAACGCTGACTCTTCCAGGTGCCATCGCCCTCGCTCTGGGGGTCTGTATCGGCGCAGGCCTCCTCGTACTCACCGGACTGGCTTACCAGCAGTCCGGAAGTGCCGCGATATACGCCTGGATCATAGACGGGCTGATGATAGTGCCCATACTGGCCATCCTTGCGTTTTTGGGTGCGAGGCAGCCAAATGCGGAAGGGGTGGCCGGCATCGTGCGCTCGGCTTTCGGTAAGAACGCCGGAGTCGCCGTGCAGGCGCTCCTGATCGGGACGTTCTGCCTCGGCCTCCCTGGTATATCGATCGTCGGAGGAAACTACTTCGCATTCTTGATCGGCGGCGGCAGAGAGACGGGACTAGCCGCCTCCTCTGCGATTCTCATAGTTACCGGGTTATCCAATTACTTCGGTGCGCGGCTGTCCGGAAGCATCCAGCGGGTTTTCACTTTCAGCTTGCTCACCATCGTAACGCTCGTAGCTATTTTAGCTCTTACGCTGGGCGATCATCGCGCGGGTGCAGGGATCGCCAGCGTTGGAGAATGGCGCGGTGCGGTGCCTTCGCTGAGCATAATATTTTTTGCATTCACCGGATGGATACTCGTCGCCTCGACGGTCGAGGAGTACAAGAACCCCGCGCGCGACTACCCGCTTGCCATTTTCATCAGTTTTGGGATCGTTTTCGGGCTTTACCTGATCGTCGCTCTGGCAACACAGCTCACGTTGTCGTACAACGATCCAAACCTCGCAACGGCTCCGGTTGCTGCAATTCTATCCACGCTACTCGGCGGAATCAGCGGAAAATCCGTCGCGGTCGTCGGCGTGTTGATCGTAACGGCCAATCTGAATGGTGCGACTTGGGCCTTTTCCCGCCTGCTGATGGCAGCCGCACGCAGCGGCTTGCTGCCGGCCCGTCTTGCGGCCGTGAACGCTACATTCCAGGTGCCGACCGGCGCCATAATCACGACAACGGTATTGTTCTTGCTCGTGCTGACCCTTTACGCCTTGCACGTCGTCTCACTGGGCGACTTGTTCGGTTTGGCAGGTCAGAACTTTTTCATCCTCTACCTTCTTTGCATTCTCTCTTTCATCAAGAAAACGACGATCGCCTGGCTGCGCGTACCCGCGGCGCTCCTTACCGTTCTTTATGTGTTTTGGGCGGGAAGCTACGGGCTCAGGCTGCTGTATCCGTTGATGCTGATGTGTGGAGGGCTGGCAGTGCTCTACCTCAAGAGCCGCGGGGCAAGGCTTTCAGCGGCTCATGAATCCCAATTGCGAACGCCCCGATAGACGAGGGAACGACCTGGGGCCCGGAGCCGAGCGCTGCCAGCGCCTCTGGGCCGAATGAGCTTACTAGCGCACGGCCGCGTAAATTCCGTTCATGCGCGGCTTCCCGTTTGGTAAGCGCGGCCCCGGGCAAATCGCATCGTATGAACAGCGGTGATACGAAGCGTTGCGACAACCTGGCGTGCTTGTGCGAGGTGCCGCTGGCCGAGCTGGTCTGCTGCCCGTACTGCGATTCGCCCGAGGGCCGCGACGTCGATGCGATCGTCTGCGCCTGCGGGCACCCGGTGTGCAAAAAGGACATGGAGGAGCAGCTCCACGGCGGCATCGGCCGGGAGAGCCCGCCCTAGGCTTCGCTCGCTACGCGGCCGCGTAGCCGCCCAGCAGTTCCAGCAGGCTCGCGACGGCGGTTCGCAGGTGGCTCGCGTCGCGGTACAGCCGGCTCTGCGCGATGCCGCCTTCCGTCGCGGAGATCGCGAGCGAGGCGAAGCGGTCGGGGTCGAAGCGGCGCGCCAAGGCGCCCGCTTCGCGCGCCGCGTGCCCGGCGCAAGCCAGTTCCGCCCGCCAGAGGTCCATCGCCTTGCGCGCCTCCTGGCGGTGTTTGGGCCGCGTGTCGTCGGACTCGAGCGCCAGGTTGAGGATCGGGCAGCCGCCCTTGACCGGCGGCTTGGCGATGACGTCCAGGCCGAACGCGATCAGCCGGCGCAGGTGCTCCAAGGGCGCTTCGATCTCGGCGACGGCCGCCGCGCGCGCCTCGGCCAGCGCCCGCAGGTTGAAGCGGTAGCCTGCGAGCGCGACGGCTTCCTTGTCCGGAAAGTGGCGGTAGAGGCCGCCCTTGGTCAGGCCGGTCGCGGCGAGGATGTCGTCGACGGTCGTGCCGGCGTAGCCGTGCGTGTTGAGCATCGCGCCCGTCCGGCGGACGATCTGCTCGCGCGTGCGCTGCCCCTTGGTCATTCGGGGCCGGGCCGCCAGATGGCGCCCGAGCGCGCCGCCGCGGCGCAGACGGCGGCGTACGCGACCAGGGCGAACGCGACGAT
>CAXTNU010000025.1:0-22964 GCA_964245595.1 uncultured bacterium | reverse complement strand
ACTACTACGTGCTCGACGACGCCAAGGTGCAGGTGCCGCGCTCAGAGCGCGACGCCGCCTCTGTCGCCGACGTCGTGTTGGGCGTCGGCGAGGGCATACTCGCGCAGGAGTTCGAGCCGACGCCGTCGCCGGCCGCCCTGCTGGGCCGGCTGCGCGCGCCGGCCGACGTCTACGTGGTGCGCGTCGCGCCCGCGAACGGGCTCGAGGAACGGCGCTTCTACGACGCGGCGACGTTCCACGTCGTGCGCTCGGAGATCGCGTTCCTGGGCCGCACGGTCGTCGCCGAGTACGACGACTACCGCACCCAGAGCGGCATCACGCGCGCCTGGCACACCAAGATCGGCGACGGGCGGGCCGCGGACGACAGCGACTACGGCGTGACCGCCCTGCAGGTCGGCGCGCCGGTCGACGACGCCGAGATCGCGATTCCGCCCGACCGCCGCAACCCGGTGCTGCTGCCGGCCGGCGCGGAGCGGGTGCGCATTCCGGTCAGCTTCCTGAACGGCCGCTTCATCGTGCGGCTGGAAGTCAACGGGCGCGGGCTGGACTTCGAGCTGGACTCGGGCGCGGCGGGCATCCTGATCGACCGCGAGGTCGCCGGCCAATTGCACCTCACGGCGTACGGGCGGCGCACCGACACCACCGCGGGCTCGTACACCAGCGTGCGGGTGATCGTGCCGCGGATGGCCATCGGCGGGATCACCATGAGCGACGTGGTCGCGACCGCGGCGCCGTTTCACCAGCAAGGCGGGCGCGACACCAAGATCGTCGGACTGCTGGGCTACGACTTCCTGGCCGGCTGCGTGGTGCAGCTCGACTACGAGCGCGGCGAGGCCTTCGCGCTGCAGGCCGACGGGTTCCGCCCGCCACCCAACGCGCTGGGCTTCGACGCCCGGCTCGACGACCGCGTGCCGGTCGTGCCGATGGCGGTGAACGGCGCGATCGGGCGGCAGTTCATCCTCGACACCGGGAGCGATCTGGTGGTGATGTTCCCCGCCTTCGCCGACGTCCACCCCGGCGCGCTCGCGGACAGCAGCAGACTGCAATGGGTCTCGACGGTGTACAACGTCGTGCAGGCCGACGGGGTGGGCGGCAAGCTGCGCCTGCGCGCGACCGTGCTCAAGGACATGATCTTCGGCAACGTGATCTACCACGGCCAGCTCGCCTTCGTGCTCAGCCGCGACCAGCCGGACTTCGCCGGCGAGGACCTCGACGGGCTGGTCGGTTCGAGCCTGCTCGACGCCTACGTCGTGTGGTTCGACTACCCGCACCAGCGGGTTTGGCTCGCTCCCAACGGCCACACGCACCAGGTCCGCCGGTGAGCACCGGGGGGCCGGCTCGTTCATGATCTTCGACATGTTCGCGCGCAAGCACCCCGAGGTGAGGCGGGCGGGCGTGGCGCCGTCGCGGCCGGTGAAGAGTGGGCTGAGCGACGTCGGGGACGCCGCACAGCACCAGCGCGGTGGTCGGCAGCGCGGTGCGGATGCGCTCGATCAACCGCGCGTAAGACGCCCGCTTTGTGCGCGAGCCGTGGCACCCTCGCAGCTGCAGCACGTCGGCCACCGTCGCGCCGCCCATGGTGAGATCGTCGATCCGGCTGCCGGGTAGCACCACCGGCGTTAGCAAGAAACGCACTACGGCGCATCGTCGCTCACGATCGCCCCGTCGGCGAGGCGGATGACCGGCAGCGGCCTGGTATCCGAATACGCTGCTCGGTGATGAAGCCAGCGCCTACTTGAAAGCCGGTCCGTTTCGGATTTCTCCGTACGCGCTAGATCAGCTCACAACGTTCATGACTCCACCTGCTGGCGCGACGATCACCGATCGTAGCTCTGTTATGGTGATAAATGCGTTTCTCGAGCGGCAACGCGAAGAATCCACACGCCGCTCCGTGCGGGCCGCTTCCATCGCGGGTGAAGCGATGCACCGCCTTCAAGAACCGACTGGAAGCGAAGCGAACGAGAGCGACGGCTAGGCAGGGTGCCGACAGTACCGGCGCCCGCTCATTTTCGGTAAACAACTCGCCTTGCTATAGGAGCCGGCGCCCCACGCGGCGGAATGGACGCCATGCGAACGGCGTGTGCGCTTTTGGGCGTGTCTCTTTTACTTTCCGCGAGCACGGCGCGCGCCGACGAAAGCCTGCCCGATCTGGCGGTGGTACAGGCCAAGGTGAAACAGGCCAACGCCAAGCCCGCGAACTGGCGCGAGACCATCGTCAGCAGCTCGACCGACGGCTTGACGACGACGACCCGCCACCTGCACAAGGGCGACGACTGGCGCGACGCCGTCGACCGCGGGCCGTTCCATACCGAGGAAGGCGAGGTCAAGGGCGACGCCTGGCACCAGAACGACAACGGCCAGACCGTGGCCGACGAGCCCGACCCGGGCCACGCCGCGCCCGAGAAGACGACCACCACGCTGAGCCGGGTGCACGCGCCGGTCGAGGCGTACGTGATCGCCGTCCTCAACGCGCGCGGCTGGGGCGACAAAGAGTACGTCGATCCCGCGAGCTGGCTGGTGGTGCGGCGCGAGACGATCGGCGCCGGCGGCACGGTCGTCACCCGCTACGACGACGTCCGCACCGAAGCCGGCCGGACTTTCGCCCACCACTGGATCACCGAGAACGGCTACAGCCGCACCACGCGCGAGTCGCGCGTCACGGCCTACGACGCGAACGACGTCTCCGCCGAAGACGTCGCCATGCCGCCCAACCGGCGCGAGCTGGTGAGCTTTCCGCCCGGTACCGGGCCGGTCACGCTGCCGGCGAAGTTCGGGCGCGAGCACGTCTTCGTGCGGATCACGATCGGCGGGCGCGGCTTGGACTTCGTACTCGACACGGGGGCAAGCGGGATCACGCTCGACAACGGCGTCGCGCGCCAGCTCGGCCTCACCGCGTACGGTACGCACTCCGCGATCACGGCGCAGCGCTACACGACGGCGCGCACGATCGTGCCCGAGATGCACGTCGGCCAGCTGACCATGAAGAACGTCGCGGTGCAGCTCGTGCCCGACGGCATGGACGAGACGTTCGGCGTGAAGTCGGTCGGTCTGCTCGGCTTCGACTTCCTCGCCGAACTGGGCGTCACGATCGACTACGAGCACGAGCGGGTGACCGCGGTAACGGAGCCGGCCTACGTCGCGCCGGCCGGCGCGCACGTGATCCCGCTCGACGTGCGGATCGGCGACGGGAGCCCGATGGTCACGGTCACCGTCAACGGCGCGCTCGGCGAGCGGTTCGTCCTCGACACCGGCGGCGCCGGCTCGTTCATGATCTTCGATACGTTCGCACGCAAGCACCCCGAGGCACTGCACGACGAGGGCGGCGGCGATGCGTTCGCACGCTCGATGACCTTCGAAGGCGTCGGCGGCGCGATCAAGACGAAGCCCTACCAGATCAAGAAGCTGAAAATGGGGCCGATCAGCTTCAACGACTTCGTCGGCTACCGCGTCATGTCGGCGAGCAGTTACGAAGGCGGCGACGACGGCATCATCGGGGTCGATTTCCTCAAGCTGTTCAACGTCGGGCTGGACTACGCCAACAGCCGCATCTACCTGGTGCCCAACAGCTTCGGCCGGCAGGCGTTCGGTATCCGCGACTAGCGCCGCACCGCGCGCAGCAGCGCCGGCGTGAGCACGTCGGCGAAGGCGAGATGGCCTGCGTCCGAGGGGTGGAAGCGGTCGTCGGAGAGGAAGCGGGTCGCGTCGGCGCGGCGGGCGCGCGTCGCGGCGAAGAGGTCGACGAACTGCGCGCCGGTGCGGCGGGCGAGCGCGCGCACCGCGTCGTCGTCGGCGCGCGCGAGGCGGGCGATCGTGTCGGCCTCGCGGCCGGTGAAGAGCGGGCTGAGCGCGACGTCGGGGACGCCGCACAGCACCAGCGCGGTGGCCGGCAGCGCGGTGCGGATGCGCTCGACCAGCCGCGCGTAGGACGCGCCGAACGCGGCCGGCGCGGTGCGGCGCACGACGTCGTTGCCGCCCACGCACACGATCGCGGCGTTCGCGCCCGCTTCGTGCGCGAGCCGCGATACCTGCAGCCGCAGCACGTCGGCGACCGTCGCGCCGCCCATGGCGAGATCGTCGATCCGGCTGCCCGGATAGCGCTGGTTCAGGCGCAGATAGGCGCGAAAGATGAAACCGTTCTCCGGCGACGAGGCGCCGGTGCCGACGGCGAGCGAATCGCCCAGCACGACGACGCGGAAGCGCGGTTTCGTCGCCAGACCATCCGCGAAGCGGTCCGACGCCACCCGGCTCGACCCGCAGCTCGTCAAGCTCGATACAGCCGCGCTGAGCGCAGCCGAGCTCAGCGCACCCACACTCAGCGCACCCACGCTCAGCGCACCCGCGCCCACGGCCGAGTCGAGAAACCCGCTACGCCGCATGGTCGCTCTCGATCGCACTACGCCGCCGCATCGTCGCTCACGATGGCGCCGTCAGCGAGGCGGATCACCCGCCGCGCGCGGTGCCAGACGGCCTCGCTGTGGGTCACGACGACCAGCGTCTGGCCGCGCGCGTTGAGCGCGCCGAGCAGCTCGAGCACGTGCTCGGCGGTGCGCGAGTCGAGCTCGCCGGTCGGCTCGTCGGCCAGCAGCAGGGCCGGCTCGTTCACCAGCGCGCGGGCGATCGCGACGCGCTGCTGCTGGCCGCCCGAGAGCGCGCCCGGCCGGTGGTGCATGCGGTCGCCCAAGCCGACCTCGCGCAGCACGCGCTCGGCCCGGGCCTGCGCCTCGGCCCGGCCGTGCGCGGCATAGCGCGCGGCGAGCGCGACGTTCTCGCGCGCGTCGAGATTGGGCAGCAGGTTGAAGCCCTGGAACACGAAGCCCAGCGCCCGCGCGCGGATCGCCGCCAGCTCGCGGCGCGAGGCGCTCGCCAGCGAGCGGCCGTCGATCACGACGTCGCCCGAGGTCGGCCGGTCGAGCCCGCCGAGCAGGTGCATCAGCGTCGTCTTGCCGCTGCCGCTCTCGCCGACGATCGCGACGTACTCGCCGCGCTCGACGCCGAACGTGACGCCCGCGAGCGCGCGCACCTCGGTCGGCGTTCCGACCGCGTGCACCTTGACCAGCGCCCGCACGTCGACCAGCGCGGACGTCTCGGTGAGGGCGCTCGTGCGCGTTACCGACGTCACAGCCGGCGCAGCGCGACGGTGGGCGGCAGGCGCGCCGCGCCCAGCGCCGGGACGAAGCCCGCCACCGCGGCGAGCACGACCGCGAACGCCAGCGAGCCGAGCGCGACGCGCGGCGAGATCGCGAACAGCTCCAGGCTGCCGCTGGCCGCGCTGCGCGCGTCGATGATCGCGACCACGACCAGGCCCAGGGCGATGCCGGTGACGCCGCCGAGGAAACCGATCGCCGCCGCCTCGCCGACGAACGCGCGCAGCACGTCGCCGTCGGTTGCTCCGATCGCCTTGCGGATCCCGATCTCGCGCGTGCGCTCGGTGACCGCGATGGTCATCGTGTTGACCACCGAGAACGCGCCGACCAGCAGCGCGATCAGCGCCGCGCCGAACACGATCGCGTCGAAGATGCCCAGCGTCGAGCGCACGGTGTTCGCGACCTCGCGCGGGTCGCGCGCGGCCAGCCCCTCGATCAGCTCGATCCGCCGCGCCAGCAGCCCGACGTCGGTCCCCGGCTTGGACACGATCAGGAACGCCGACACCGGATCGGCCGGCAGGGCCGTCAGCGTGGGCGGCACGAGCTGGCGCAGCAGGTCCTGCGCGTCGGCGAACGGCACCACCACCGCCGCGTCGAAGATCGTGAACGACTTGGTCAGCACCCCGACGACTTCGTACGAGCTGCCCTGCAGCGCGATCACGCTGCCGAGGTCGACGTGCTGCGCGGCCGCGAAATCCGGCCCGACGACCGCTTCGCGCCGCACGCCGGGTGCCGGCTGCGCGCCGCGCGCGACGGCGAGCAGGTCGCGCTGCAGCGCGCGCGCCGCATCGGGAAACCCGAACACCAGCGAGGGCGGCCCGAAGCGCCCGCCCTGATCGCCGCCGCGCACGTACGGCACGATCACCTCGGGAATCGCGGCCCGCACGCCGCCGAGCGCCTCGAGCTTCGCGTACGCGCGCCGGATCGTCGCCGGCGCGTCGGGAGCGAGCAGCGTCGCGCGCTGCACGGTCGCGAACACCACCCCGGTGTTGAGCGCGGTCGAGCGGGTGACGATGGTGTGCAGCCGCTCGGCCAGTGACCCGACCACCGTCAGGGCCAGGATGCCGACCGCGATGCCGGCCGCGGTGAAGAACGTCCGCGCCGGCCGCGAGATCAGGTCGCGCAGCACGGTCATCGGCTAGAGACGGGCGATGTCCGAGCGGTACGCGAGCGGCGTGCCGCTCGGAAAGCGCGTCTTGAGCCCGGCGATCGCGGCGTACGCGCGCTCGCGCGCTTCGGCGACGGCCGAACCGTGTGCCGTCACGGTCAGCACCCGGCCGCCCGGCGACGACACGGTGCGGCCCGGCACCGGCTCCGCGCCTTCTTCGCGCGCCGAGGCGCCCCAGAACGCGACCACGTCCTCGGGCAAGCCGAGGTCCCCGGGCAGGCCGGACAGCTTGGTGTTCTCATACGGGTACTTGGACGTCGCGAGCACGACCCCGACCGCCGCTTCGTCCGACCACGAGGCCGCGTCGACCTCGAGCGTGCCGTCCGCGGCCGATTTGAGATAGCGCGCGAAGTCGCCCCGGACGCGCGGCATCAGGACTTGCGTCTCGGGGTCGCCGAAGCGCGCGTTGTACTCGATCAAGTACGGCCCGTCCGCGGCCTGCATGATCCCGCAGTACAGGACGCCGCGGTACTCCTCGCCCTCGGCGCGCAGGCCGCGCAGGGTCGGCGCGACGATCCGCTCGCGCACCTGGTCGAGCAGGTCGTCGGCGAAACCCGCCGGAGGCGAGTACGCGCCCATCCCGCCGGTGTTGGGTCCACGGTCGTCGTCGCCGGCGCGCTTGTAGTCGCAGGCCGCGGCGACCGGCACCATCGCCCGCCCGTCGGCGATCGCGAACACGCTGACCTCGCGCCCGGTCAGCTTGCGCTCGATCACGACGTCGTGCCCGCCGCCGGGAACGGCGTTCTTGCCGTACCAGCCGCTCAGCAGGGCCAGCGCCGCCGCCGCATCGTCGCAGACCACGACGCCCTTGCCGGCCGCCAGGCCGTCGGCCTTGACCACCGCGCCGCCCGGCCACTCCGCCAGCGCGCGCTTGGCCTGATCGAGCGTGTGCACCACCGCGAAGGCCGCGGTCGGGATGCCGTGCCGCTCCATGAAGCGCTTGGCGAAGACCTTGCTGGTCTCGAGCCGGCCGCTGCTGCGGTTGGGCCCGAAGACGCTGATCCCGGCGTCGCGCAGGCGGTCGCCGACCCCGGCCGCGATCGCCGTCTCGGGGCCCAGCACGACCAAGTCGATCTCCGCTTCCTTGGCTCGCCGTACGATCGTGCGCGCGTCGGTCGGGCTGACCTCGGGCCAGTTCGTCCCGCGGGTCGCCGTCCCGGCGTTGCCGGGGGCATGGAAGAGAGCTCCGCACGAGGCGGAGGTGCTCAGCCGCCACGACAGCGCGTCTTCGCGCGCGCCGCCGCCGACGATGAGGATGTTCATGCGAGGAGCGCCCTGCGCCGGGCCGGCCTGGAATCCCTCCGCCCGACGCGCTATACTGACGCGATGCCCGACGACAGTGCCGTCCACGCTCCGCCCGCGCTCGCGCCGAGCGACGAACAGCGCGCGATCGTCGAGGCGGCCAAGCGGCGCGGCAGTTTCGCTGTGCAGGCGTACGCCGGCTCGGGCAAGACCACCACGCTGCACTTGGTCGGCAATGCGCTGGGCGAGCGCAAGGTGCTCTACCTAGCCTTCAACGCCGACGTCGTGCGCAAGGCGCGCACGGTGTTTCCGCGCACGACCACGGTCGCGACCGCGCACGGCTTCGCGCGCCGAACCGCGAGCGCGCGCTACGGCGTGCAGGTCGACGACCAAACCCCGGCGGTCGAGCGCCGCATCCGCGCGCGCCTGCGGCTGCCCGACCGGCGCGGCGACGTGAGCGACCCGCGCGAGAGGCTGGCGGCACGCGCCGCCGACGTCCTGGCGGCGTTCCTGTTCGGCATGGCGACGAGCATCGAGCCGGGCGAGGACCCCGAAGCGGCCGAGCACGCGCGCGCCGTCTGGGCCGACGTGTACGCCGCGCGGCACGTCAACGAGCGCGACCACGACGTCTACGTCAAGCTGTTCCACCTCTTGCAGCACGAAGCCGGGCACCCGTCGCTGGGCTTCGAGGTGATCCTGTACGACGAGTGCCAGGACTGCACGGCGGCGATGCTCGCCACGGTCAACGAGCAGCGCGGCGTGCAGCGGATCTACGTCGGCGACCCGCACCAGGCGATCTACGCCTTCCGCGGCGCGACCAACGCCTTCGCGCACCTCGACCATCTGCCGCTGTGGCCGCTCACGACGAGCTTTCGCTTCGGGCCCAAGATCGCGTCGCTCGCGCAGCTCATCCTGCGCGCCGACACGCCGACGCCGCCGCTGCGCACGCTGCTCGGCAAGCGCGACGCCGTCGTCGCGGCCCACGACCGCTGTCCCGACCCCGACGTGATCCTGACCCGCATGCAGACCACGATCATCGAGGCGGCGAGCCGAGAGCTGGCGCGCGACCGCAAGGTCGCGGTGGTCGGCACGCTGCACCAGTCGCGCTTGAAGTCGCTGGGCGAACTGGCCGAGGGCATCCACGCCCTGCGCGTCGGCAAGCCCGTCACGCACCCGCGCCTGGCCCGTTTCAGCTCGTTCGAGACGCTCAAGTGGTTCGCCGACAAGAACAACGCGCAAGACCTGCGCACCGCGGTCGGCCTGGTGGAGCGCTACGGCGCCGACGCCCGCGGCGAGCTGACCTCGCTCGAAGCGCGGCTCGTGCCGCAGGACGAGGCCGACGTGATCGTCTCGACCGCGCACGCCTTCAAGGGCCGCGAGGGCGCGCAGGTGCGCATCGCCGACGACTTCCGGCCCTTCACGACGCTCGAACCGGCGGTCGGCAACGATCCGCGCACCACGACCGTCGATGGCCAGGAGCTGAACCTCGCCTACGTGACGGTCACGCGCGCGAGCGACCTGCTCGACGTGACCGACTTCCACGCGGCGCTGACCGCATCGCTGCAGCGCACGCTCGGCGCGCACGTCGGCCTGGGCCACATCATCGAGAAGATGCCCGGTGCGAGCGAATCGAACGCGGGTAACGGCGCGAGCTCGAACGGTAAGGCACCGATGCGCACCGGTTTGCGAAACGCCGTCGGCCCGAAAGTGCCGCCCAAGCCTGTCGGGCCGATCCTCATCACGCCCGTGTCCGCGACCGATCGCGCCGAGAGGGCAATCCTCGCGGCGGCGCACCGGCTGGAGCAGCAGCACGGCGCGACGACCAGCCGCGCGCTGCAGAGCGATCTCCCGCACGTCGAGGGCACGCTGGTGGAAGCGCTCGTCTCGAATACCGCCGGCGCGGCGTTCGTGCACGACCGCGACACGAACACGATCTGGGTCGCCCCGATCGACGCCTCGACCAGCCGCACCGCCGCGATCATCCGCAACAAACGCGTGCGCGTCTCACGCACGACGGACGGTCAGCCGTGGCAACTGCGGGTGATCGGCTGAGCCACCAGACCGGCGGAATCCCAAGAGCGCTGCTCCTCGCTCCACCTCACACTGAGCGCGCCGGGATCCAAGCACAATGAGTCCATATGGATTGGAAGGCGGCGGTTGGACATCACTTGGAGGGTATTAGATTCGTGCGATTGATGGAGATTATTCGGAAGATACGGCTGCGACCTCACTGGGTAACATCATGCGATCCAACGACGGTATTCGTCTTCATGATAGCCCTGGTTGCAATCATGCCTTGCCCCGCACAGGCACGAACGTGCGACGCGTGCACGATTCAGCTGGCCAGGCGCACCGGGCCATATTCGATCATTGCCTCCAAAGCTTCGACGTTGACGTCTCCAACGAACGCGCCGCTTATCCGCGTTACGATCGTCAACCCTGGCCCCGCCCCGCTCCATGTCGGCGGACCGTCGCACGTCGTGCTCAACTTCGTTGGACCGCTCGCCCGCGGCAGAGAATCGGTGCACCTGCCGAGCCGTCCGACGGATATTCAGCCCGGCTCGAGATGGACTTTTGAAACGACGTTCCCGTACGAGCTTAGACGGCCCGGCGTGTATACGTTCAACATATCGCTCGGACTGGTGGATTCCAACATCCTGACCTACAAGGTGCCGTAGCTGAACGCGCTCACTCCGAAACACGATCTGGGGGCTCCGATCGATGCCTCCGCCAGCCGCACCGCCGCGACGACGGTCGTCGAGCCTATGAGACCAATACCTGGCGCTCCCGGCTCTTCAAGTCGTTTTGATCGTAGTAACCCTCCCACCATTGCGGGTTCTCGTCGGGCCCGTGCAAGGACAGCTTCTCACCCCCGGTCGCCTGCGCCGAGACCGCCCGGAACTCATAATGATCGACCAGCTTAATGGCTTCGACCGCGTACAGCGCCGCCACCGCCGGGTCTTCGATCGCAAGCAGATTGTCGCCGTTGGCTTGCTCGCCGCCCTGCGCGAGATTCGACGAGCCGCAGAACACGACGGGGTTGGGGCCGTTGAAGTCGACCACGACGAACTTGTGGTGGATGACTTGCCCCGGGCCGCCGTTCCACTCCGCCCGGAACGGCTCGGGCACCTTGCTGTGCAGGAATCCGAACGGTACGAGCAGTCCCGGCTTGCCGGCTTTGGTGAACGTGAGGCCCTTCTGGTTCTGCGTCACGCCATAGGAGAACACGTCGGTTCGCTTTTCGAGCGCTGAGAGCTGCGCCAGCACGTCGCCGCCGCCGCCGAGCTCCATCACGGCGAAGAGCACCGAGCTCTTCGCGTTCTTGATGGCGTCCGCGACGCGCTGTAGAGATACCGCCGCGTCGGCGTGCGGGGCGAACGAGACGGCGAAGGTCGGCAGCTCGGGCTGTCTCTCGTCGAACCACCGCGCGGCGACCGGCGCGTTCGGGAAGCCCGCCATCCCCTTGTCCTTGAACGCCTGGTCGAACGCCTCGCCGTACAGTTTCGCGACGTCCGGGTCGTCGATGACCAGCGTGCTGTTCGACTGCACGTAGAAGCCGCGAACGCTGAAGTTGGCCGACCCGGTGAAGACCCGCACCGCATCGCCCGCCTTGTCGCGCTGGATGATGCACTTGTCGTGCGCGTAGCGTTTGAAGTGGCCGCGCACCAGCGTGACCCCGGCGGCCTGGAGCACCTGCGCCGCCTCGATCTCCCGCGCGCCGGGCTTGGTGTGGAGCGGCGAGTCGTCGAGCACCATGCGGATCGGCCAGCCGCGTTTCGCGTCACGCACGAGCACGCGCAGGAAATCGGGCTCGTCGAGGTCGTAGGCGAAGATGTCGTAACCCGAACCGTTCGCCATCCCGTCCGCTTCGCACAGGAGAAGGAAGTCGTTCAGCATCTGCCGCGCGCGCGCACCGAGCCAGCGATACATGTCCTTGTATGTCGTCGGCGGGTCGGTGCTCGTTCCCGTCACCACCTGCTTGGTGTCGTAGGTGACCGAGCCGTCGAAGCGCAGCGACTTCACACCGCTCCCGTAACGGTCGACGAACGCCTGGGACGAAACGTAGCCGCGCGTGAAGCCGATGTCGAACTTAGGCGTGATCTTACCGACGAGCGACATCGCGAACGTCACGGCGTATTTTTTCTCGAATGCGCCCGCGCCGCTCGCCGGGTCCTTACCCACGACGAAAAACACGGCTTCGACCCGGTACGTGATCGGCGTCGACACCGGCTCCTCGGGCGGATAGTCGACCCAGCGGAACTTCTGATACGGTGCGACGTCGCTCGTGTCGGCGTTCGCCTGCCGCGCTTCGGTCGTCGTGCTCGCATCGACGGCTTTCGCCGGATCGAAGCTGAGGCGGTTGCGGGTGTACGTGAACGTCTTGCCGTCTTTGGAGCGCGCGATCGCGAACCCCGCCAGGCCTTGGCACGCGCTCTCGGTGAGATCCATCGCGATCAGCACGCAGCCGTCGCCGCGATATGCCTTCACCGTGAACGGTCCGTCGCGGACGACGATGCTGGACGTCGCCGACAACTGCTCGAAGGGCGGCGGCGTCCCCGGGGCACGATCGTGCGGCGGTGGGGGCGGTACGTCGAATGGATGTGGACTGACTTCGCCCACGGCGGAATCGTGCGGCTCGGACGCGGTAGTCTTCGGTCCCGAAGCGTGCTTGGCTCGTGCGAGCATGGAGTTCCCCTTTGTCATGGTCTTCGCAAGACCATATGGTAGCCTTCCCTAGTAAGCCAAGCTACCCTTCAGGGCGCGCGCTCGAAGCACGGGCTCGTGCGGAGACCGAGTCAGCAACCGCCGTGCGATCTGCTTGCGGGCCGGTCCGCCGGCGGAGCGGACGGGAGCCGAACGCGCATGAAGACGCTCGCCACCGGATTGTCGTTGTAGCGCTCGCACGCTTCGTAGCCGCGGCGCCGGTAGAAGGCGATCGCGGCGTGGAGGTTTGCCATGGTGTCGAGATACGCGACACCGTAGCCGCGCGCGATCGCGGCGGCTTCAGCCGTATCGAGCAGCGCGTCCGCGAGGCCCGCGCCGCGGTGGCCTGGGTCGACGTAGAGCCGCTTGATCTCGCACGCCCGCGCCATCGTCGCGAGCGGGCGGACCCCGATGACCCCGACCACCTGCTCGGCGTACCGCGCGAGCCACATTCCGCCGGGTTCGCGCAAGTAGGCGGAGATGTCTGCGGGGCCGTCGCGATGCTCCGGCGACAGCCCGATCGCATCGAAGTACGCGGTCAGAATGCACGCGACGTCCACAAAATCGCATTCCGCCGCCCGAGCAATGGTCGTCATGGAAGTGCGCGCTGCGAGAACCGCCGCCGGTTAGCGGCTCACTCCCACTCCACCGTCGCCGGCGGCTTGGACGTGATGTCGTAAGCGACCCGGTTCACCCCGGCGACCTCGTTGACGATCCGGGTCGAGATGCGCTCGAGCAGCTCGTGCGGGAGGCGGGCCCAGTCGGCGGTCATGCCGTCCTCGCTGGTGATCGCGCGCACGCCGACCAAATACCCGTAGGTACGCCCGTCACCCATCACGCCGACGCTGCGCACCGGGGTGAGCACCGCGAAATACTGCCACGGCCGCGGCGACAGCGCTTGCGCGGCGGCGTCGATCTCGCTGGTGACGATCCAGTCCGCCTCGCGCACGGTCGCGAGCCGCTCGCGCGTCACTTCGCCGATGACCCGCACCGCAAGTCCGGGCCCGGGGAACGGCTGGCGCTCGACGATCGCGTTGGGCAGGCCCAGCACGCGGCCCGCTTCGCGCACTTCGTCCTTGAACAGCGCGCGCAGCGGTTCGACCAGCGCGAGCGCCATGCGCTCGGGCAGGCCGCCGACGTTGTGGTGCGACTTGATCTTGTGGCCGGCTTTCGAGCCCGGGGTCTTCGACTCGATCACGTCCGGATAGAGCGTGCCTTGCACCAGGAAGCGCACGTCGTCGATCTTCTTCGCCTCTTCCTCGAAGATGGCGATGAACTCGTGCCCGATCCGGATGCGCTTCTCTTCGGGATCGTCGATGCCGGCCAGGCGCTCCAAGAAGCGCTGCTCGGCGTCGACGTGGATCACGTTGAGGTGCAGGATGTCGCGGAACGCCGCGACCACGCCCTCCGACTCGTTCTTGCGCATCAGGCCCGTGTCGACGTAGATGCAGGTGAGCTGCTTGCCGATCGCGCGCGCGACCAGCGTCGCGGCGACCGCGCTGTCGACGCCGCCCGAGAGCGCGCACAGCACGTTCGCGTCCCCGACCTGCGCGCGCACCTTGGCGATCGCGTCGTCGACCCACGAATCCATCCGCCACGCCGGCCCGATCCCGGCCACGGTGTGCAGGAAGTTCTCCAAGATCGCGCTGCCCGCTTCGGTGTGCACGACCTCGGGGTGGAACTGCGTGCCGTAGACGCGGCGGGCGTCGTCGCCCATCGCGGCGACCGCGCAGCGCGGCGTGTGCGCCAGCGGCGTGAACCCCGGCGGCACCGCGACGACCGAGTCGCCGTGCGACATCCAGGCCCGCGACTCGGGTGCCACGCCGAGCAGCAGCGGCGAATCGAGCCGGTCGAGCACGAGCTGCGCCGGGCCGAACTCCGCGTGTTCCAGCGGCACGAGCCGACCGCCCAGGTGCTTGGCCAGGAGCTGCATGCCGTAGCAGATCCCCAGCAGCGGCAGACCGCTCGCGTAAACCTCGGGCGCGCAGTCCAGCGCGTCGGGCGCGAGGGTCGACTCGGGCCCACCCGACAGGACGATCGCCGCAGGATTGCGGGCCGCGATGGCCTCCCACGGCGTGTCGTACGGCAGCAGCTCGGAGTAGACGTTGGCCTCGCGCACGCGCCGCGCGATCAGCTGGCTGTACTGCGCGCCGAAGTCCAGGATAACGACCGTCGCGACCGAGGCGGAAGGGATCATTGCGGCCAGAGTTCGTCCAGCGCGAACCCGAACCCCGGAAGGACGTCCGGGACCGTGAAGCGGTCGCCGTCGCCGAGCGCGACCGGGGCACTGCCGGGCCGGTGGATCTCGACCAGGCGACGGCTCGGATCGACGTACACGACGACGTCGATTCCCTTGCCGATCAGCAGGGCGATCTTGGCCCGGCACGCGCTCTCGCGCTGCTTGGCCGAGCGAATCTCGAACGCGAGCTCCGGAATCACCCGCGCGAACGCGGCCGGAACCGCCGGCAGGCGTTCGCGCGAGACATACGTCACGTCCGGCGCGACGAGGTCGCCGTCGGGAAACAGGATGCCGCCGTTCGAGTCGAACACATGGCCGCGCCGCTCGGGCCGCGCCCAGGCGAGGATGCGCGCGCCGATCTCCATGACCAGCGCGGCGGAGAGGTTGTCGTGCGGTGCCACCACGACATACTCGCCGTGGCGGATTTCGAGGTCGTTTTCGGGATGTTGCCGCCGGATGCTCCCTAGCAGCGCCCAGTACTCGGCGTCGTCGAGCAGCGCCGACTCGGCCGTCGTCACGTCAGCACCTCGGCCAACCGGCCCTGCTCGCGGGCCCAGGCCAGTTCCATGGCGATGCGCTCGCCGACCGAGACGTCGCGGCCCCAGCGGTAGGCGGTGTAGGGCGTGTAACGGGTGCCGGGCGAGCCCGGGATGCGCAGGCTGACGTCGTAGCAGACGAAGTCCTTGGGCGGGCCGGCGACGATCACGCACTGCAGCGCGAACGGGCCGATCACGCCCACGCCGTCGACCTCCTTCGCGGCGCGGACGAAGGCCTCGCCCAGCGCGAAGGCCTTCTCGAGCATCGACTCGGTCAGGGTCGCGGCGATGTGGCCGGCCTCTTCCATTCGCACCGGCTCGTCGGCCAGGTCGTGGGCCTGGCGGTAGGGCAGCGTGACGAGGCCGTCCTTGTTGGTCTGGCGGCGGGTGTCGGTACCCATCAGCTCCAGCTCGCCCAGCAGCGGCGACCAGAAGAAGTTCAGGTTGACCGTCGGCCCGAGCGCGAACTCCTCGATCACCACGCCGCGCAAACCTTCGCTGGTCACGATCCCCGCGTCGCACAGACGCTTGGCCGTGGTCCGGTACTCGTTCTCGCTGCGCACGAGAAAGAAGGCGCGCTCGAACGAGACCGTGGCGTGCGGCGCCTTGACCATCACCAGGCGGTCGATCTCCGCAGGCGAGCCGAGCTGCTTGGGGTAGCGGATGCCGGCCCGATCCATCAGCGCGTACTGGTTGTCGGGCTCGTCGCGCTCCTCGGCCCGCAGCAGGCGCCGGTTGCCGAAGAACGGCACCGCCATCCGCTCCTCGATCTGGGCGTACGAATAGCGCTGGTGCAGGTACACCTCGAACGAACGGTTGGGCACGAAGACGGCGTTCTCGCGCCGCAGCCGCGCGACGATCTCCGGGTCGAGCACGTCGGCGAACTTGGCCACTTCGAGCGTGGCGTCGACGCAGCCGCGCGGCGGCCCGTCGACGCGGCGCGCGTAGTGCGTGTCGTAGGTGCGGTTGCGCCCGCGCTCGGTGACGATCAGGTTGCGCAGGCCGTGCAGGCGCGCGCCGGAGGCGACCTCGAGCGCGGAGTGGCTCCCGATCGAGCACAGGGTGAGGGCGCTCGCGTCGTACGACGCGAGCGTTCCGGCCAGATCGAAAGCGCTCACGCTCAACCCACTACGAGGTTAGAAAGGCGCGGGCCTCGGTCGAGCTGGGGTAGCCGACGAGCAGCATCCGGCGGACGAGCTGCTGCTGCTGCTTGGCCTCGGGCGTGTCCTCGCGCTCCAGGGTGTCGTAGGCCCGCTTGTAGAGCCGCGGCAACTCGTAGTCGCGCGGGTACTGGTGCTGCCAGTCGTCGAGCGAGTCGACCACCCAGACCGTCTCTTGGGTCATCCGGCCGCCCCAGCCGGCGTCGAGGTACTTGCCGATCCGGGCCAGTTCGTTGCGCACCCCGATCGGCGAGAGCTTGGTGTGGCCGAAGTACTCGTCGGCCGGCGCGGTGATGACCAGGTAGGCGTTGTGCGAGACGACCCGCCCGATCACGGCGAGCCCGTGGGTCGAGGCGCGGTGCGAGGCGACCACCCGGGCGGCCTCGCGCTCGGCGTCGCTGTAGCCGGGGCCGGCGTTGCGGGCCGCGTCGACGATCGGGAACAGCATCCGGCCCAGGTCCTGCGGGACCGAGCCGATCGGGAAGGTCGCCTGCGCGGCGCGCCCGATCGCCAGCGCCCGCCAGGCCGGGTCGTGGGTCAAGTTGTAGGCCCGCAGGTCGGCGTCGACCTGGCCCAGCAGCGCCTGCACGTCGCCCGGATATGCTTGCGCCAGCGCGGTGGCGTCGGCATCGGCGTCGTACGCCAGCTTGCCGTTGTCGGCGTCCTCGGCGTCGAGCTTGGCCAGCACCGCCTTGGCGGCCGGGCCGCGCTGCGGATCGTCGGCGTAGGCCTGGGCGGCCGTACGGACGTACCACTCGGCCGCGTCGTTGCTGATCAGCGGGTCGTAGTTCAGCTGCGCCGCGAGATCGACCGCGATGCCCTCGATCTGACGGTTCTGCGGGTCGTCGCGCAGCTTGAGCTCGTACGCCCGGCCGGCGTCGAGCACGGTCGAGAAGTAGTCGAGCTGGTCGGCCAGGTGCCAGCCAGCGGCGGCACCCTTGTCGTAGGAGGCCTTCATCTGCCGGTAGAGCTGGGCCGGATCGACCTCCAGCGCCGCCCGGGCGGGCAGCGTGGGGAGGAGGACCAGCACCAGCGCCGCCGTCAGCGCGGCGAGCAGGTTACGGGGCAGCGATCGTGTTGTCGTCGAGAACCGCGTCGAGCGAGTTGGAGAGCAGAGCATGCTTGATTTCCCGGGCGATACGGCGGCCGGTGGACATCGGCTCGCTGTAGTTCAGGTACGAGTACGGTGACCCGTCGATGAAGGGGTTCGTACCCGCGACGATCCGCGCCGAGATCTCCATGACGTAGAAATTGGTGTCCGGCGTGATGATCGTCTCGATACAGAACGCACCGAAGAGCCCTTTGGGTCCGCAAATCTCCTGCGAGACGCGGACCACGTCCTCGCCCATCCGGAAGGCCTCGGCCAGCAGCGACTCGCGCAGCACCAGCGGCGAGTTGCCGACGACCACGTACGAGGGGTCGATGTCCATCCCGGCCTGGGCCGAGGACGGGATGCGGCCCAGCGAGTCGACGTTGGTCTCGTAGCGGCGGTCCATCGACATGATCTCGAGCTTGCCGGTCAGGGGTGAGTAGAAGTAGTGGATGTAGGCCGGCACGCCGATCACGTACTCTTGCAGGATGTAGTTCTGGCGGGCCAGCAGCGAGGCGCGCTCCTCGAAGTCGTGCGCGTCGCGCACGAACATGTAGCCCTTGCCGCCCTGCGCCCCGTAGAGCTTGACGATCACCGGGCGGTCGATCTCGGCCCCGGTGCGGAACTGGCGCGGCAGGCGCAGGTTGGCCCGGGTCAGCCACTGGCGCTGCAGCTCGCGGCTGGCCTCCCAGTCGAGCACCGCCTTGTTGCCGAAGTACGGGATGCGCATCTTCTTGTGGTCTTCGAGCGACAGGTAGGCCACGAACGAGCCGTGCGGCACGATGATGATCTTGCGCTGCTCGAGCTCGGGCACCAGCGACATGAAGTCGCTGTACTTGTCGATCGTGATCACCTCGTCGACGAAGGCGTACGAGCGGTACAGCCGCTCGGTCTCGCGGTTCGCGATCGCCAGCGTGTTGAAGCCCTCGTCGCGCGCGCCCTTGAGGATCTGCAGGGCGGAGTGCGAGCCCAGCGTCGCGATGGTGTACAGCCCGCCGACCCCGTCGCGCCGGTCCTGGAGCTGGAGCCCGTGTTCGATCGTCATGGTCATCTCTGTATTGCCACCTGGAATGCGGGGTTGCATAGGAATGTTTCGACCGCTCGCTCGCGCACGGCTTGCGGGACGTCGCGGCCGGACTCGTCGAGCAGCCGCCACGCGGTGCGGCGGCGGATCGCCCGGACGCCGCGGATCGGGCGGCCGGCCACGCGGGTCGCCGGAGCTTCGTCGCGCGCGGCGATCCACACCTCGCCCGGTTCGGGCTCGGCCGTGGTGCGCTCGACCAAACGGTGCTTGTTGGGGTTGTGGATCGTCTCGATGGACGCCACGGTCGCGCTGAGGTCGCCCGCCGCCGCGTCGTCGACCTCGAAGACCCAGACGTCGGCCCGGCGGACGCCGGCGACCGGCACGCCCAGCCGATCCAGCGTCTCGAACGCGGTGAAAGCCTCGTTGTCGGGGATCGTCAGCGAGACGGCGTAGGTGCGAGTGCTCATACGGGCGCCTCGCGCTCGGGCCGCGGAGCCGGCGCGACCGTGCCGCGGAGAGCGTGCGCGAAGTGCTCGAAGAAGCGGATGCCGCCTGAGGGGGCGAGCATCCGGGCACGGTCGCGCGAGGCGTCGAGGTGCTGGTAGGTCCAGGCGTCCCGCTCGGGGTGCGGCATGATCGCCAGCACGTTGCCGGCCCGGTTCACCAGCCCGGCGGCGCCTAGCGCGGAGCCGTTGGGAGCAGGGACCGGCTTGCCGGCGCGGTCGGCGTAGACGAAGGCGAGGTGGTCGCCCGTCCGCATGCGCTCCAGCTCGTCGGGCGGGGCGACCAGCCGGCCGTCGCCGTGCGAGGCCCAGGCCGGAATCAGCGCGCCGGGCTCGATCCCGGCCAGGATCGGCACCCGCTCGGGCGCGACCGCCAGCTTGACGTGGACGTGGACCGATTGGAACCGCCCGCTCGCGTTGGGCGCGAAGGCCGCGGTGGGCCGGCGCAGCGGGCCCGTGCCGGGGACGAGCCCGGCCTCGGCCAGGATCTGGGCGCCGTTGCAGATGCCCAGCACGAACTTGCCGGCCCGCGCACCCTCGATCACCGGGTCCATCAGCGCGTCGTGCGCGGCGACCGCACCGGCCCGCACGCGGTCCTCGTGCGCGAACCCGCCCGGCAGCACGAACGCGTCGAACTCCGCCAGCGCTTCCGGCCGGCTCCAATGCACCAGCGCCCCGGCCAGCCCCACGGCGCGCAGCGCGCGCAGCGTCTCGTCCTCGCTGTTGGTGCCGGGGAAAACCAGCACCGCCACGCGCGGGCCTCCGCTAGCGGCACGATCTTGCCGAGTTCTTTTGCCTGCGCTCATGACGCTGCGCTCCCGTAGAAATCGCGCAGCGGGGCTTCCCACGCTTCGGCCAGCTCGGCGAGCGAGATCGTCGCGGTGAGCTTGCCGGTGCGTTCGGAGTGCAGCGCGAGGCGCGGTTCGGCGGTGGTCACGATCGAGCCGTAGCCCAGCTCCACGCCGTGCTCCTGCGCGAGCGCGTCGAGCGCGTCGATCTCGCCGCCGGCCTCGAGCACGAAGCCGGGCTCCTCGCTGAAGTTCCAGACCACCTCGGGCGAGGTCGCGCCGATCGCCTCGTCCTCCTCGATCGCGAGGCCGAGCGGGGTGCCGTTGGCCCGAGCGGCGAGCGCCATCTCGGCGAGCGCGACCAGGAAGCCGCCGTCGCTCACGTCGCGCGCCGCCAGCACCATGCCGCGCACGATCGCTTCGCGCACGAACGCGCACGCGCGCCCGAACCAGGCGTAGTCGACCGCCGGCAGCGCGCTCGATGCGATGCCGAGCTGCTCGGCGATCACCGAGCCGCCCAGCGCGATGGCGTCGACGGGCGGCGCGACGAACGCGATCGGCGAGCCGGCTCGCTTGAATGCCATCGTCACCGTGTGCGCGACGTCGGCCAGGGTACCGACGCAAGCCACGATCGGCGACGGCGCGACGTGGTTGCCCGACGACGAGCGGTTGTAGAGCGAGACGTTGCCCGAGACGAACGGCACGCCCAGCGCGCCCGCCGCTTCCGCCAAGCCGTCGACCGCCGCGACGAACGCGCCCATGTGCTCGGGCACGGTCGGGTCGCCGAAGTTCAGGCAGTCGGTCAACCCGGCCGGCGTCGCGCCGACCGCGGTGACGTTGGCGATCGCTTCGACCACCGCCAGCTCCGCCGCGCGGCGCGGATCGATCTTGCCGTAGCGCGGGTTGCCGCCGAGCCCCAGGGCCATCGCGAGCGGTGCGCCGGGCACGGGCACCAGCACGCCCGCGTCGGCGTAGCCGGGCGGGATCGCGGTGCAGCCGCGCACGACCCCGTCGTAGCGGCGGTAGATCGAGGCGCGCGAGCAGACGTCGCGATGAGCGAGCACCTTGCGCAGCCGCTCGAACAGCGTGCCGGGGTGCTTGCGCACGCCCGCTTCGATCGCGCGCTCGCGGGCGGCGACGGGTTCCGGCTTCACCGCCGGCAGCGTGTACGGGCGGGCATAGCGCACGCCGCCGGTCAGGAAGTCGAGGTCGACGTCCATCACCGTCTCGCCGCGATGGCGCGCGACGTAGCGCCCGCTGCCGGTGACCTTGCCGATCACCGCCGCGCACGCGCCGCGCGCGACGCGCGGGAGCGTGTAGACGTCGTTGTAGAGCGCGAGCAGCGCCGGCGTGAACGACGGCGGCACGATCCAGCACAGCCGCTCCTGCGTCTCGCCGATCGCGATCACCTCGGGCGGCAGATCCGGCTGGCCGGTGACGACCAGGTCGAGATCGACTTCCGCGCCCATGCCGCCCGCCGCGCACAGCTCCGCGCTGCAGCCGGCCAGGCCGCCCGCGCCGAGGTCCTTGAAGCCGACTTCCAGCCCGCGTGCGCGCAGTTCCGCGAAGACGGCGTACGACGCGCGCATGACGACGTTCTTGAGGAACGGGTCGGGGACTTGGACCGCGCCCTTGTTCTGCTCCGCATCCTCCTCGTCGAGGGTGACCGACGAGAACGAGGCGCCGCCGAAGCCGCTGCGATCGGTGGCCTTGCCGACGAGCACGATGTCCCAGCCGACGCTGTCCTTGGGAGCGCGGCTGTGGATGATGTCCTTCTCCTTCACCACCCCCAGCGCGACGACGTTGACCAGCACGTTGTCGTCGAACGACTCGTCGATGAACACGTCGCCGCCGACGTTGGGCACGCCGATCGCGTTGCCGTACGCGGCGATGCCGTCGACGACGCTCTGCGCGACGTAGCGGCAGTGCTCGTTCTCGAGCCGCCCGAAGCGCAGCGGGTCGGCCACGCCGATCACCTCGGCGCCCATGCACAGCACGTCGCGCACGATGCCGCCGATCCCGGTCGCGGCGCCCTCGAACGGCACGACCTGCGAGGGGTGGTTGTGCGACTCGTGCGCGACGACGATCCCGTAGGTCTCGCCCTCGTGCTCGCCCAGCCGCACGATGCCGGCGTCCTCGCCGACCCCGAGCAGCACCGTCGACCCTTGAGTGGGCAGCTTCTTGAGGTGCTCGCGCGAGGATTTGTAGGAGCAATGCTCGCTCCACTGCGCGTCGAACGCGAACACTTCCGTCGTGCTCGGCACCCGGCCGAGGCGTTCGGCGATGCGCTGCAGCTCGTCGTCCGACAAACTAACGCCCAGCCGCTGCCCCAGCGCGATAGCCTCAGCTCCCACGTCCGTCGTCATAGACGGGCCACAGCAAAGCGCTCAGGCACGCGCGATCCCGGGGCCAGGGGGCGGCTGGGGCGCGTTGAGCTGCGCGTCGGCGCGCAGCACCGCGCTGCGCCCGTTGGCCTGCATCAGCAGCACCCGCCCGAACACGACCGTGTCCTCCAGCGCGAAGGCCTTGGCGCAGCGGGTCGCGATCTCGTCGGCGCGCGGGTTGGCGGCGTCGACCGCGACCACCGGGTTGGCCGTCGCGTTGTCGACGATGCCCGGCAGCGCGCTGTTGGCGCTGCCGATCGGCACCAGCACCAGGCGCGCGAAGGTAGCCTCGAGCTGCGCCACGAGCTGCAGCACGTAGCCCGGCGTGCGCGCGACCGAAACGACGTGGCGCAGCACCGGCAGACCGAACGCGCCCAGCGCGCGCCCGACGACGTCCGCCGCGGCCACGTTCTCCGGCCCGTCGGCGAGCAGCGCGACCATCCCGGGCAGCATCTGCGGGAACGTGCCGACCACGTCGGCGACCGTCTCGTAGTTGCCGCGCACCCGCTCGAGATCGTCCGGGGTGACCGTGTCGAGGTTGCGGTAGAGCTGCTTGTCGAGCATGAGGTCTTCACGCCCCTGCGGCCAGACGCGCCACGAGTCGTTGTCGATCACGTCCGCGATGACCAGCTCGCCCTTGCCCTCGCCGCTGGCGAGGCGCCCGAACTCCAGCTTGAGGTCGACCAGCAGCGCGTCGCGGCGGCGCCAGGCATGGGCCAGGATCTCGTACGCGATCCGCGTCAGCTCCGACATCGTCGCGATCTCTTGCGCGTTCGCAAGGCCGGCCGCGACGATCGCGTCGGGCTCGATTTGCGGGTCGTGGTTGGCATCGTCCTTGATGAAGAACTCGATCATGCGCGGCACGAGCAGCGAGCCGCGCGCGATCCCCGGCCGGCGCCGCACGAGCGAGCCCGCCGCGACGCCGCGCACGACGACCTCGATCGGCACCATCTGCGCGCCCCCGACGACCAACACGTACTCC
>CAXTNU010000024.1:0-23351 GCA_964245595.1 uncultured bacterium | reverse complement strand
GCGGCGGATCGTCTACGGCGATCCGGGCGCGGGCGGAAGCGCGGCCCGGCGCGATGCGCGCGAGCGGGCGCTGGCCGCCGGGGTCGAGGAACGGCCGGGGGTTCCGCCGGCCGACGAGCTGGGCGAGGCGGCCCTGGTACTCGACGGTATCCTGGGGGTGAACGCACGGCTGCCGCTCGACCCGGCCAGCGCGGCGCTGGCGGGCGCGGCATCCGCGCCCGGTGCCGTGCCCGTTCTGGCGCTCGACCTCCCGACCGGAATCGACCCGACCACGGGGGCGCTTGGCGAGCGAGCCGTCCATGCGACGGCGACGATCGCGCTGGGCCGGCCCAAGCTCGGCTGCTTCCTCGAACCGGGCCGCGACACGGTCGGCGAGCTCTGGTGCGCGCCGCTCGGGATGCGCGACGAGGACGCGCGCGGGATCGACGAGCCGCCGGCGGAGGTGCTGGTCGACGCGGAGTTCGCCGCGCTGCTGCCCGTCCGGCCGGCGGAGTCCGAGAAGCGCATCTCCGGGGCGCCGCTGATCGTGGCCGGCTCGACCCAGTTTCCCGGCGCGGCGGTACTGAGCGCGTGGGGCGCGGCACGGGCCGGGGCGGGCTACGTGACCGTCGCCGCGCCCGAGGGCGCCGCCGCCGCGCTGCGCGCGCACCTGATCGAGCAGGTGGTGGTGACCTACGACGAGCGCGACCCGGCCGGCGCGGTGCGGACCATCCTCGATCTGACCGGCCGCTGCAGCTCGATCGGCATCGGCCCCGGGCTGGGGCTGTCGGACGCCTTCGGCGAGATCGTCAACGGGGTGCTCGGCGCGACGGAGCTGCCGGTCGTGGCCGACGCGAGCGCACTCTACCACCTGGCCAAGCGGCTGGGCGCGTACCGCGACAAGCCGCTGGTGCTCACCCCGCACGCGGGCGAGTTCGCCCGCCTCAGCGGCAAGGGCACGATCGCGCCGGGTGAGCGGCTGACGCGCCTGCGCGCATTCGTCGACCGGTGCGGCATCACGACCCTGCTCAAAGGCCGCGTCACCTTGATCGGCGCGCGCGATGCCACGCACGCCAACCCGACCGGCACCAACGCGCTCGCCACCGCCGGCACCGGCGACGTCCTGACCGGCGCGATCGCGACCCTGCTCGGCCAGGGGCTCGCCCCGGTCGACGCCGCACGGGTAGGCGCGTACTGGCACGGCCGCGCCGGCCAGGTGGCGCTGGCGCGGCGGCACCGCGGGGTGGTCGCGCACGACGTCGCCGAGGCGCTGGGCGAAGCATCCGTCGTCGCGAGCGGTGAAGTATCCGCCGTGTCGGACCCAGCGGACGCTCCCGAGCTGGTGCGCATCTTCTGAGCGACGCTGCGGTGCGGAAAGTGCGGTGAGGTATTACGTTCGTCCGTGAGCCCGTGATACCGTCGTAGCGGCTGAGCTGACCCGGGCCTTGTCGCCCGCACGCCGGCGCGTGAATGCAAGGCGTGAGGAAAGAGAGATTTCCATGCAGCGCGAGATCATCGTCCCGGAAACCGAACCGCCGACGGAGTGGATCCTCGGCCGGGCGGTGCAGAAAGTGAGCCCGAAGCGCAAGCACGGCTTCATCCAGATTTGGTTAGGGGCGCGGCTGCAGCAGTGGGCCCGCGGCCGCGGCACCGTGTCGAGCGAGTGGCAGTTCCGCCTGGCGCCGCCGCGCGAGCTGGTCCGCACGCTGGTGCCGGACATCGCCTATCTGTCGTTCGAGCGCATCGGCGATGCGACCGAGGAAGAGCTCGAAGCTCCGTTCGCCGCGCCGAGCGTCGCGGTCGAGATCCTGTCCCCGGAAGACAAAGCCGCGCACGTCAGGCACAAGATCGAAGTCTACCTCGCCGCGGGGTCCGACGCGGTGATCGTCGTCGACCCCACCGCGGAGACCGTCGTCGCATACGACGCGCGCGAGGCGCGCACGTTCGGGCGCGGCGAGCGGTTCGAGCACGCCGCGTTGCCGGAATTCGGCTTCGACGTAACGGAGATGTTCGACGCCATGCGGCTGCGCTGACGGTCTTGTCGTCCGCACGCGAGCGCGTGAAAGCGGGGCGTGAGGAAAGAGAGATACCCATGCAACGCGAGATCGTCGTCCCGGAGACCAAGCCGGCTACGGAGTGGATCCTTGGCCGGGCGGTGCAAAAAGTGAGCGCTGGGCGCACGCACTCGCTGCTCCAGGGCTGGTGGACCGAGCACCTGCGCCCGTGGGCTCGCGGGCGCGGCCTGACCGGTCCCGAGTGGCGCTTCCGGGTCGCTCCACCGCGCGAGCTGCTGCGGCCGCTCGTACCCGACGTCGCCTACATCTCGTACAAGCGGCTCGGCGACGCGGAAGGCGAGGAGCTCGAGTCTCCGCTCGTCGCGCCGAACGTCGCGGTCGAGATCCTGTCGCCCGGCGACAAGGCGGCATACGTGTGGCACAAAGTCGAGCTCTATCTGAAGACGGGCGCCGAGGCGGTGCTCGTCGTGGACCCCGACCCGCGAACGCTGACGGTCTACGACGAGCGCGGCGTGCGCACGCTGACCGAGGGCGACACGTTCGCGCACGAGGCGTTACCCGGATTCACGTTCGCGCTCCACGATATGTTCGCCGAGCTCGACGAGACCTGACCATGGAGCGCGAGTGCAGATCGAGCTGCGTTCGCGAGCGGTCAGCCCGCTCAGCCGGCGAGCAGCTCGCGCAGACCGGCTTCGTCGAGGACGGGGATGCCGAGCGACTCGGCTTTGGCGAGCTTCGTGCCGGCCTCTTCGCCCGCGACGACGTAGCTGGTCTTCTTCGAGACGGCGCTGCTGACTTTGCCGCCCGCCGCGACGATCAGCTCGGCGGCCTCGTCGCGGGTGAGGGTCGGCAGCGTGCCGGTGAGCACGAGCGTCTTGCCGGCCAGCACGCCGACCGGCTCGCGCGGGCGCAGCGGCGCGCTCACGTCGACGCCGGCCTGCTTCAGCCGCTCGACCATCACGCGGTTCGGCTCCTGGGCGAAGAACAGCGCCACGCTTTGGGCGATCTCCGGCCCGATGCCCTCGCTGCGCAGCAGTTCTTCCTCGCTTGCCGCCGCGAGGGCGTCGATCGTGCCGAAGTCGCCCGCCAGGATGGCCGCGTTCTGCGAGCCGACGAAGCGGATGCCCAGGCCCGACAGCAGCCGGGCCAGCCCGCGCGACTTCGAGCCCTCGATCGCCGCCAGCACGTTGGAAGCGGATTTCTCCGCCATGCGCGGCAGGGTCAGCAGCGTTTCCAGGTCGAGGTGGTAGACGTCGCTGACGTCGCGCACGCGGCCGGACTCGACCAAGGCCGCCGAGAGCTGGTCGCCGATGCCCTCGATGTCCAGCGCGCCGCGCGAGGCGAAGTGCCGCACGCGCTCGACGAGCTGCGCCGGGCACGAAGCGTTCGTGCAGCGCGCCAGCGGCTCGCCCGCGGGGTGGTCGACGTCCGAGCCGCACACCGGGCAGTGCGTGGGAAGCGTGTACTCGGACAGCTCGCCTTCGCGCAGCTCCAGCACCGGGCCGACCACGCGCGGGATCACGTCGCCCGCGCGGATCACGGTCACCACGTCGCCGATCCGGATGTCGTGGTTGCGGATGTAGTCCTGGTTGTGCAGGGTCGCGTTGGCGACCGTGGTGCCGCCGATCTGGACGGGCTCGAGCACGGCGTTGGGGTTGAGCACGCCGGTCCGCCCGACGCTGACCGTGATGTCGAGCAGCTTCGTCTGGGCGGCGCGGGCGCGGAATTTGTACGCGGTCGCCCAGCGGGGGTCTTTGCCGGCGCTGCCCAGGCGCGCTTGCAGCGCCAGGTCGTCGACCTTGATCACCACGCCGTCGATCTCGTAGTCGAGCGACTCGCGCTCGTCTTCCCACTTCGTGACGAAGGCGACCACGTCGCGAATCGAGTCGACCCGCAGCGCGTTGGGGTTGACCGGAAAGCCCAGCGCGCGCACGAAGTCGAGCAGCCCGCGCTGGGTGGCCGGCGGCTCGTCGGTGTCGATCTCGCCCAGCGCGTAGGCGTAGAACGAGAGCCGGCGCTCGGCGGTCATCTTGGGGTCGAGCTGGCGCAGCCCGCCGGCGGCGGTGTTGCGCGGGTTGGCGAAGGTCGCCTCGCCGCGCGCGGCGCGCGATTCGTTGAGGCGCGCGAAGTCGCTCTTGCGAAGATAGGCCTCGCCGCGCACGTCGACGTGGCGCGGCGCGGCGACGTCGGTGGTGCGCAGCGTGCGCGGAATCGATTTGATCGCCAGCAGGTTGGCGGTGATCTCCTCGCCGACATTGCCGTCGCCGCGTGTCCCGCCCGCGGTGAGCCGGCCCTCGTCGTAGCGCAGCGACACCGCCAGCCCGTCGATCTTGAGCTCGCAGACGTACGGGACGTCGGCGTCGTCGCCCAGGCCGCCCAGCTTGCGCACCCGCGCGTCGAACGCCAGCAGCTCCGTCTCGTCGAAGGCGTTGGCCAGCGAGAGCATCGGCCGCGCGTGGACGTAGGACGGAAAGCCGCTGGCCGGCGCGCCGCCGACACGGTGGGTGGGCGAGTCGGGACTGTCCAGCTCGGGATGGGCCTGTTCGAGGTCGAGCAGCTCGCGCAGCAGCGCGTCGTAGTCCTGGTCGCTGATCCGCGGGTCGTCCAGGACGTGGTAGCGGTAGTTCGCGTCGTCGATGCGCGCGCGCAGGTCGCGCGCACGAGCGGCCAGGCTTTCGCCGCTCGCCGGCGCCGTCGCGTTCTTCTTGCGGGTGCTCACCGGCGCGCTCAGCGGGTCGGGCGCGGGGTCGCGATCTGGACCGGGTAGCCGTCGGGATCGGCGACCACCGCCAGGCGCCCGAAGCTCTCGTCGTGCGGCTCCTGGAGGATGCGCGCGCCGGCGGTCCGGGCGTCGGTGACGAAGCGGTCCACGTCCTCGACCTGGAAGCCGAGCTGCACCGAGCCCGGCTTCACGGTGAGCGTCTCGCTGGCCGGGTGCAGCCCCAGCATCTGCCCACCGCCGAGGTCGAAATCGACCCAGTGCGGGGCCGCATCCGTCCCCAGCTTGAGCTCGAGGATGTCCCGGTAGAACCGCTTGGAGCGCTCCATGTCGGAGCAGACCACCATCGCCAGCGCGAACTTCGCCACGACGGGGCAGCTTCGCCGCCGGGCCGGCCGATCTTCGCGCCGGCCCGGCGGTGATGATTCTTCGCCCCGCCCGGCGGACGCTAGCCGCGCTCGTGACTGGTGAGGCGGCGGAAAAGACGGCCGTCCAGGGTGACGTAGACGATCGCGCCGGCGAGGTTGACTTGCACGAACGGATAGTACCGCGACATGGACTGCAGGCACGGGCGCCAGACCAGCGTCGGATGGACCGTGAACAGGCGGTGCGCGAGATCGAAGGGCCCGAAAACATCGCCGAGCACGTCAGCGTGGCGTTCTAGGGCACGCAGCGCGATGTCTTGCATCTGATGCCGCGTCGGCATGATGTTGGCGGGAGCTTGAACACCGAGGAACTCGTTCGTCTCCGCATTGACCGCGGCCGTACCGATTTGCCTTCCGTCCCGCATCAGCCGTATTTGATAGGAGTGTCTCGGCGGATCGCCGAGCTCGGTGTGATACGTGAGGTCACCCAGTTCGTAATTCTCGAAGTGGTCTGGCCCGGCTCCTCCCAGAGCGATCCCATGGTCCTCGATGCCCTTTTTCGCGGCTTGCTTAGCCCTCTCTTCACGGTCGTCGGGGCCGGGTAGCTCTCGCATCGTGCTTTGCTCCGCCAAAAATGGCTCTAACGGCTCCAGCGGTTCTAACGCTGGGGCTGGCGAACCGGTCGAGCCGGGCGGCCATGATACCGGCATGGCTTTGGGAAGCGGGTACGCTCCGGCCGGGACGGTTATGAATCCTGATTCGCCTTTGATGGCAGTGCTTTTCTCATACCAATATGTTTGCTTCCAATCGGGTAGCGCAACGTAGGTGTCCCTGCTACCGTATGGGCCGCCGCTTCCGCACTTGTCGTGCGACACATGCGGCATGGGCTTGTTCGAGGATGGGGGAACGGCTCCCGACTTCACGGCGGTTTGCGGCGACGGGTTGTTGATGGAAAATCCAAAGATCGTGTACGTTTCGTCAGCACCGCGGACGAAACGTACACCCGTCACGACGATCCAGTGGCCGCTGCCGTAAACCAGCACCGGAACACCGGCCTGCTGGGTAAGCAACGCCCCTAGGATACGGCTGCAGCCATCTTCGAATGTACCATCGCACTGTTGGTGGAACAAACCGTTGTGGGACGCTGCGTTGAGGACGGTTTCCAGGGCCGACGGCAACGTACCGCCGCCGGGGCCAAGGGACAACTGGGGCGACATATCTTGCTGCACGGGTGTGGGCTGCGCTGGGCTGAGCCCGGCGAGTATCATTTGCACGGCCGCCTCGCCACAGTATATGTCGGTATCCTGCTGGTGACACGGTACGCCCGCATCGATGATTGTGAGGTTGGGTGTCATGAGCGAGCCTCGGGTGGTGGGCCGGGGGAAAGGAAGAGCGACGTTCGGGCGTCGTAGCGGTAGCGCTTCACGCGCTCGCCGCCGCCGTACATGACCGTCGTCGTGGTCTGCTGAACGTGTGTGGCAACCGTCGCACCGAAGATGCCCGCTTGCACCCAGACGTACAGCGTGTCGAAATGAGCGAAATCGGCACCGCCGTCAGGTGGCAGCACGACGGCGTTCAGGGGCGCGGTGACGAGAACGTCGTTGACGGTGGCGGTTTGCAGAAGGCCGAATGCGACCGGGTAGCCTGCAACGTTCCGGACCTCGTAATGGCGGCGCGGTAGATCGGCCGCTGCCGGCGGCGCGAACGCATGGCCGAGAAAGGCGTAGCTGACCCGCTCGACTGCCGGTTGGACCGACGCGACGACGAGAATCGAGGCGCCGCTGCGCTCCGGGATCGATCCGGCGTAGAGGCCGTAGGTTTCCGTCCAGACGACGGTCGTTACGGCCGCCGGCGCGCACGCCAACCAGACCGCGTTCGGCGGGGCGCCGCCGCTCGCTTTCGCGAGCACGATGCGGCTCTTGCGCTCGATCAAGGCTCGCCGGTCCGGTTCATCCAGCTCGAGCACGAGCGTGCGGGTCGGCGGCAGCGCGGCGCCGACCAGACGGCGGACGGCCATTTCGCGGACCTCGCTATCTGTTCCGAAGACGTCACCGAGGAGTGATCTTCGCGACGGTGTCGTAAGAAGACCGACCGACGCTGGAGGACGGCTTCGCGGAGTATGGTGCCTCGGACGACAACGCTCGGACCGGATCCTCGGGAGATCGCGGCGTCCATCGCCGCGCGAGATCCGCGTGTCCTCGTCCTCGCGGCGCCACCGGGATACGGGAAAGCGGCCGTTCTGAACGCATACGCGGCGCAGGTCGGCCCGCTGATCGTCTGCGAGCTGCCCGGCGCGGATGACGGCGCAGACCTGGCACGAGTGGTCTTCGACGCGCTCGTGGCCCGTCAAGGTCTGCGTGCCGCGCGCTCCGCCGCCGACCGGCTGGCGCAACGCCGTGAGACCGCGGCCGCGACCTCGCGCGAGACCCTGCGCCGGGAATGGCCGGGCGACGACGGACCCGCGCTCTTCGTACTGCACGATCCGGGCGGGACGCTCGCCACGCCGGCCGGCGCCGATCTCTTCGCCGAGCTGCTCGCTACCGCGCCGAGCGGGCGCCGGCTCGCGGTCAGTACCCGCGCGGCCCTGCCGCCGGCGCTGCAGCAGTTGTTGCCGCGCGACCGAACGGTGACGGTCCATGCCGAGGAACTGGCCCTGCACCAGGACGACGTGGAGCGGCTGGCGCGCGAGGCGGGCGCTGCACCGCAGACGGGCCGGGCGATCTACGCGCTCACGCGCGGCTGGCCGCTGGTCACCCGGCTCCTGATCCGGTTGTGGCGCCACGAGATCGCGGACGAACTGCTCGACGCCGCAGCGGCGCTGCCTCATGAATCGCTGCTCGCGTTCACCGCGCACCGCACCATCGCCCAGTTGAGCGTCCGCGTGCGCGAAGCGCTCGCGGTGACGATGCTGCTGCGCGGCGCGGCCCATCTGGATTTGGTTCGCGTCCTGGGCGACGAGTGCGACGACGCGGTCTTCACGCGGCTCGACGAGCTTCCGTTCGTCATCTCGAACGGCGGCCGCTCGATCGTGCACGGCGCGATCGCGTTCGTTCTGCGGGCCCGCTTCGAGCCGCTGGTCAAAGGGTTGTACGAGCGCACGCTGCGCGTCCTGACCGGTGACGGCGCCTACGTCGACGCCGCCCGCATCGCGCTCGATGCCGCCGATGTCGAGCGCGCAGCCGCGATCATCGACGCGGCTCCGCCCTACACCGCCGCCACCGTCCCGCTGGGCGAGTACGAGCGCGTCATCGACCGGATCGACCGCAATCTCATCACCCGCTATCCGAACCTGTGGATCGCCACCATTCCCTACCGCTCGTTCTCGGTCGCGCCCGCGGCCTACGTTCGCGAGGCGGAAACGGTCTACTACTGCCTGCCGGCGTCGGCCGGACCGGATCAGCGGGCGGCGGTCCTGATGCTGCTCGCATCGGCCTACGTGAACGTCGGGCGAGCGGCGGACGCCGACCAGGCGATCGACGAGGCGCTGCACGGCTTCGCCCGGGAAAGCTCCTCGGCACGCGCCTCGATCCTCAACTTCGCCGCAGCCCTGCGCGGCATCGAGGGGCGCTTCGCTGCCGCTCGTTCGCTGGCCCAAGAGGCGGCCCGCATTTCGAACGACGTGTTCGGCGAGAACCAGCGGCTGCACTATATCGACTCGCACGAGGCGACCTACCGCGGCCGGCACGACCGCTTCACGGTCATGATCGACGAAGTGCTGCGCCGCCGCGCCCGTGAGGACATGCCCCTCTATCTCGCCTACGCCGCGGCGAACGGCGCCATCTTTTCCTGGGCAGCGGGCGACGACGACGGGTTCGGGCGCTACCTGACCGTGCTGGAGGATGCGGTCACGCCCGGTATCGAGGCCGGGTTCGTCCCGATCATCGACGCTGGGCGCGGGCGGCCGGTTCGGCTCGACGACGACCACCCCTTGGAGACCGCCGCGATCGCGCAGCTCTACCGGCTCGGCACGGCCTCCACCGTCGACGACGCGCTCGACGCCGCGCGGGCCGCGGCACGGGCAGCGGACCGGCGCCGCGACCCGTTCCTGCAAATCCTGGCCCACGTGGCGATCTACGTGCTCGACGAAACGGCTCGGCCGCAAGAGCGCGCGGCGCTGGCGGCGATCGTCGCGCCGATCGAAAGCCCCGAGCTGCAAGCCGCGGTCGCGAGCATCGTCAGCGGCGGGGCGGGCGGCATGCTCGAACCGTTCGTCAGCCGGCGCGTGCGGCGCGAGCGCGCGCAACGCGAGCCCGGGCTCGCGATCGAGCTGCTGGCAGGCCGCGTGACCACGGACGGCGCGCCCGTCCGGCTCACCGACAAGGAGTTCGAGTTCATCGCCCTGCTGGCCTCGACGCGCGGAATGCTCTCCCGCGAGCGCATCGGCGAGGCGTTGTGGGATCATCTCGACCCCGGCGAGTGGGCGAACAACTTCAAGGTGACGCTGTACCGCGTCCGCAGCAAGCTGGCCGTGCGCGACGTCGTCCTGGTCGACGAAGGCCGCTACCGGCTCGCGCCGACGATCGAGGTCGACCTGCGGCGGGCCGAAACGATCGTTCGCGAGCGGGCGCGGCTGCCGCTGGATGACACCACGCGCGAGCAGCTCCGCGCGATCATCGAGACGTTCGAAGCCGGGACCGCGACGCGCTACGACCGCTTCACCTGGGCTCAGCCGCTGCTCAACCGGATCGCCGACGTGAGCTGCGCGGCCGGCGTCGCGCTCGCAAACGACGCCTGGCGCCGAGGCCGGCACGACGACGCCTTGAGCTATGCCACCCAAGTCAGCGCCGCCGATCCCTTCAACGAGCAAGCCGCCGAAACGGCGATCCGGGTGCGGCTCGACCACGGTGATCTGGACGGTGCCCGGCACGAGTTCCAGCGCTACGCGAACGCGCTGGCGAACGGGCTCGGCGCAACCCCTTCCCACTCGCTCGCCGAGCTGATTCGCCTGCACGCCTGATGCGTCTGCCATGGTGATCCTCGCGCCCTACGGCGTCGCCAGCCCCATCGGTCCCATTGCACCCCCCACGACCGCGCTGGGTTCGATCACGCTCGCCTCGGTTCGAAAAGCGGCAAAGTCCACCATGATCGGGTTCTGAATCCATTCGAGCCGGTAGCGCGGCTCATCCGGCGACTCCTCGTGCACGAGCACGAACTCGAGCCTGGCGACGTTGCCGTTCTGCGGCGGGCCCGCGTCGGTGATGGTGAGGAGCGCGTCCGTCAGGTCCGATGAAACCATCAGCCGCAGGCTGAGCGACGTGCCAGCGGCATATGTTATGCCGGGCAGCGTGAATGGAGGTACGTGGACGTCCCGGTATGTGACGATGACCAGTGCCTGCGTGGCGTCTGCGCTGGCTTGATTGTCATTGTTAGGGGGTTCCCCGTTGATCGTGATGATCAATAGATCGGCGCTCGTGTCGACGTGGCAGAAGAGGTTCTCTCCGCTGTAATTCGGGATATTGATGGCTTGCGTGGGCGAATCCACGCCATTCAAAGAGAGGACGACTCCGCTGATCGTTGCCGCCAGCGGTGGTTTCCGACTTCCCATTGGAGTAACTCCTCGTTCGTACGATGGGGGAATCAAGTTGCGTGAAGTGGTGGGGCACCGGCTTGAAGCCGGAAGAACGCGTCGGCGACGGACTGCACGACGTCGCCCGCGTGTTCGGCGATGACACGCATCGCCGTCGCGTCGCGCTGCAACGCGACGCAGGACTGACAGATCGAGGCGGACGGCGGGAGCGCATAGCCCGGAACGTACCGTGCGACGAAATCGGCGATGCCGCTCGGACCCGCGACGTGCAGCCACATCTTGAGCAGCTCGTTGGGCGTCTCGTCGAGCACGTCGTCGAGCGCACGGTCCGCGACGGACCCGATGCGCAACTGCGGCAACTCCTCGAGCGGAAAGCCGCAGCACGAGACGAGCTGCTGATCGGGCGTCACCGCGATGACGGTGAGGACGTGCGTGCAGCGGCCGGCCGACCAATCGTCGCGCTCGGACAGCCAGCGCTCGTGGCTGAGCGGCGTCTGGCCTCGCCCGCCGGCGTCGGTGATCCACGGGCTGCGCCCGAGATAGATCTCGTGCCGGGCGATCGGCTCGGCCAGTTCGGCCAGCAAAAGCGCGTCGTCGAAGGCCGACTGGTCGCACACCTCGATCGAGATGCGGGTCAGGATGCCCGCCTCGGCCGCCGCCCGCGCCGCGTGGACGACGCGCTCGACCGGCACGAAGCGCTGGTGGAACGTTCCGGTCGAGAGCATCATCTCGTCGAGCCCGCGCGCGCGCAAGCCGCCGATCCGCTGCCGCGCGGCAGCCGGGTTGACGGCCCAGTAACCGTTGCTGATCACCCGCGTGGTGAAGCCGTTGCCGTTGGCATGGCCGACCAGCGCGTCGAGCTCGGTGCCGAGCAGAAAGCACTCGCCGCCGGTGAACCCGATCAGTTCCAGCGACGGAATGCGGGCCGCCTCGTCGATGAGGCGGTGCATGCGCTCGACCGGGATCGCCGCCGTCGCGCGCGGGCTCGCTCCGACGCAGCAGTGATCGCAGGCGGCGGTGCAGCGGCGGGTCGTGAAGATCGAGAGCATTCGCGGGCGGACGAACATCGAGGCATCTTCCTTTTCACCCCGCACGGCGGAGCGAAAAAAGAGCGGTCGCGAGCCGGAGCTCGCGCCGCTATCGTGCCGTACCTTAGTAAAAATTCGGTTACAGCCATCCGAATTCTAGATTCGGACGGCCGTTGAGCTGGGGCTCGCTTACGCCTCGACCGGGACGCGAGCGCGGCCGTTCTTCGTCAGCTCTTCGAGCTCGTCGAAATTGCCGCGCTCCAGCTCGGCGATGCGGCCGGCGTCGGCGCGGATGCGGCCTTGGGCCCGCTCGTCGGACAGCACCGCTCGTAGGTACGTGCCGGTGTGCGAGGCCTCGTTCGCGGCGATCTGCTCGGGGGTGCCGGTCGCGACGATCGTGCCGCCGCGGTCGCCGCCCTCGGGGCCGAGGTCGATCACGTAGTCGGCCGTCTTGATGACGTCGAGGTTGTGCTCGATCACCAGGACCGAGTTGCCCATGTTCACCAGCCGCTGCAAGACCTCGAGCAGCTTGTGGATGTCGGCGAAGTGCAGCCCCGTGGTCGGCTCGTCGAGCACGTAGAACGTGCGCCCCGTCGCGCGCCGCGACAGCTCCGTGGCGAGCTTGATGCGCTGGGCCTCGCCGCCCGAGAGCTGGGTCGCCGGCTGCCCCATCTGGATGTAGCCCAGGCCGACCTCGTCGATCGTCTTGAGCCGGTTCGCGATCTTCGGAATCGTCGAGAACAGCTCGGCCGCCTCGTCGACGCGCATGGCGAGCACGTCAGCGACCGACTTGCCCTTGTACTTCACTTCGAGCGTCTGGGCGTTGTAGCGTTTGCCATGGCAGACTTCGCACGGCACGTAGACGTCGGGCAGGAAGTGCATCTCGATCTTGATGATGCCGTCACCCTGGCAGGCTTCGCAGCGGCCACCCTTGACATTGAACGAGAAGCGGCCCGGCGTGTAGCCGCGCATCTTCGCCTCGGGCGTCAGCGAGTACAGCTCGCGGATCAGGTCGAACGCGCCGGTGTAGGTCGCGGGGTTCGAGCGCGGGGTGCGGCCGATCGGGGACTGGTCGATCACGACCATCTTGTCGAGCGCCTCGGCGCCCTTGACCTTGCCGTAGGTGCCGCCGGCGGGCTGGTGGTGCAGGTGCTGGTTGAGCGCCTTGACCACGACTTCGTTGACCAAGGTCGACTTGCCCGAGCCCGACACGCCGGTCACGGCGGTGAACGTGCCCAGCGGAATCTCGACGTTCACCCCGCTGAGGTTGTTGGCGGTCGCGTTCTGGACCAGCAGCGAGCCGCGGCCCTTCTTGCGGTGCTTGGGGATCGCGATGAACTGCCGCCCGCTCAGGTACGCGCCGGTCAGCGACTCCGGGTTGCGCATGATCTGGTCGATGTCGCCGACGGTCAGGATGCGGCCGCCCTCGGCGCCCGCGCCCGGGCCGATGTCGACGATCACGTCGGCCGCGCGCATGGTGTCCTCGTCGTGCTCGATCACGATCAGCGTGTTGCCGATGTCGCGCAGCGTTTCCAAGGTCGCGAGGAGCCGGTCGTTGTCGCGCTGGTGCAGCCCGATCGACGGTTCGTCCAAGATGTAGAGCACGCCGACCAGCGACGAGCCGATCTGCGTCGCCAGGCGAATGCGCTGCGACTCGCCGCCCGAGAGCGTCGTGGCCGAGCGCGACAAGTTGAGATAGCCCAGCCCGACGTTCTTGAGGAAGCCCAGCCGGGCCCGAATCTCCTTGAGGATCTGGTTGGAGATCTGCTGCTCGCGCTCGCTGGGCTCGAACTCGGCGAAGAACTTCTGGGCGACCTCGACCGACATCTTGGTGGTCTGATCGATGTTCTTGCCGGCGATCGTCACGCCGAGCGCCTCGGGCTTGAGCCGCGCGCCTTTGCAGACTTTGCAGAGCGAGGCCGACATGTACTTCTCGATCTCTTCCTTCACGTAGTCGGAAGAGGTCTCGCCGTAGCGGCGCTGGAGGTTGTTGACCACGCCCTCGAACTGCGACTCGTACTCCCAGGCGTGGCCCGAGCGCGACTCGTAGGTGAACTTCTGCTTCTTGTCGGTGCCGTAGAGGATCATGTCGACCAGATCCTCGGGCAATTCCTCGACCGGCGTCGTGGCCTTGGCGCGGCGCGAGCGCAGCAGCCGCTCGACCTGCTGCATGTAATACGGATTCGTCGACGGGAACCGGCCGGTGCCGAGGTTCTTCGACCACGGCACGATCGCGCCGTCCTTGATCGACTTGGTGCGGTCGGGAATGACCTTCCACTCGTCGATCTCGATCTTCTCGCCCAAGCCGCTGCACGCGGGGCACGCGCCGAACGGCGAGTTGAACGAGAACAGGCGCGGCTCGAGCTCTTGGAACGAGATGCCGCACGACGCGCAGGCGAACGACTCGCTGAACGTCGCCTCCATCCACTCCGTCGACGGCTTCTCGGTGCCGGCGTTCGCGACGGCCTGATAGAGCACCGTGACCAAACCCGTCGCCAAGCGCAGCGTCGTCTCGACCGAGTCGGTCAGGCGGGTCCGCACGTCGGGTTTGACCACGATGCGGTCGACCACGACCTCGACGGTGTGCTTGCGCTTCTTGTCGAGCTCGATCTTGTCTTTGAGCTCGCGGATTTCGCCGTCGACCCGGACGCGCGCGAAGCCCTCTTTGCCGATCTCCTCGAACAGCTTGGAGTACTCGCCCTTGCGACCGCGGATGACCGGTGCGAGCAGTTGGATGCGGGTGCCTTCGGGGAAGGCCAGGATCTGGTCGACGATCTGCTCGGGGGTCTGGGCCGAGACCGGCTTGCCGCACTCGTAGCAGTGCGCCTTGCCGATGCGCGCGTAGAGCAGCCGCAGGTAGTCGTAGATCTCGGTGACCGTGCCGACCGTCGAGCGCGGGTTGCGCGAGGTCGACTTCTGGTCGATCGAGATCGCCGGCGAGAGGCCCTCGATGTAGTCGACGTCGGGCTTCTCCATCTGGCCCAGGAACTGGCGCGCGTACGACGAGAGCGACTCGACGTAGCGGCGCTGGCCTTCGGCGTAGATGGTGTCGAAAGCGAGCGAGGACTTGCCCGATCCCGACAGCCCCGTCATCACGATGAGCCGGTTGCGGGGCAGGGTCAGGTCGACGTTCTTGAGGTTGTGTTCGCGCGCGCCCTTGATGACGATCGCGTCGAGGGCGTGCGGAGTCCCGTCCGGCATAACTTCTGTGTGACCCCCAGGAAACGAGGTTCGTTGCGGCCGCCCGGCAGGCAAAGCCTAGCGGGGGGCCGGTCCGAGGTGGTTGCCGATGACCCACGAGAACAGCGCCGCGAAGACGATCCCGACCGCCGCGATGCGCAGCGCGAACACCTTGGCGTCGTCGTAGAACGTCGCGGACCGCTGCTTTCCGGTCGCGTAGGGTTTGAGGCCGTGGCGGAAGTCGAGCAGCGCGGCCGTCGCGAAGAGCGCGACCCCGAGCGCGATCGCCACGATGCGGATGACCAGGACGGTAGTCATGACACGGCGTTGGACGGCGGCGAAGGCGGCGCCATCACGGTCGGGCCCGGGCCGAAGCCGCGCCCGCGCAGGTTGAGGTACTCCCCGACGACCACCAGCGTGACGAAGGCGACGAACGCTTGGGTGATGCAGGCGGCGACGATCGGACCGATCAGCGGCGCGAAGTGGAGCAGCCCGGCGAAGATGCCGACGAGCACGAAGACCAGGCAGATCAGCGCCGAGACGACGAGCGTCGGCACGAAGCGGGCGCGCGTGATCGCGAACGACTCGGCGATGGCCGAGAAGCCGGGCCGGTTGCCCACGATCGCGGCCGGAAACGCATAGAGCGCGAAGACCAGCAGCGCCAGCAGCGACAGCCCCAGCGTGAACGGGGCCAGCGTCAGCGCGAGCGAACCCAGGAAGATCAGCCCCAGCGCGGTGATGGCGATGCGGCCGGCATCTTCCTGGAACGACGCGGCGCCGTCGGCGAGCGTCGCCGTGCCGCGCTCCCAGGCGGCGCCGGCCATCCCGGTCGTGTAGGCCTGGTTGGCGATGAAGGCGAGAATGGAGAGCGTCAAACCGATCAGGCCGCGCGCGATACCGCCCAGGAACGAGCCGCCGACCACGACGACGCCGGTCGCGGGATCGACGTACTGCGGCGGCGCGAGGACCTGGTTGAGAATCCCGACGACCAGCCCGATCACCAGGCCGGGCAGGATGATGATCCAGTTGCGCGCGAGCAGCGCCCACGACCGCGCGAAGACGCTTTCGACCGGCTGTTCCGTCACCCCGGGTCAGTTCGCGTTCGCCGTGCCGCCCTCCCTCGGCGGCGCGAGCGGCAGCACGCCCAGCACGTCGGCGATGGTCGGTACGACGGCGTCGGGGCGCGGGGCGCCCTCGGGCAGCGGGGTGGCGTGCACGTCGATCAGGACGGTGAACAGCCCGGCGTCCTGCGCGCCGCGCACGTCGCGGTTGTAGCGGTCGCCGACCATCGCCGTCCGCGCCGGCTCGCTGCCCAGCTCCGCGCAGGCGTGCAGGAAGAGCGCCGGGTCGGGCTTGAGCATGCCGACCTCGTCGGCGATGAAGAACGCGTCCATCCGCTCGCGCAAGCCGAGCCGGTCGATCTTGTCGTGGTGGGTCGCGGCGAAGCCGTTGGTCACCAGGCCCAGCTTGCAGCCGTGCCCGCGGAGCGCGGCGAGCAGCTCCAGCGCGCCCGGGAACAGCGCGAGCCCGCCCGCTCGCGCCTCGACGTAGGCTTGCGCGGCGCGCGCCGCGAGCGCCCGGTCGTCGATGCCGACCAGGCGCAGCGCCTCGTGCCACATCCGCTCGCGCTCGTCCTCGATCGCCAGGGTCAGGTGCTCCGCGCTCAGCTCCGCCCAGAAGCCCATCGCCGCGCCGTCGTAGGCGTCGGCCAGCGCGCGCGGGTCGATCCCGCGCTCGCGCCCGACCAGCTCGGCGACTTCCCGCGCGGCGTTGCGGTAGGCGGTGGTGTCGTCGTGGAGCGTGTCGTCGAGGTCGAACAGAACGGTGTCGATGGTGCGGGTCATGGCGCCGGGGCGTACCGCGTCGAAGACGGGAAGGCCTCCACCAGGCATACGACTACGCCGGTCGCCGCCAAGCCGGACACGGCTGCCGCGAGTTGGTACACTAGCAGCGAACCATGAAGCACCGCCATCTCAGCGACGGCGCGGGTCTCGTCCCTGCCGCCATCGACGACATCCTGGACCGCGGCGACCCGGCCGACTGGACCGACCTCTGGCGCGTCGTCGAGGCGGATCCCTTCGGCCGAGTCGCCGAGGACGTGTTGCGGCTCTGCCGGGAGCATGCCATGTACGGCACACCTCTCGGCTGTGGCCGGCGATGATCGCCCAGGCCAGGGAGGATGCCCGTCCCCGATGACGCCGCCTCACCGCTAAAACGTCACCAAGAACGACCTCAGCCCGAACGCCCCCAGCTCGAACGCCAGCGCCTCCTCCTCGATCGCGCCGTCGCCGGGAACGGGCCGCTCCGCCGCGTCCACCGGCGTCGCAGCGCGCATTCGCCCGCCGCAGCGCAGCGCGACCCGGCGCGCCTCGCCGTCGCACTCGCGCACCCGCACGATCACCCCGCCCGCGTCGTCGGACGGGTACGTCGCGACGATCAGCACCGCGGGATCGTCGCAGGTGAACAAGCGCACTCGAGCGCGCGCGGCATAGCCTTGCCAGGCTTGCTCGAGCGCCGACACCGACGCGCCCGCGGTCGGCACGAAGGCGTACGCCAGCCGCTGCTCGCCACGATCCGCGCCCGGATCGGGCCAGGTCGGCGAACGCAGCAGCGACGTCCCCAGCCGCACGCCGCCGCCCTTGAGGCCGACGCCGTTCCAGCCGTACAGGTCGGTGACGAACACCGCCAGACCGTTCTCGCCGTCCGTCACGTGCGCCCAGCGCTGCGCCGGCACCTCGAACTTCGCCCGCTCGGCGTCGCCGTTCGGGAACGCCGTGCGCACCAGCGTGCCGTGGGGCTGGCCGTAGCGCACCTCGCGCGCCTCGATCGCCAGACGGTGCTCGGCGCGCAGCAGCACGTGGTCCTCGTGCCACGCGACCGCCAGCTCCACCCGCAGCCACGGCTCGTCCTCGTGCAGCGCGAGCCGCATCGCGACGCGCGAGTTCTTGCCGACCGCGAGGCGCACCACGAGCCCGTCGTCCTCGACCGCCGCGCCCTGCGGCTTGACCGCGACGCGCGCGTTCGCGTACGACGCGTCGACGTTCCAGGCGTCCCACATCTTGGGCTTGTCGACGTAGGCGGAGATGCCGTTGGCGAGCGTGGCGACGCTGCGGCCGGCCGCCGCGCCGAGCTCGACGATCGTGCCGTCGTCGCGCACCCGCGCGCGCACGTAGGCGTTCTCGAACAGCCAGGCGTCGCCGTCACGGCGCGGCGGCGGCGACGGGGGCGGCACCAGGCGCAGGTCGCTGCGCGGCAGCACCGAGCGCGCCGCTTCCTCCACCCGCGCGGCGATCGCCTCGGCCCGGTCGTACTCGGCGTGCACGTCGGCGTACACGGCCGGGATCGCGGTGCCGGTGATGACGTCGTGGAACTGCGCCCGCAGCACGATCCGCCAGGCGGTGCGCAGATCGTCGGCCAGCGAGCGGCGCACGGTGGCCGGCGCGCGCACCGCGACGCACCACGCGGCCCGCTCCTCGGCGTGGTCGAGCGCGAGCTCCAGCGCCGCGTTGCGGGCCTTGACGTCGTGGTGGGTGGTGTACGTGCCGCGGTGCGCCTCGAGGTACAGCTCGCCGCGATGGTCGGGCAGCGTTTGCGCCGCGACGCGGGCGAACCAATCGGCGGCGCGCGTCCACGGCCGCGAGGCGGGCGCGACGAAGGCCAGGTCCTCGTCGGTCGGTCCGCCGCCGCCGTCGCCATAGCCGTGGATCAGGATCTCGCCCCGCTCGCGCGCGGTCCGCACGCGCTTGTCGTCGAGCGGGCCGTCGTACGCCGCGATCACCGCCGAGACCAGCACCGAGCCGTCGTCGCCGTGCCAGCGGAACTGCGGGTACGGCCAGCGGGTGGTCTCGTTCCACTGCAGCTTGGTGGTCGCGAAGTACGGCACGCCGGCGTGCGCCGCCAGGACCGGGAAGGTCGACGGAAAGCCGAACGTGTCGGGCAGCCAGGCCACCGTCGGCTCCAGGCCTAGGTTGTCGCGCGTCCAGCGGATGCCGTGCGCGAACTGGCGCAGCAGCGACTCGCCGCTGGGCGCGTGCGCGTCGCTCTCCACCCACAGCGGCGCGACGCCCGCGTCCCAGCCGGCCCCGCTCGCCGCGCGCTCGCGCAGGCGCGCGAACAGCGTCTTGTCGCCGGCCTGCACCCAGGCGTAGAGCTGCGGCATGCTCTGGGCGAACACGAAGCGCTCGTCGCGCTCGATCTCGCGCAGCGCGGTGGCGAACGTGCGCAGCGCCTTGCGCTTGGTCTCGCCGTACGTCCAGAGCCAGGCGACGTCGAGGTGGGCGTGGCCGATCAGCGGCACGTCGACCGGCTTGCCGTCGGGCTCAGCGGCGGCCGGTTCGATCTCCAGGTGTTCGTGCGGCTTCTGCTCGGCCCGGGCCAGCATCCAGCGCCAGCGCACGCCGTCGCCGGCCGGCAGGCCCGCGATCGGCAAGCTGCGCCGCTCGACCTCGAGCGCGATCTCGTGCGGGCCCGGCAGCGGCGGCAGCGCGATCGCGGCGTGCTTGCCGTCGAACGCGCCCCGCGCGACGCCGTCGATGCGCAGCAGCGCGCCGGTCCGGGTCGGGTACGACAGCCGCAGCGGGCCGGCGGGAAAGGTCGCGGTGCCGACGAGCGTGACGGTCGCCTCGTCCTGGGCCCGCGGCGCGAGCCGCACGCGCATCAGAGGGTCGCGGAGACCCGGTCGTTGGCGCTGACGCAGTTGTCGCGCGCCGCGTCTTGCTTGGACTCGAGCACGTAGCGGAACGCGACCGGGAACGGCGCGCGCTCGCGCTCGTGCGGGAGCGAGACGCGGAACGCCGCCGCGTACCGCTCGTCCCGGACCAGCGACGGAATCGGCTGCGCGCCCAGCGGCTTGCCGTTCTGCAGCAGCTCGAGGTGCTGCTTTACCCCCGGGGTCTGGGCGGCGCTGCCGTGGTTGGTCACGTCGACCGTGACCACGTAGTCGTCCATCGAACGGTCGGTCGCCCGAACGACCTTGAGGCGCGGGCTCTCGACGACCAGATCGGCCGGGCACGGCTTGGGTGACGGGGTCAGCACCGACGAAGCGGCCAGGAGCAGCGCGAGCATCGCCCCAGCGTTCAGTCGGCGCTAGACCCTTCCTGCGTGCGACGAGGGCCGGGCCTCGCTCGCGCGAACGCTTCGCGAATCCAGCGCCGCTTGCCGATGCGGCGAACCGATGTGAGGTGGACGTGGCTGTAACGCGAGTCGGAACCCTGAGCGCGGCCCTGTTGTCGATAATCTCGTATTACGACGAAGCGAACCAGCCCGCGCAGAAGGCGCGGATGCAGACGGCGCTGGCGAGCATCCAGGCGCCGGTGAACGGCCCCTGGACGCTGACCTGGGGACCCGCGGTCAACGACGGCGTGCTGGGATTCGTCGCCCGCGGCGCCGACGGGCGCTACGCGCTCGCGCTGCGCGGCACGCTGACCGATTGGGACGCCAAGGGGCTGTTCGACAACATCATCGAGGACCTCGACGCGCTCGCGCTCGTCCCGTTTCTCTACCCACAGAGCGCCAATGCGAACATCGCGGCCGGCTCGAACGCCGCGCTCGCGCGGCTCGTCGCCGCGACCGATCCGGCCACCGACCTGAGCCTGATCGACTACCTGCGCCAGACCGCGGCCGCGCAAGGCGGCAAGCTCGTGCTGGACGTGGCCGGCCACAGCCTCGGCGGCGACCTGGCGAACCTCGCCGCGGCGTGGCTGGCCGACCAGTTGCCGAAAGCGGCGAAGCTGCAGCTCACCCTGACGCCGTACACCTTCGCCGCGCCGACGACCGGCGACCAAGGCTTCGCGAACCTCTGGAACACGCTGTTCGGCACGAGCTCGTACGCCTGCGTGAACGCCAACGACATCGTGCCGATGGCCTGGAACCAGCTCTGGACCGTGCAGAGCACGTACAGCTCACAAAACGGCCCGACCCTGTGGGGCTACAGCCTGACGCTATGGGGCACCGTCGGCGCCGCGGCGGAATACTTGCAAGCCAATTCGATCGCCTACGTGCCGGTCACCCCGAGCAGCCTCGACGGCTTCACCGGCCCGGCGTTCCTCCCCCAGTACACCTGGGCCGACTGCGTCGCGCAGCAGCACGGCCTCACCTCGGCCTACGTCCCCCACGTCTGGTTCGGCTGGGGCGGCGACCTCAGCGCCACGCCGCCGCCGGAATGACGCGGCGGGCGGCGGCTGAGCACTCGTCCCCGCGCTCGGCGCTCGGGTACCGGATACTTAGACACCGTCATCGTCGCCGTGCGCGATACCCTCTGCAATCGCCCGAGGCCGTTTCTACGGAATTCGGCGCCGGCGATTCGTTGCGCCGCAAAGACGAGCGCCAAGAAAAGCACGGTGTTTACCGGCGACAACCAAGCGGCGGCACTGCCTGCTGCAAGGAAGTGTACCATGGCGAATCCCAACGCCAGCGACAACAGCGCATAGGATTCGCGAACGGTGAAGTATGGCCGCGCTTTGAAGCTCAGCGAGTACAAAGCGGCCAACGCGATGGCGACGGTACCGACATAGAAAAACATGGCCGAATCATTCATGGAGAATCGGTTCTGTAGCGAGTGGACCGACCACGTTTCCGGGTGCCACCCCGAACCGGTCTTCACGACTCGTTGGCCGAAACCCGAACCGAGCCGTTCGACCGTAACACGTCATAAGAAACTATGCAAGTAATCTAGCCGACTCTTCAGAGCTTGCTCCAGGAACCGCTTGGTTCGCATGCTTCGATTAGATCGTGAAGTGCTCATCGAGATCCGGTCATGTTATGCATATGCTTCACAACATGGCGAGCGACCTCATCCGAACGTTCGCGCTGCAGGAAGTGACCACTGCCCGCGATCAGCTCGACGCGGTAGGGGCCGGTGAAGAGCGCTTCTTTACCGTCGGCGCTCGAAGGCAGCGTCGCGCCGTCGTCGGCGCCCATCAGCACCAGCGTCGGAGTAGCGAGCTTCGGTGCGCGCGCGAGCGTTTCGCGGTCGGCGGCGTAGGCGTCGGCGCCCGGTACGAAGCCCCAGCGCTGGCGGTACGACGCTAGCACGACCGAGACGAAATCGGGGTTGTCGAACGACGCCGCGGTCGCCTCGTACTCCGCGTCGCCGAACGACCAGCCCGGCGACCAGAAGCGCCAGAGCGCGCGGCAGAACGCCTGGCGATCGCGTTCGAGCTCGTCCGCGCCGCGCGGCGTGGCGAAGTACCATTGGTACCAGTACGCGCGCGTCTGCTCCACCGGCATGGTTTGCGCCGCGTGGTTCGTGCCGTACGCGACGGCCAGCGCGGTTAGGGACGCGAAGCGCTCGGGCGCGAGCGCGGCCGCGGCGTAGCCGGCCCGCGCGCCCCAGTCGTGGCCGACGTAGTGGAACTCGCGCAGCCCCAGCGCGTCGGCGAAGGCGAGCACGTCGCGCGCCAGCGCCGCGACTTCCCCCGTGCGCGTGATGCCGTCGGCAACGAAGCGCGTCGAGCCGAAGCCGCGCACGAACGGCGCCAGCGTGCGGTATCCGGCTTCGGCCAGCGTCGGTGAGACGCGGTCCCAGGTACGCGCGTCGTCGGGAAAGCCGTGCACGAGCAGCACCGCCGGGCCGTCCCGCGGACCGCGCTCCAAATACGCGATGTCGAGCTCGCGCGTGCGAACGCGCCCTTCGCTCCAGGCCGTACTCACGACGGGCTCGCGCTCGGCTCGGGCGCGATCTCGCCATCGAAGTATTCCAGCGCCGGCTCGTCGGTCGTGAGCAGATCCGTGCCGCCGACCACGTGCTTATGCGAGTCGGGGTAGAAGCACGAATCGCTCGTTTCCTCGTTGTTGGCGATCAGCAGCACGTGCGCTTCTTCGGCGGAGTCGTTCTGCAGGCGGTGCGCGCCCACCGCGCCGGTCGGGAACGCGATGACGTCGCCCGCGCGCAGCTCGAACGTTCCCTTCGGCGTGCGCAGCGTCGGCGTGCCGGCGATGACGACGAACAGCTCTTCCTCCCCGGTGTGCCAGTGGTACGGGCAGGCGACTTGGCCCGGCGCGAGCTTGACCGCCATGTAGCCGAGTTTTTCCGCGCCCAGCAGCCAGCCCACCTCGGCATCGCGGCTGCCGAACGGCAGCGGCGCGCGGAAGCGCGCGTAGTCGAGCTCGTGCAGGTTGACGCGGTTGGTCAGCGCGCCGGGCCGCGCGTCGATCATGGCGCCGATCGCGGCGTGCGCGGTGCCGAACACGCACGCGCCGTCGCCGACCAGCAGGTGCTCGAGCCGCAGCGCGCGCAGCGCGCGGGCCGAGAGCGTCGCGCGCACGGGATCGGCCAGCTTCGCGTCCGGCATCAGCGTCAGCGCGCCGGCCGGCGTGCCCCACAGCGCGTCGCCGACGATGGCGGTCCTGCGCGCGGGGTCGTGCAGCGCGATCTCGCCCGGCGTCTTGAAGCCGTCCAAGCCGATCACCCTCCAGCCGTGCACGTCGTCGCCGGGCAGGGGCCGTCCCCGGCGGCGGCGACGATCGAGCACTACCGCGGGCTCGACCTCGACCTGGTGCCCGGCACCGGTCACCTCGCCGCCTGCGTGCCGGGGGCGT
>CAXTNU010000023.1:0-23544 GCA_964245595.1 uncultured bacterium | reverse complement strand
CAAGCCGTCGGCGCGGCTTCGCCGGCGAAGCTGACCGTGCGCAACCTGACCGCGCTCGACCTCGGGCGCGGCATGGCGGTCGTCGGCACGCTCAACCTGCGCGGCAGCGGTGCGAAGCGGCACGACAAGCGGCTGTTCTTCATCGCCGAGCCGCGCGGCGGCGCGCTGCGCACCACCCTGGCCAACGTGCTGAACCTCGACGTCACCGAACCGCTGCTCGAGGAGTCGGGCGAGGTGCTGGTCGACGCGATCGACCTGGGCGACGGCAAGCTCTCCGTCGTCACCAACCAGATCGGCTACGACGCCAACACCTACGTCATCTACGGCCGCGGCGGCAACGGCTGGAAGAGCGTCTACTCCGGCGGCGGCGCGGCGCTCTAGCGCCCGCCGCGCGCCGACTGCTTGGTGAGCTCGGCGCCGTAGAACAGCACCATGGCCGAGACGTACACCCACATGAGCAGGCCGAGCACCGAGCCCGCCGCGCCGTAACCCTTTTGCAGCCCGGCATGGGCGAGGAAGAGCGCGATCCCCCACTGCCCCGCGACGAACAGCACCGCGGCGGTCGCGGCGCCCGGCCACACGTCGTGCCAGGCGATGCGCGTTTGCGGCAGCACTTTGAACGCCATCGCGAAGATGCCCGTCGTGGCCGCGACCGTGAACAGCGTGGCGACGACCTGACCGACCAGCGCGAGCGGTCCCGTCGTCGCACCGCGCTCGAGATGCGCGAGGGCGGCCGCGAGGACCGCGTCGACGGCGAGCGTCAGCACGATCAGGACCGCCATCGCGAACACCATCGCCAGCGCGAGGGCGCGCTCGCGCAGCACCGCCGTCAAGGGCTGGTTCTTGGGCACGTCGACGTGCCAGATGATGTTGAGCGCGTCCTGCAGCGTCAAGAAGATTCCGGCCGCCGCGCCGAGCAGCACGACCCAGCCGATCGCACCGACGATCGAACCGGCTCGTGCGTTGGCGTGCGAGGCATCGACCATCGCGCGCAGCGCGCTCGCGGCGTCCGAGCCGACCGCGTGGCTGACCTGATTGACGAGGTGCTGCTCGACCACGGCGCTGCTGATGAAATGGCCCGTGAGGGCCATGATGATGACGAATAGGGGCGCCAGGGCGAAGATGGTCGAGAACGACAGCGCGCCGGCGAGGGTCGGCGCGCGATCGTCGAGCCAGGCGCCGAGCGCCGCCTTGAGCATCGTCCCGAATGACGATCGTACCGGAACGGTGATTGCGGCCATGAGGGCCTCGCTTACCCAAACAACGCCCGCTCGACGAAGCGGCGAACGCTCGCCGTGACAGCTACTCGACCGGATCGATTCCCCAGCGCCGCAACGCATCGCGACCGCTTTGCCCGCCTTGGGGTGCTGGGCCCTGGACCGCGCCGGGTGTGCGCGAGAAGCGCGGTGCAGGGGCCGGCTGGACGACGCCGTCGTGCTCGACGTAGACCTCGCGTGCGCGCAGGTGCGGGTGCGCGGGCGCCTCGTCGAGCGTCAGCACCGGCGCGACGCAGGCGTCGCTGCCTTCGAATAGCGCGGCCCATGCGTCGCGCGGTTTGGTCGCGAAGATGGCCGCCAGCGCGTCGGCCTGCGCCGCCCACTCCGCCGCAGCGCTCCCGTGCTCCGGCACACCGTCGTCCCAGCCGCTCGGGAATTCCACGCCGAGCCGTGCGAGTAAGACGGCGAAGAACTTCGGCTCGAGCGCACCGACCGCGACGTAGCGGCCGTCGGCGCAGGCGTAGCAGCGGTAGTTCGGTGCCGCGCCGCCGAGCAGGCTGCGCTCGCGTTCCAGCGTCAGGCGCCCGTTCGCCGTCAGGCCGCTGAACATGGCCATCAGCGACGCGGTGCCGTCGACGATCGCCGCGTCGATCACCTGGCCGCGGCCCGAGCGCTCGCGCTCGTAGAGCGCGGCCGCGATGCCGAAGGCGAGGTAGAGCGCGCCGCCGCCGAAGTCGCCGACGAGGTTGAGCGGCGGCACCGGCGGCCGGTCCGCCGGGCCCAGTGCCGCCAGCGCGCCGGTGAGCGCGACGTACGCGATGTCGTGCCCGGCGGCGTGGGCGAGCGGTCCGCTCTGACCCCAGCCCGTCATGCGGCCGTAGATCAGGCGCGGGTTGCGTTCCAGCGCGGCGTCCGGGCCGAGCCCGAGCCGCTCCATCACGCCTGGCCGAAAGCCTTCGATCAGCACGTCGGCGCGCTCGATCGCGTCCAGCGCCAGCGCGTTGTCGGCGCGGGCTTTCAAGTCGAGCGCCAGCGCGCTGCGGCCGCGCGAGGTGACGGGGTCGGACTGCACCGGTGCGTCGGCGCGCTCGATCCGCACCACGTCGGCGCCCAGGTCCGAGAGCAGCATCGCGCAGAACGGCGCCGGGCCGATCCCGGCGAACTCCAGCACCCGCGCGCCGGTCAGCGGACCGCTCACGACCGCGCTACCGCGGGGCCATGCGGATCGCGCCGTCGAGCCGGACGTGCTCGCCGTTGAAGTAGCCGTTCTCGATCATCTGCAGCGCGAGCGAGGCGTACTCGTCAGGGCTGCCCAGGCGCTTGGGGAACGGCACCGCCGCGGCCAGCGCGGTCTTGACGTTGTCCGGTACGGCGCCCAGCAGCGGCGTGTCGAAGATACCGGGCAGGATCGTGTTGACCCGGATGCCGTCGTTCATCAGGTCGCGCGCGACCGGGAGGGTCAGGCCGACGATGCCGGCTTTCGAGGCCGCGTACGCGGCCTGACCGATCTGCCCGTCGACCGCCGCGACGGAGGCCGTGTTGACGATCGCCCCGCGCTCGCCGTCCGCGAGCGGTTCGAGCGCGAGCATGCCGGCCGCGGACTTTGCGATGCAGCGGAACGTGCCGATCAGGTTGATCTGGACGATGCGCTCGAAGGCGGCGAGCGGAAAGTGCGCGATCGCGCCGCTGGTCTTGTCGCGCGCCGCGGTCTTGAACGCGTTGCCGGTCCCCGCGCAGTTGACCAGCACGCGCTCCTGACCGTTGGCGGCGCGCGCCCGGGCGAAGCCGGCGTCGACCTGCTCGTCGGAGGCGACGTCCACCGCGCAGAACGTGCCGCTCAGCTCGCGCGCGACGGCTTCGCCCTGCACGGCGTTCAGGTCGAACAGCGCGACCTTCACCCCGCGCGCGGCGAGCGCGCGCGCCGCCGCCAGGCCGAGGCCGGATGCGCCGCCGGTCACGACCGCGGCGACGTTCGCGTCGAGCCGCACCGTCAGAGCCGCTCGACGATCGTGACGTTGGCCAGCCCGCCGCCCTCGCACATGGTCTGCAGGCCGTACCGCCCGCCGCGCCGCGCGAGCGCGTGCAGCAGGGTCGTCATCAGCTTCGTGCCCGAGCTGCCCAGCGGGTGGCCCAGCGCGATCGCGCCGCCGTGCACGTTGAGCCGCTCCGGGTCGGCCCCGGTCGCGCGCAGCCAGGCCAGCGGCACCGGCGCGAACGCCTCGTTCACCTCGAACAGGTCGATGTCGGCGACGCTCAGCCCGGCTTTCTTCAGCGCGCGCTCCGTGGCAGGGAGCGGGGCTTCGAGCATGATCACCGGGTCGTGCCCGAGCACGCTCATGTGGTGGATGCGCGCCAGCGGCTCGGCGCCCAGCGCCGCGAGGCCGCGCTCGCTGACGACCATGCAGCCCGAGGCACCGTCGCAGATCTGGCTCGAGCTGGCCGCCGTGACGCGCCCCTCGGGATGCAGCAGCTTCACCGCGCGGATGCCGTCGAGCGTCGCGTCGAAGCGAATTCCCTCGTCGACCGCGTGGCGCGCCGTCGAACCGTCTTCGAGCGCGACGTCGAGCGGGACGATCTCGTCCGCGAAGAAGCCGGCCTGCGTCGCGGCGATCGCCTTGCGGTGGCTGTCGTAGCTGTACGCGTCGAGCTCGTCGCGCGAGAAGCCGTACTTGCGCGCGATCATCTCGGCGCCGGTGAACTGGCTGAACTCCACGCCCGGGTAGCGCGCTTCCATGCCCGGGCTCTTGTACGTGCCGAAGCCGTTCTGGGCCGGCAGCGCGCTCGACAGGGTGATCGGCACGCGGGTCATGCTCTCGACCCCGCCCGCGATCACGACGTCCATCGCGCCCGACATGACCGCCTGCGCGGCGAAGTGCAGCGCCTGCTGCGACGACCCGCACTGCCGGTCGATCGTCGTCCCCGGCACGCTTTCGGGCAGCTTCGAGGCCAGCACCGCGTTGCGGCCGACGTTGATCGCCTGCTGGCCGACCTGCCCGACGCAGCCCAGGATGACGTCCTCGACCAGCGCCGGGTCCGCGCCGGTCCGCTCGATCAGCGCGTCGAGCACCTGCGCCGCGAGGTCCGCCGGGTGCCAGCCCGCGAGCTTGCCGCCCTTGCGGCCGCCCGCGGTGCGCAGCGCCGCCACGATGTAGGCTTCGGGCATCGGTCCTCCGGCGTCGGGTGAGAGAACAGGCAATACCGCGACCGAACGGCGCGACCTTCAGGAAGGCCGCCCTCGGGCGGTCAATCCAGCAGGCCGAGACCGCGCGCGCGGTCGATCGCATCTCCGCGGCCGTGCGCGCCGAGTTTCGCATAGGCATTGCGCAGGTGGGTGCGCACGGTCTGCGTGCTGCGGCCGACCAGCGCCGCGGCGGCAACGGAGGAGTGCCCCGCGGCCACGAGCTTGAGGATTCCGACTTCGCTGGGCGTCAACGGACCCGGTTGCGGCCGTTGGGCGAACACGGCGTGCACCGCGGCGACGAATTTCGCGTAGCGCTGAATCGGCGGCGGCGCATCTCCCCAGGGCGGGACCAAGCCGAGGTTCATGAGCCATCGGGCATCCGCATCGCCTGCGACGAAGCGCGCCTGGGCCGCACGGCCGGCGCGGACGGTATCGCCCACCAACGTGCACGCGTTGACGCCGACCGCGCGCGCCAGCCGCCGCTTGCGCGCCTCGGCTGCGGGCGTCTTTGGGTTGGGGCGGGCCGAATCGTGGATCGCCTGGCGCGCGAAGCGCCGGGCGGCGGAGAGATCGTCGAGCGCGGCGGAGACCAGCGCGAGCAGCGCCCGGCACAGCGCGCGCTCCCCGACCGTCGACGGCTCCCGGGCGAGCAGTGCCGCGAGCATGGTGTGAGCGACCGAATAGTGCCCCATCCACCCCAGCCGCAGTGCCTCACCGATCCGATCGTCGAAATCGTCGTGCCGCTGACCGCGCGGCGCCTCACCCCGCAGGGCGTGATCGCTGACCATCCCATTCCTTGCCGGCTCACGCCGAGCGCATCGAATCCGCAGCTCCTCACCCCCGAGCCGTTGGGAACGCCGCACCGCCGAGCATCCCCGGGTGTAGGCGAGCGTGGCGCGCAAGGACGATCGGCGGTGGGCCGCCGTCGCCAGTGATGCTGGCGACGGACGTCTTGTGTGACCGAGGCGTCGTCCGGTCACATCCCGAGGATGACCTCGAGCGGCGTCGGCGTCCATACGGAAAACGCGGTGTCCATGGTCATATGGAGCACCGCTGCTGCGCGCGCTCGTCGCATGGGGAGCTGCGCGGCGCACGACCGCGACCGAGCTCCTGGGCCTATGGGCAAAACACGGTGGGCGCGCGAGGACCGCACCGCAAACGGAGAACCGCGTGAAGCGGGTACGACGTCCGACCGCGCGCGCGAACCGAACTCGAGAGCGGTGTCGCTGGCGTTTGCGCTCGGTCTTATGCTAGGAGATGCGCGGCAGGGGCGTCGGCACGCTCCGGTCGACCATCGACCGAGGGACGATCCCGCGGCGGAGGCATTCGAAGATGAGCTCGGGGATCGAGTGCGTTCCGAACGCCGCTTCGACCGCCTCGACGTGCTTGCGGACGGTGGACTCCGCGCGAAAGGTCTCGCTCGCGATCGCAGCCACGCTCTTGTTTTGGAACAAGCGGCGCAGGGTGTCGACCTGCGTGGGCGTGAGTGTCCGCCCGATCGGGTCGAGGTACAGGCGCGCCCATCCCAGCCGCGCCGTCAGGAACGAGTCGGGAAAATTGTCGCGAATGATTATGGCGGCTCTTTCGAGCGGCGCTTCCGCAGTTGTGTCGACGGGCGTTGCATCGAGCTCGATGAGCGCGAGCGCCGCGCGCCACAAATAGCCGCAAGAGCTGAACGATGCTACGGCCTTGCGGAAGCAATCCGCAGCGGCTTCGTGTTCACCGACGACGCGCGCTACCAGACCGCGGACATGAGCGTCCCAGCCGACGAGCCGAGGATCGCTCTCTGCATCGCTTAAGGCACGCGTCGATTCCATTTTGGACGTTATGCCGTCGTAGCGCTCAAGGACAGATGAAGCGTCGCTGGGATTGATCGTAGCACAGACTTCAGCAAGCCTCAACAACGCGATGCGCTCTTCGCCAGCCGTAAGATTCCAATCGACCGTCAAGGCCAGATCAAGAGCCTCGTCAGTCAAATATCGCGCATGGCCAACCTCACCGAGCTGCTGTGATAGAGCCGCGCCCGCAGACAATGCCCATACCCGCCATGCCGAGTTCGGTGCAGCCGTAATCGCGTCCCAAGCCTTATGAACGGCTTTCGTGCGATCACCGTCTAAGGCGTACAGCCATGCATCAGAGGAGAATATGATCACCCGGGTGAGCGATGTTACCGCTGGACCAAACGAAGTTCCCGGAAGAAGCCGACCATTGGGGTCGGCATGCGAGCCAGGAATCTCCACCGATCGAAGGTTCATCTCGAGGGCCGCAATCTGACAGATGATCGTCGTCGCTACGGCCACATCCAGCCCGTTACACTTTGCATACGCTTCCCGCGCAGATTCGAACAGTCGAAGTGCCTCCCCGAAACGTGCTTCGGCTGCTGCAATGAACGCGCGTAGCTCCATTGCGCGAACCGACAGTACGTCGAGGCCAGCTTCCTCGGCCTCTATCGCATAGCGAGATGCCTTCGAAAAGTCGTGCTTCGCCCAGTATACGAATCCTCGGTAATACGAAAGCTCCGCTCGGATCGAGCGGTGAACGTGCTCGGAATCCGCGAATACTGCCGTGGCGGCCAGCAGCTCGAGACCGCGGTCCAGATCCTGCGCGAACGCGACGGCATAGCCGTATAGCATGCGAGCCGTGCATATCTCGTCCAGCGACGAGAATGCGGTCAAGGTCGGCTCCAACAGCTTGACCACGTCCCGCGACCGCTGAAGCCGCATCAGTGCCCGGGCCAAGAGAAACAAAGCCTCGGTTCGCAGGGCAGGATCGACGAACGTCTTTCCTTCGACCATCGAGACGCATGCCGCCAGATCGCCGCGAAGAAACGCTTCCCGAGCGGACGCGACGAAAGATGCCGCGTCATCGGGATGCGGGGAGGGAAGGACGGCGCCGATTCCGCCAGCGGCGGCGAGCTTCATAAGCGTCACCCGAGCGCGATACACCTCAGCGAGAACGACCAATGGTTGCCCTTGTTTCGGAGGTGCTGCATTACCGTTCGCCTCGCTGCCGTCCTTCCGATCACCGTGATGGCCAGCCGGTGCGCCGGCGCTACCAGCGATATCAGCGCTACCGTTGACCATCATCGGTTAGCCGGTCGGCCCGCCGCCGTAAACTTCGTCGACGGTTGCACCCGGGACCGTCGTCGACGTCGGTGCGGCCGTGGCTGGGCCGCTCCCGTAGACACCGCTGGTATGCGTGGAGAAGTTGCCCGAGCCTGACAGCAGCAGAGCGAACAGGATCGTGATGATGCTCATGGACGAGGATGCTCCTTCAAAGCGTAGTGGTCGATAGGTCAAACCACTAACGCTATGGTACGCGAAGCCCGTCCTCACCGCCGGAAATACGCGGAAATGTGTCCGCTGCACCCCGCTCGGCGCAACGTTCGTTCCCCAAAATGAACCAGCCCAGCCTGATAGCGACGTGCAGGTGTTCGTAAGAAGAGCGAATCGTTCACGAACACGGGTCCAAAATATTACATTTTACCATGCTAATATAGTACTTGAGCATAAATAAGGGCAGTCGACGCGCTCGCAGTTTGTCCACCGGTGACCGACGGTGAACTTTCCCTATGGACACTCAGGGCTGGTCGGACACGATGCGGTCGTGAGCGGGGTGTCCCGCACCCACAGCCGTAACCGCACGGGGCGGCGAGCAGCACAGCCGGTCGTCCTTGCAAGCCACGCTCGCCTACACCCAGGGATGGCGGCTGCCTGCTTTTGCGGCGCTGCCGTACGTTGCCGCTAAGCGGGTTTGCTTCCAACTACCCTGATCACCGACCAACACGTGCGATGCCGCGTGACAAATCGACCTGCGCTGCTCTCCCGCTCGGCACCGTGTTTTCACTATGGACGCAAACATGCAAGGTTTTCTATCATCACGGGCGTGGACGGTAGCATGCACCCCGGTTCAAGTGCACGTCACGAAGCGCGCTCCGTGACGCAGCAATTCTCGTCCGGCCGGCGGAGCGGTCGCCCGTGCCGCGCGAGGCGACACCGTCCGGCGGAGGGACGGCGCTTCGGCTCAGAGCGCGCGCAGCCGCGCTCGGTCGCGTGAGCCGGCCGTCGATCAAGAGCGCTTCGCGCAGACCCGGCGCGGCCGTCACGGTCACCGACAACCAGCGCTCGATCCTGTTGCGGCTGTTCGCCGGCATGCTCGAACGCGAGATCGCCGCCGAGACGGCGCGCCGGCCCACCACGATCGTCAACACGGTTCTGCGCGTGCGCGCGCAGCTCGGTGCACGCACCGAATACGATCTGATGCGCGAATGCCTGCGGCGCGGCATCGTGACGCTCGACGAGATCAACGCCCTGGCCGCTTCGCTCCGTCCGCCGGAGAACGACCCACCGCCTGCCGAGCGTCGCTGAGTTCGATGATTCGCCGGCGGCATGCGCCTGCGCTGTAGCGAGGTCGGCGGCAGATCGCAAGGTCGTGCTGCGGCATAGCGACCGTTTGGCGCCGACCTGGACGCGATCGCGCGCCTGATCGCCGTTGCCTCGGGGCGCGCGCTCGAACGGTTCGGCCAACCCAGCCGGCGAACGGGAAGCCGTATGATCGACGCCGCTCGCCCGGCTGCGAACCGGAACGAAGCCGAAGCCGTACTCGCCGTCCACTCCCTGGACCACTTCGCGCTGGCGGTCCCCGACCTCGGCGAGGCCGAACGGTTCTACGGGTCGTTCGGGCTCGCGGTCGGCCAAGCCGCGGACGGGCTCATCTTGCGAACCGCGCAAAGCGCGGTCGGCCGCATCTCCGAGGCGCGCCGGCGGCACCTGCGCCACCTCTCGTTCAGCCTCGACGAAAACGCGCTGGGCTCGTTCCGCCGCCGGCTGGAAGCCGGCGGGGTCGAGCTGGTCGACCCGCCGCACGCGGTCTCCGGCGACGGCGCGTGGTTCCGCGATCCCGACGGCGTGCTCGTCGAGGTGATGCCGCGCGAGCGGACGTCGCCGCGCACCAAGTCGGCGACGGAGATTCGCATCGCTCCGGAGGGCGTGCGCCGGGCGGCCCAGGAGATCGGCTCGGCGGTGGTTCCCCGCCGCTTGGGTCACGTGCTTCGCTTCACCCCCGACGTCTCGCGGACCGTGAGTTTCTACGAGCGCTTTCTGGGCCTGCGCGTCTCGGACCGCTCCGGCGACATCATCGCCTTCATGTACTCGCCGCACGGCAGCGACCACCACGTCGTCGCGTTCGCGCGCTCGCAGCGGCCCGGTTTCCACCACGCGAGCTTCGACGTCGGCGCGATCGACACGGTCGGGCTGGGCGCGATGAACATGGCCGACGCCGGCTACCGGGAAGGCTGGGGATTCGGGCGCCACGAGGCCGGCTCGAACTTCTTCCACTACGTGCGCGACCCGTGGGGCAGCTTCGCGGAGTATTTCTGCGACATCGACTTCATCCCGGCCGGCGCGGACTGGACCGCGCGCGAGGTTCCGCCCGAGCACAGCCTGCAGTTGTGGGGCCCGCCGGTGCCGGCCTATTTCCTCGAGAACCACGAAGCCGGCGACGACTGACCGGCGCACCTCGCGAAGGACGAACCGCTGTGATGCAACTCGTGACGTACCGGGTCGAAGGCGGCTGGCAAGCCGGCATCGCGGTCGAGGGGAAGATCGTTCCCTCGCGCAAGCTGGGGCCGTATCCCTCCACCGTCAAGGAACTGCTCGCGATCGATCCCGCCCTCTTCGACGAGATGCTCGCGGCGGCACGCTCGGCCGCGGACGACCCGGAGGCGGTCGAGCTCGGCTCGGCTCGGCTCGGCCCGCCGGTCCCCGACCCGGACAAGATCGTCTGCCTGGGATTGAACTACCGCGATCACGCGGCCGAAGCGGGTCTCGCCTTGCCCGAAGCCCCGGTGCTGTTCGCGAAGTACCGCAATTCGCTGATCGGGCCGTACGACGACATCGTGGTGCCCGCCGCGGCTGCGGCCGCAGTGGACTACGAGGCCGAGCTGGCCGTCGTGATCGGCCGCCGGGCGAGCCGGGTCGGCGAGCGCGACGCGCTGGACTACGTCGCCGGCTACGCGGCGCTCGACGACGTCAGCGCGCGCGACCTGCAGATGCAGACCTCGCAGTGGGGCGCCGGCAAGGCGATCGACGGGTTCGCGCCGATGGGCCCGGGCATCGTGCCGGCGCGCTTCATCCCCGACCCCCAGGCGCTCATGGTGACGGCGCGCGTCAACGGGCAGACGCTTCAGCACGCCAGCACGAGCCAGATGATCTTCGGCGTCGCCGAGACGATCGCGTTCATCACCCGGTTCATGACCCTCGAACCGGGAGACATCATCGCCACGGGCACGCCGGCCGGGGTGGGGTTCACCCGCAAGCCGCCGATCCGGCTCGAGGCCGGCGACCTCGTGGAGGTGGAGATCGAGAACCTCGGCGTCATCCGCAACCGCGTGGTGCTCGAGTCTGCGCCGCAACCCGAGCCGCAGCGCCGGGACCACGGCGCGATCGCCTGACGACGGTGCGCGCGCTGGGCTTCGGTGAACGTTCCGCGCGCGCACCTTCTCCGCCGTGCCGGCCGGCCTGCATCCGCATCCACCGGTTGCTCGGCTGGGTTGCCGCGTTCAGATGAGAGCGGCATTCTCGACCGAACCGGACCGCCTGGAAGCGTTCAGCGACGGCGTCATCGCGGTCATCATCACGATCATGGTGCTCGAGCTCAAGCCGCCGCACGGCACGGACCTGGAGTCGCTGCGGACGATCCTGCCGACGCTGGCCGCATACGTGCTGAGCTTCATCTTCGTCGGCATCTACTGGAACAACCACCATCACATGCTGCGCGCGACGAGCGGCATCGACGGCCGGGCCATGTGGGCGAACCTGCACCTGCTCTTCTGGCTCTCGGTCGTCCCGTTCACCACTACCTGGCTTGGCGAGAACCCGTCCGCCGCGGTTCCCACCGCGCTCTACGCGCTCGTGCTGCTCTTCTGCGCGATCGCGTACACGCTGTTGCAGAACGCGCTGCTGGCCGTGAACGGGCCCGGCACGGCCTTCGCGAAAGCCGTGGCGGCCGACGTGAAGGGGAAGGCCTCGCTCGCGCTCTACGTGTGCGCGATCGGCTTTGCGTTCGTATGGCCGGCGATCTCGGACGCCCTGTTCGTCGTCGTCGCGATCACCTGGTTCATTCCCGACCGCCGCTTCGAACCGGCGATCGCAAACCGCCGCTCTGCAACCAGCCCGGCGCACGCGCGGGGCACGGACAGGAACGCTCATGACTGACGACACGATCTGGCCGGCCGTCGACGTGGCGGCCTGGGCCCCGACGAAAAAGAGCTTCCATCTCTACACGCAGATGCTGGGCAAGCTGCGCCTCGCGCTCTCGCCCGCGCAGCCGAACTGGATGTTCACCGCGCTGCTGCTGTCGGCGCGCGGCGTCACCACGGGGCCGATGCCTTGGCACGGCACCTCGGTCGAAGCGTCGCTCGACGTGTTCTCGTCCGAGCTGATCGTCGAGCGCAGCACCGGCGAAACGCGGCGCATCGCGCTCGTTCCGGCGCGCACGGTGGCGGAGGTCTACGCGGAGCTGCAGGCGGCCCTCGAAGCGCTCGGGGTCGAGTGCCGCATCTCGCCGATCCCTCAGGAAATTCCGGACGTCACGCCGCTGCACGAGGACCGCCGCCCCGCGGTCTACGAGGCGGACGCCGTGCGGCGCTGGTTCCGCGCCGCCACCGCGACCGCCGGCATCTTCGACGAATGGCGGGCGCACTTCTTCGGCCGCACCGGCATTGCGGTGTGGTGGGGCGCGCTCGACGTGTCGCTGCTCCTGTTCAGCGGTAAGCACGTCACGCCGCCGATCGACCGCGGCTACATCATGAAGTACGATCTCGACGCCGAAATGATGGCTGCCGGGCTCTATTACGGCGACGAGACGACCGCGCCGTTCTTCTACGGGTACATCGTTCCGCAGCCGCCCGGCGCCGAGACGCTGCCGGTTGCACCAGCGGGCGCAGCGTGGTCGGACGCGATCAAGGAGTGGGTGCTGCCCTACGACGCCGTGCGGAATGCCGCCGACCCGGCAGCCGAGCTGCGCGCGTTTCTCGACGCGATCTACGCGCAGTGCGTCGCTGCCGCCGGCTGGGATCGCGCCGCGCTGTCGTACGCGGCACCGAAGCGACCGCCGCCCTCGTAGACCCGGACCCGTGAGTCGCGACCCCGAGGGGCGACGCCGCATGCACGAGGTGATGAGGACACCGAACCGGCGCCTAGGCCGCCCGGACGCGGCTCAGACGCGGCTTGGTGCGGCCCCAGTGGCGCAGCGCACCGAGCGCGATCGCCATCGCGAGCAGCAGCGCCGGGCCGGCGACCATGTAGGCCTGCCCGTGGGGTCAAGTGCGAGAAGATCGCGCCAACCATCACGCAGCTGAGCAAGAACGCTCCGACATGCGCCAGGCGGGGGATCAGGACGAACACCGCGCCCACGATCTCGACCGCCCCGACCAGGGTTTCATGCTCCACGGCGGGTAGCGGAACAGGCCGGTCATCATCGGCTCGTCCATGAGCTTCTCCGTCCCCATCGAGAAGAACGTGAGGGCTAAGAGCACCGACAGCACCCAGGCAACGAAAAGCGCGCATTGGGACACCTTTCATCGAACCGTGAGCCTAACGATACGTTGGTGTCAAAAAAGCTCCGGCTTGACGATCTCCTGCTAAGACGTATAGCCGACCAAGCGTGCCTGGACGTGCTCAGTGCTTACGTGCGAGCTTCGCATAGTAAAAGTTTTTACTACACAGTCTATTTGATTAATAATGAAAAGCGGCCCTCGATGCCATACCGCATTGCGGTCGCCGATGTCGTCATGCATGTAGTGCATCAAAGATAGTCGTTTGGGCAGTTTTCTCTAAATAGTCGCGCCTCATTGCATTCACCTGAGTTTCGATGAACTTCTCGATCTCCGGTCTTCTGGCAAACTCTTCTTCACTAGACAGCACGACATGCACGCGAATGCTATACGCGCGTTGCAAGTATAATGCCCGAATGACTGAAGAAGGATGGCATACAAGTGGTATAGATGTGGGAGATTCGCCTCGCAATACGCGGGGAAGTTTGCTCAATTCTGCCATCTCGGAATCGGTATCGGAAACCTCATAGTCGAGGTCATAGTCGGTGAAACTAAAGGCCTTGGCCCATGAAAACCAAAGTTTCTTGTCCATGCCAAAATGTTTAGCCCAACGAGGGAGCGAGCTTTCCACGGCCTGCGCCCATGCCTTGAAGCGTTTTCTTTCTTGACCGGAGGCGATGAAGTGATGCTCAAAGACGGTCCGCGGAGGGTTTCGCTGCAGTAAGCAATTACAGATGCTACTTATGACCGCATCTCCACAGTTATCTCGAAACTGCTTGATATGCTGGAAGAGAGCATGGTCGTCCCAATCGATCCATTTCGCCGGAAGCATGCTTCCGAGTCCAGCCTTCGATAAGTCGAGGCCGGATTCACCACCAATTTCAAGCATCTCGGTTATAATGCGGGATAGAGCTAGCTCAAGCCCAGCGACCGTCTTATTGAAGACGATTTGCTGGTAGTCGAAAAATCGGGCAAGCAAAAGGTGATCGAGGGCATGCAGTGCGCGTTCAGACCAGCAAGGCCTACCTTCGGAATCAAGCCGAATCTCCGTGGTCAAGTATTGAATGTCATCAAGTCCGTACGGGAGGCCTGTGTGATGAGCTGTCCTCCGTAGGTAGTCGACTCGATCGGCGTCAAGGTCAGAGGAAAGCAAAGGCGATAAACGAGTGACGTCGTCATGGTCAAAGATATTCTGAAGGGTTTCACGATTCAGTCCGATCTCAATCAGCGCTGTATCAAGCTCTGCATCACCGCCGACGATCAATTCACCTATATTCTCATGGTTATAGTAAAGCTTTTCCAGCGCACCCGTTCGTTCTGCCACGCCTTCATAATGGGCCTTTACAGCATGTTCTAACGTATGGCTGAACGGATAGTGCCCGATATCGTGCAGCAGAGCTGCGAGCCGGTACAGTCGGCGTTTCGGTTCGTCAATTCCTTTCCCAGCACGCTGCAGTGAGTCGAGCCAACGACCCATCTGATGGCAAACCCCTACGCAGTGTGAGAAGCGAGAGTAATCTGCGCCCGGAAAGACGGCATAAGCCATGCCGAGTTGTTTAATGTTGAGTAGTCGTTGGAATGCAAGAGAATCAACTACATACGTTTCCAGTGCTGATAGCTCGATAATGCCGTGTATCGAGTCTTGAATCCGTACGCTTTTTTGAGTCCTGGGCCTCACGTTGGATTACACCTATTCGTCTTCGATGCGCCAAACTACGCAGCTGACAATGCGATCGTGGCCTTGTCGTGATACGGCGGTATGGCCGGGTCGACCTTCGCAAGCCGGTCCTCTATTTGCGTCGATGAAACCTTCATATACTTCATGAGATAATGTGTCGCAGCAAGCAAAAGAAGCCAACGAGACTCATCAAGAGAGATCCCATTGGGAACACGCAAGACTATGCGGATCCGCTGAACGCGCCTGGTGAATTCGCCATTGAGCGGATATGGGAGCGCAGTACTGGGCCCTACGGCTAGGTCATACAGGTCCTCGGTCAGGCGCGAACTATACGCACCTTGCTCGTGCCAAGAAAAATCATACCCGAGGTCAAGTCCGAGCTCTTGTGCAAGATAGACAGCAGCATGAAACATCTGACGACTTCGCGCATCAGCTAAGGAGGGCGTCAGATCGAGTACGTGGATCAGGGTCGCTAGTTGGCGCAAGCGAGGTCTCATGGCGTGTCTTTCTCTCTCAAACGGTGCTGCTTAGTGTCTCAGGCCCTGCGGTGTGAATGTCCTTGAAGTTACACTGTGAGTTGAGAAGGTTTCCTGTGGATAACTCAAGTGTTACAGCGCATAGATCCCGATTGGCTGTGGATATCAATGAAAATTCCGGACCCGCACCTTCTCCGTCGTGCCCTCCGTGTCCATGGCCCAGCAGCGTTTCATGATCACGTCGATGCAGCCGTACTCTTTCTGTAGCGTGCCCTCGACGATCAGGCACGGCGAGCTGCGGATCGTGCGGCGATTGCGCTCGTAGACGTCGGGGCGGACGATCACGTTCACCAGGCCCGTCTCGTCCTCGAGCGTCAGGAACACGAAGCCCTTCGCCGTTCCGGGCCGCTGGCGGGTGATCACCATGCCGCCGATCTTGCAGACCAGGTTCTTGGGCATCGCCGGCAGCCGGCTCGCCGCGAGGACGTGCTGCTGGTCGAGCAGGGGGCGGAAGTGCGCGATCGGGTGGACGTCGCTCACGCCGGTGGCGTGGATGTCGAGGGTGGTCTGCTCCACCGGGCTCAAGGGCCGCAGCGCCGGGAGCGGCTCGTTCTCGATCTCCATCGCGCGGCCGAGCTCGCCGCGCGCCTCGCGCTCGTTCAGGCCGCGCAGGGCCCACATCGCTTCCCGGCGGGTCGGGTACCAGGGCGCGAACGCGCCCGCGGCGGCCAAGTTCTCCAGCGCCTCGCGCTCGAGGCCCGTGCGGCGCGCGAAGTCGACCAGGTCGGCGAACTCGCGCGGCGCACCGGCTTGGTACTCGGGCGGGCTTCCCTCGCGCGGCGCGTCCTCGCCGTACGCGAGCGCGCGCTCGAGCCGGTCGCGCTGCACCTCGCCCATGCCGCGCACCAGGTGGAAGCCCAGCCGCAGCGCGCCGTCCCGGTCGACGAAGCTCCACCACTCGCTCTCGTTCACCGCGATCGGCTTCACGGCCACGCCGTGGCGGCGGGCGTCGTTGACCAGCACCTCGGTGGAGTAGAAGCCCATCGGCTGCACGTTGAGGATCGCGGCGCAGAAGACCGCCGGCTCGTGGCACTTGACGTACGCCGAGGCGTAGGCGAGCAGCGCGAACGAGGCCGCGTGCGACTCGGGGAAGCCGTAGTCGGCGAAGCCTTCGAGCATGTGGTACAGCTTGTCGGCGTCCTCGCGCGGGATGCCGTTCTGCACCATGCCTTCCACCAGGCGCGGGTAGATCTCGAGCATCCGCTCGCGCGAGCGCTTGTGGCCCATCGCGCGCCGCAGGCGGTCCGCCTCGCCGGCGGAAAAGCCCGCCGCTTCCATCGCCATCCGCATGCCCTGCTCCTGGAACAGCGGCACGCCCAGGGTGCGCTCGAGGATCGGCTTGAGCTTGGGGTGCGGATACGTCACCTGTTCGAGCCCGTTGCGGCGGCGCAGGAACGGGTGGATCATGTCGCCTTGGATCGGCCCGGGGCGGATGATCGCGACCTGCATCACCAGGTCGTAGAAGCAGGCCGGTTTGAGGCGCGGCAGCATCGACTGCTGCGCGCGCGACTCGACCTGGAACACGCCGATCGAGTCGGCCCGCTGCAGCATCTCGTAGGTCGGGTGGTCGTCGGGCGGGATCGCGGCCAGCGACATGGGCGCGCGCTCCGGGTAGCGCCGCCCGTAGAGCGCGAACGCGTCGCGCAGCAGCGAGAGCATGCCTAGGCCCAGCAGGTCGATCTTGATCAGGCCCATCTCGGCCAGATCGTCCTTGTCCCACTGCACGATCGTGCGGTCGCGCATCGAGGCCCACTCCACCGGCGCGACCTCCACCAGCGGCGAGCGGGTGATCACCATCCCGCCGCTGTGGATCCCCATGTGGCGCGGAAAGCCGTCGATCCGCCGGCACATCGCCATCAGCAGCGCACCCACCTCGCCGCCGACCGGCCCGCGCAGATGCGCGTCGGGATCGGGCCCGAAATCCTTGGCGACGAAGCCGTACTGGCTGCTGCGCGCCTTTGTCTTGGGCGGATGAACCGCGCTGCGCTCGGCCGCCGGCGCATCCGCGGCGCGCGAGGCGAGCTGGTTCGAGCCGGCGTCGAGGTCGCGCCGTTTCACGACCGAGCCCGGCAGCGCTGCGTCGTCCACGGCCTCGGCACCGAGCGCGCCGGCGAGCGACTCGCGCGCGTCGTACTCGCGCACCACCGCGTCGACCTGGCCCAGGCTCAGGCCGAGCGCCTTGCCGACGTCGCGGATCGCCGAGCGGGTGCGGTAGGTGATCACCTCGGCCGCCATCGCGGCGTGCTCGCGCCCGTAGCGCTCGTAGCAGTACTGGATCACCTTCTCGCGGTCTTGGTGCGCGAAGTCGATGTCGATGTCGGGGATCTCGCCCCGGTCCTCGCTCAGGAAGCGCTCGAACAGCAGGCCGCCCGCGATCGGGTCGACCGCGGTGATGCCCAGCGCGTAGCAGACCGCGGAGTTGGCCGCTGAACCGCGCCCCTGCGCCAGCACGCCCAGGCACTCCGCCGCCTGCGCGATGTCCCACACCACCAAAAAATAGCCGGCCAGGTCCATCCGCGCGATGATGCCCAGCTCGTAGTCGAGCTGGCGCTCGACCTCAGGTGCGAACGGCCAGGCATAGCGCTTCTTCGCGCCCTCGTACGTCAGCGTGCGCAGGTACGACTGCGCCGACGTCTCGCCCTCGGGAATCGGAAAGCGCGGGAACTCGCCCGTCACCCGGCCCAGGCGGAACGCGCAGCGCTCCGCGACCGCCAGCGTATTGCTCAGCGCGAGCGGGAATTCGGCGAACAAGCGCGCCATCTGGGCCGGCGTCTTGAGGTAGTGCTCGTGGTTGGGGCGCAGCAGGTTGCCCGCGCTCTGCAGCGGCGTGGCGTACTTCACGCAAGCGAGGACGTCGGCGAGCTGCGCGTCCTCGCGGGTGGCGTACGCGACGCCGTTGGTCGCGACGTACGGCACGTCCAGGCGCTGCGCGAGGCGCACCATGGCGCGCAGCAGGGCCGGGTCCTCGGCCCGCACGTGGTGCTGCAGCTCGAGGTAGAAGCGGCCGGGAAAGAGATCGCGCAGACGCGTGCCGAGCGCGGCCGCGCCGTCGCTGTCGCGCCGCAGCAGCGCCTTTTCGACGGGGCCGTTGCGCCCGCCGGAGAGCGCGACCAGGCCGTCGGTGCGGCCCTCGAGGTCGTCCAGCCGCAGGCGCGCGTCGCGCTTGCGCCCGCGCAGCTGGGCGGTCGAGATCAGCCGCGACAGGTTGGCGTAGCCGCGCTGGTCCTCGGCCAGCAGCACCAGGCGCGGCGTGTCGGTCGGCACTTCCTTGGCCGGGCGGGCCGGGCGGCTGGCCCGGATCGCCTCGGACTCGGCCGACTCCAGGGTCAGCTCGGCCCCGCACAGCGCCGCGAAGCCGGGCTGCGGCACGGCCGCCTTGGTGAACCGGACCGACCCGTACAGCCCGTCCCGGTCGGTCAGCGCGATCCCGCGCAGCCCCAGCCGCACCCCGTGCTCGACCAGCTCCTCGGGGTGCGAGGCCCCTTCGAGGAAGCTGAAGTTCGACCAGCAGTGGAGCTCGGCATAGCCGGGGGCATTCGCCATAGCCTCGTGTGTGTACGAACATATGTTCGATAATCCTGGTACTATGGTTCCTCATGTACCAGCAAACCTGGCTGGCCACCGAGCCCGGTACCCCCTTGCCGGCTGAAGTTGCCGGCGTGATGGGCCGTCGAGATGAGATACCGAATGGCGACTCAGCCCGCACAGCCCCGGGTTGGTATGCGCTTGAACACATATGCGCTGGAGCGCATACTATAGTGGCCTGGGAAACCGAGACGACCACCGAGTTCGAGGCTTGGTCTCGATCGCTATCCGAACGCGAGCGGGCGGCGCTCGATTTCGATCTAAATGCGCTCGAGCTCGCGGGCCCAAGCCTCGGTCGCCCGTACGTAGACACCGTTGCCGCCTCACGGTACTCGAACATGAAGGAGCTACGCACGGGAACCTTGCGCTCGTTCTTCGTCTTCGACCCTTACCGAACGCCATTTTGCTGATCGGCGGCGAGAAGCGTGGTGACAAGCGGTTCTACAGCCGGATGATCGCACTCGCCGACAAGCTCTACGACGCATACCTCGACGGCATACGAAGAAAGGATCGGAACTGATGAAGCTGACGTCTTGGGACGAGCTCCGCAAGCAGTACTTCACGCCCGAGCAGATTGCGGAGCACGAAGCGATCGCTTCCAAATGGGCCGCGCAGTACGATTCGCTCAAAGACCTGCGACGGGCGTTCCACAAGACGCAAGCGGAGGTCGCGCGCGCTCTCGAGGCCGATCAGTCCGAGGTCTCGCGCATCGAGCGGCGCACCGACGTGTTCGTTTCAACGCTGCGCGACTACGTTCGCGCGCTGGGCGGCGAGTTGGAGATTCACGCCGTGCTGCCGACCGGCCGGGTGAAGCTGCGCGCGTTCGACCTCGCCCGCGAAGGCGCCGAAGCGCTCCGCGCGCGCGGCCAAGCGTTGAGCGGACTGGTATGATGCGAACATACGTTCGACAATCCCGGTCGCGCGTGGTACCATAGTTCCAGCGAACGAGGCGACCGCGCTGGGCGCTATCTCGACGTTCGCTCTGTGCCCCGCCCGCTTCAGCGCGTCGCAGCATGCTGGCGGCTTGCCGCCCTGCTGATCCGAGCGGAGTGCCGCCAGAGTCCGCGGCCGCGATCACACATTCTTTGCGGGGGTGGGTCATGTCCAATCCGATCAAATCCGGTGCTGCGGCTGCTTCGCCCGCGGCAACGGCGGTGAACACGTCGTGCCGCATCGTTCCCTCCGTCTACGTGCCGATCCAAAACCGCGTCGCCGCGGCCGAGAACTTGCGCATCAACCGAGCCGTCGCGGAGGCGTTCGCGCCGCCGGCGCAGCCGTGCAACGGCGACGAGACGGATTTTCCGTTCGTCGCGAACTTCTCGAAAGCGCTCCAGCACGATGGCGCGGGCGTCGTCACCAGCGCGGCGTATCAAGCGCTGCAGGCCGCGCTCACCGAGCAGCACGTCTGCGCGTTCGACCGGCATCTCGAGGACCCGCCGGTCAATCCCACCGTCGAGCAGCTCGGCACCGTGCCGGCCTCGTCGGCGCCGAGCGGGAGTCCCTTGCGCTTCCAGCAGCGCAACGACGCGGGCATGCCCGCCGGTCCGCTCGGTGCGCGGCTGCTGCTCGACAACCCGCTCGCGGGCGAAGCGTTCTCGCTCGAGGGCGGCGACCCGCAGACGATCGGCCTGTACGACTTGCGCCGGCCGCCGTCTCCGGCCACGGGCTACACGCCCGCGCTGATCTCGTTTCCGGCGCCGCCGAAGTTCAACACCAAGACCGAGCTGGCGGAGATCGCCGAGAACTACTGGATGGCGCTGCTGCGCGACGTGCCGTTCAAGTACTACACGGCGGCCGGCCGCAACGACGACGTCGCCAAAGGCATCTTGTCCTCGGCTCTCGCCGGCCAGATCGCGGCGCTCGTCGGCGCCGCCGTGGCGGACCTCGGCGGTCCCAACCTCGTGTTCTACTTCGGCCTCAACTACGTCGGCGGCGACAACGGCACGGTCACGGAGCAAACGCTGTTCCGGGGCTTCACCGAAGGCGACCGCATCGGTCCGTACGTCTCGCAGTTCTTCGTGCGGCCGGTCCCGATCGGACGCCTGACGCTCAGCCCGAAGCTGAAGACGGCCGCGATGCGCACCGACTACGGCGGCAAGCCTTCCTCCGAGCCCAACAAGCCGGGCCGCGACTACCTGACGGTGTCCTCGGTATGGCGAGCGCGCCAGAACGGCTGGGTGCCGCAGCCGGCCCCGCAGAACGTGATCAATCCCTTCTTCGATACCGATCCGCGGCTCATCCGCGCCGGCCGCGACGCCGGCGAGTACGTGCACACCGACGTCGTGTTCCAGGAATACTTCAACGCCTGTTTCATCCTGCTGACGCCGCCGGCGGATCGCAGCGCCTTCCCGCGCGACCAGGTCTATCAGGATCTCGATCCGAGCGGTGCGGCGCTGCCGTTCGCGGGCGGGCTGTTCGACCCCGCGCAAACGCTGGCGCCGGAGATCCCCTACCAGTTCTCGCAGGTCGAGAAGGGCTTCATCACCTTGGGCAACCACGACGTGAAGAGCATGATCGGCGAGGTCGCTCGGCGCGCGCTGCTCAGCGTCTGGTACTACAAGTGGAACATCCACCGCCGCTTGCGCCCCGAGGAGTTCGCCGGGCGCATCGACGAGCAATTGCGCTCGAACGCCGGGCCCTATCCGTTCTTCGCCAACCCGGCCACGTCGGTGACGGCGAACGTGCTCCCGCGCATCGCGACGCTGAACTCCACCAACCCGCAGGACCCGCAGGGCGGCGATGCGCCGCCGCCGGAGGCGAGCTACCTGCTGCCCGAGCAGTTCCCGGAAGGCTGCCCGGTCCACCCGGCCTACGGCGCCGGGCATGCGACGACGGCCGGCGCCTGCGTCACGCTGCTCAAGGCGCTCTTCAACGACGATCTGCCGCTGGCCAACCTCAAGCGCACGGACGCGGCGGGGAACCAGTCGACGTACTTCCAGCCCGTCCAGCCCAGTGCCGACGGCCGCACGCTGGAGGTCTACACCGGCACGGACGCGGCCCGGATGACGCTCGGCGGCGAGCTCGACAAGCTCGCCTCCAACGTGTCGCTGTTCCGCAACATCGCCGGCGTGCACTGGCGCTCGGACCACACCTACTCGCTGCTGCTGGGCGAAGCGGTCGCGATCGACTACCTGCTCGACATCGTCAACACGTACTCCGAAGAGGGCAGCGGCACCGACAGCTACGCGACGCCGGCGACCGCGTGCGACAGCCGCCCGGCGTTCTCGTTCACGCTGCGGACGTTCGAAGGCTACCGCATCCGCATCTCCAAGACGACGAACACCGTTCCGGCCGGCGTGACCGTGATCGAGCAGCCCCCGCCGGGCAGCCACGACCTGAGCGGAATCTACACTCCCGCGTACGTCTGACCCGCAGCAGCGCCGACGAGCTCCGTTCGAGCTCGTCGGCACGCGCTCCACCAGACTCTCGCTCGGCCGCGGCGGCAAATTGGGACTTTCGTCTGAATTGTGCCTCGCCGGGAGTGTGCTAAGCTCGCCCAGTCGACCGCAGACGTTTCTGCGGACGCTTGTTGGTATCGGTGCGCTCCGGGTGGTCCGCCGTCTTCGATGCCAGTACTTTGGCATTGGAGAGACCTTGCGCCAGAAGATTTCCCGCCTGCACGCTTTGACTGGGCTGGGTTCGCTCATCATGGTCGCCGGCTGCGCGGGGAGCCCCGGCGTTCGCGCACTGGTCCCGACCAGCCCGAGCGGCACCAAGCCGGGCGCGCGCTTCGACGCGACCCAATACTACCGCGTCGTCAAGAGCAAGGTGGCGCCGCTGAACCTTCCGCGGCGTCGCACGACCGCGGTGGATCGCTCGGCGAGCGGCACGTCGTACGACAGCGCCTCGAACACCTCGGTCGTCTCCGACGGCAACGGCAACAGCGTTTGGTACGCCTCGGACGGCACCGCGCTGATGGCGATCAACACGGTGCAGCTCGCGGACGGGAACGGCGTCGGCCTGACGATGACCGCGCCGGACGGCACGCAGCGCTCGTCGACGATCGCGCCGGCGAGCGCGTTCGACGGCACCACGACCACCGTCGGCGCGCTCACGCTGTCGTCGAACGCGTCGAGCGGGCAGTACGTCGGCAACTACCAGACCGACGGCGGCGTGGTGACGATCGCCACGTCGCAGGGGACGCTGGGCGACTACACGACGACGCTTCCCGACGGCACGACGTTCACGGTGTCGCAGGCGACCCTGATCAGCTCGGGCCTCATCCCCAGCTCCCATGCCCGCAGCCCCAAAGACCTCTCGAACCCGCTGTGCATCGCGGCGATCGTCGCGGCGGTCGCGGCGGTCCTCGGGCTGATCGCGGTCTTCTGGTATGCCAGCCCGATCATCGTGTCGATTGCGACCTCGATCTCGACCGCCGCCGGTACCGCGGGCGGCGTTCAACTGATCGGCGGCACCGCGGTCTGGGGAGCGCTCGCGACGGCGCTCATCGCGGCGGCCGGCACGGCGATCGCCATCGTCAACAACTTGTGCGCACCAGCCGGGCCGATCACCCTCGCGCCCAGCGCCGTGACGCTCCAGTACGGGCAGTCGACCGCGGTCACGATCATGCAGTCGAACTATTACGCGCAGACGTTCACCGTCTCGCTGCTCAACGGGCCGGCCGGCGCGCCGTCGGTCAGCACGAGCGGATCGGCCGGCAACATCGCGACCGTGACCGCCGGCAACACCGCCGGGACCTGGCAGTACGCGATCGGCGACCGCGGCGGCACGAGCTCGTACCAGGCGGTGCTCACCGTGACCGTGATCGGCCCGTCGCCCTCCCCGTCCCCGAC
>CAXTNU010000022.1:13950-23904 GCA_964245595.1 uncultured bacterium | reverse complement strand
ACGACGAACAGCGTGCCGAGGAAGCGAAGCCGCTGCCGCGTACTGGGTGTCACGTTCAAGTTTTTCGGCCGGACGCCGATGAGCTTGAGGTAGGCATCCCTCGGATGGGACTAAATGCCTAACGCCCGCCCCCAACTCACCCGAACGATCGCCACGGAGGGATGATCGCGCGAATGCAGTTCGACCGCCTCAGCGATGGCTTATCGCTGGCGTTCGGTAGGAACCAGAAGGCGCTGGCCGATTCAACGGCCCGGCTCTCTTCCGGCCTGCGCATCAATACCGCGGCCGACGACCCGAGCGGGCTGGCCATCGCGGAGTCCTTGCATTCGCAATCCCTCGGCCTGGACCAGGGCCAGCGCAACGTCCAGGACGGCACCAACGCGCTCACGGTCGCCGACGGCGCGCTCCAGACCGTGCAAGACATCCTTCAGCGCATGCGCTCGCTCATCGTCGAGGGCCGTTCCGATCTGCTCTCCGACGGCGACCGCGAGGACCTCAACGACGAGCTGCACGCGCTCGGCACCGAGATCGACTCCATCGCGAGCAAGACGGAGTTCAACGGCCGCAAGCTCCTCGACGGCAGCCTCTCGGCCAGCCTGGGCACCTTCGGCCAAGGGGTCGTGCCGCAGAACGACGTGCTCGCCAGCGGCGAGCAGCTGGTGGACCCGACGACGCTGATCGTCAACACCGGCTCCGCGCCGCTCGACCTCAAGATCACGATCGACGCCTTCGACCCGGCCACCAATCTGGTCACGTACACCGTCGACTCGAAGAGCACCGACGCGTCGCAGACGTTCCAGACGCCGTACCCGGAGTCGCAGAGCATTCTGAGCGGCCAGAACTACGACAACTTCTGGAACCTCTTCCCCGGCCCGATCCCGCCCAACGTCGACCAGCACCAGATCAACGACGCGAACGGCAACCCGCTGATCCAGTTCACCCTGGGCCACGTCAGCGGGGCCGACGTCGGCAAGTCGACGTTCATCTACTCGGTCCCGCCCCAGCCCGCCAGCACCGGCAAACCGCTCGACATCAGCATCGGCCGCAACGAGGGCGACATCGTCTCGGTCAGCGCGCCCGGCGTCTCGCAGAACCAGCTCGGCATCGCCGGCGTGCGCATCGACGCCGACGACACGGTCACCGAGGGCAGCGAGTACCGGGTGGATGCGGCGATGGTGCAGGTCGGCGGCAACCGCGCGGACCTCGGCGCCCAGATCGTCTCGCTGGGCGAGTCGGCCAGCAACGCCGCGATCCAGGACGTGGAGACCACCGCCTCGGAGAGCGCGATCCGCGACCTCGACGTCGCCCAGGAGATGACGCAGTACACCAAGCTGCAGATCCTGACCACGACGCAGACCCACTTGCTGCGCTCCGTGGAAGACGTCAGCCTCAACGTCATGCAACTGCTCACCGCCAACCTGCAGTAGCCGGCGCACCAACCGGAAGATGCCACCCGCGGCGTCTTCCGGCTCCGTTTCGCGCTTCGCACACGGGCTTACGGCGTGATGCTCACCCCGATCGTGATCACGAGCGACTGGTAGGTGACGGTGCTGCCGCCCGGCGGCGTGACGAGCAGGTTGTACTGGGTCGGGCGCCACCGGCGTCGGAGCGGGGGTCGTCCAGGTGCGTATTGTTATTGATCGAGCCGAGCTCCCAGTACGATGCTCCGGGACCGGGTCGACCACGACGTAGTAGTACAACCCATTCCGTCACCGCCGTCACGCTCGTACGTCGACCGGAACGCGGCGTCGACCGTGGCGATCCGGTATTCCGCGCCGCGCAGCCATCGTAGAGGTGGACCTCGCGTCGTCGAGTCGGACGCGCCCGCGCAGGTAGACCGTCTTCACTTCCAGGCAGCTGGTCGAACCGAACGTCGTGTCGGGCGACAGCAGCGTGTTGGTCCCGGCGGTCTGCTGCCGGCGACGACGGCCTGCGCCTTTGCGCGCACGCTGCGCGCCAGTGATCGCGACGCGCACCGCGCGTGCTGCATCACTGCGCCGACAGATGAAAGCCGCCGCCTCTAGGCGATCCGATCCCCTTCAGAAAAGCGCGCCCTCGCTTGCCGGGGGTTGACGCCCAGGCGTACACTTACAGGTGGATTCCTCGTTAGGTGAGGCGTCCGCACGCATAGACGCCGCTGCCCGGAAAGGTCGAGAGACCCCGACGTGGTGACCAGGCTCCGCCGAATCAAGGCGGCGCTTAACGCGGCTGGCTCGGAAGCTCGCTTCCGAGCCGATGGCGTGTGGTGCTGAAGCTCGACGTTGAGGAGCGTCCGCGGCGCCGCGCGCCGTTGGCAATCGTCGCCGTCGAGAACAGCCGGCCGGGGAGACACCCGGCGGCTTTTTTGTTCCGAGAGGAGGTGACGACGCGATGCCGACCCAGACCACGGCCTTCAACGAAGGATTCGTCTCCGAGCTGATCGGCCGGCCGGTGGCCGTCGTGCGGAACGGCCGCCGCACGACGATCGGGCGGATCGCCGACTTCGTCGTCGAGAAACCTGAGGACACGTTCCCCCGCATCGACGCCCTGGCCGTGAAGACGCGCGACGGCCTGCGGCTGGCCCCGATCGGAACCGTGCTCGAGATCGAGCGCGACGCGGTCGTGCTGTCCGAGGCCCCCGCCACGGTCTGCCCGCCCGAGGACGAGATGCTCTACCTGGTCGAGGACCTGTTCGACAAGCAGATCGTCGACGTCGACGGGCGCAAGGTCGTGCGGATCAACGACATCGAGATCGCCCGCACCGCGGGCGCGCTGCGGGTGGTCGCGGCCGACATCGGCCTGGGCGGCCTGCTGCGCCGGCTGGGCGCGGCCAAGCTGATGCCGGCCCTGGTCGAGCGCATCCCGCGCTCGCTGATCGCCTGGGACAACGTCGCGCCGCTGCACGATCTCAACCCGACCCAGATCCGGCTCGCGGTCTCCGAGCACCGGCTGGCCCGCCTGCACCCCTCCGAGCTGGCCGACGTCATCAGCGAGCTGTCGGCCCAGGATGCCGCCCGCGTCGTGCGCTCGCTCGACGACGAAACCGCCGCCGACGCGCTCGAGCACCTCGACGCCGACGTCCAGCGCTCGATCATCGCGGACCTCGGCACCGAGCGGGCGGCCGACATCATCGAGGAGATGGATTCCGACGACGCCGCCGACCTGCTCGGCGAGCTGGACGAGGAGCGCCAGGAAGAGCTGCTCGCGGAGATGGACCGCGAGACCGCCGACGACCTGCGCGAGCTGGTCGCCTACGGCGAGCACACCGCGGGCGGCATGATGACCACCGACTACGTCTGGATCTACCCCCACCGCTCGGTCGGCGCGACGATCGCCAAGCTGCGCGAGATCGCCCCCGAGACCGAGTTCATCTACTACCTCTACGTGACCGACCAGGCGGAGAAATTGCAGGGCGTGCTCTCGCTGCGCACGCTGCTGCTGTCCGAGCCGGAAGCCTCGATCCACAGCGTGATGGACCAGGACCTCGTCACGGTGCGCACCGACACGCCCTCCGAGCAGGTCGCGAGCACGATCGCGCGCTACGACCTGCTGGCCTGCCCGGTCACCGACGACGACGGCACCATGCTCGGCATCGTGACCGTCGACGACGCGATCGACGCGATCATCCCCGACCGCTTGAAGAAGCAGTTGCCGCGCCTGACCAAGCGCCACCAGCGGCGGCGCGCCGAGACGACGGCGTAGCGAGGGCATGCGCCGGTCCTGGCGGCGGCTGGCCGCGTTCTTCGCCGTGCTCGGCCCGGGCTTCGTCACCGCCTCGGCCGGCAACGACGTCGGCGGCATCCAGACCTACTCGCTGGCCGGCGCGCAGTTCGGCTACGCCACCCTCTGGACGCTGGTCGCGCTGACCCTCTCGCTGATCGTCGTCCAGGAGATGGCCGGCCGCATGGGCGCGGTGACCGGCCAAGGCCTGGCCGGGCTGATCCGCGAGAACTTCGGCCTGCGCATCACCTTCGTCACGATGGCCGGCCTGTTCGCGATCAACACCGCGATCACCGCGACGGAGTTCGCCGGCATCGCCGCGGCGTCGGAGATCTTCCACGTCACGCGCTTCCTCGCGATCCCGGTCGCGCTGATCGTGGTCGCACTGCTCGTGCTGCGGCTGCCCAACAAGCTCGTCGAACGCGTCTTCGTGGTGCTGTCGCTGATCTACCTGACCTACATCGTCTCGGGGGTGCTGGCGCACCCCGACTGGCACGAGGTGGCGCGCGATACGTTCGTGCCGCGCATCGTGCCGCAGCAGGCGTTCCTGCTGACGGTGGTCGGCCTGATCGGCACCACGATCTCCCCCTACATGCAGTTCTTCCTGCAGTCGCAAGTGGTCGACAAGGGCTCGCGCGCGCGCGACCTGCCCGCGATCCGGGCCGACATCATCGTCGGCTCGGTGCTGGCGATCGTGCTGGCCGGCTTCATGATCGTCGCCAACGCGGCGACGATCTACCAGGCCTCGCTGCACGCGGGCAAACCACCGCTGGACCTGGGCACCGCCCAGGCCGCCGACTTCGCCCGCGCGCTGGGCCCGCTGGCGGGCTCGTTCGCCGAGATGATCTACGCGCTGGGCATTCTCAACGCCGGCGTGTTCACCGCCGCCGTGCTGCCGCTGGCGACGGCCTACATCGTCTGCGAGGCGTTCGGGCTGGAAGCCTCGCTCGACCGCCGTTTCCGCGAGGCGCCGGTCTTCTACGGCCTGTTCGGCGGCGCGATCGTGCTGGGTGCGCTGCTGGTCCTGCTCGTGCCGCAGCGCTCGCTGCTGCAGCTCATCGTCTACGCCCAGGTGCTGCAGGGCGTGCTGCTGCCCTTCGAGCTGGTTTTGATGCTGGTCATCATCAACCGCAAGAAGGTCATGGGCCGGCACGTCAACTCCCGCACTCTCAACCTCATCGCCTGGGCGACCGCAGTCGTGATCGGCGGCCTGGCGCTGTATTACGCGTTCAGCCAAATCACCGGCGGCTGAAGACCGCGTACTTGGGAGACCGGGGCGGTGACCGCGAGTACAGGAACCCTCCAGGCTGGAGTTGAACCTGGCCGGCCCTTCACTTGCCTCGGGGTACAATAGAAATGAAGACTGGGATAGCAGCTCTGCTGCTCGCCATGAGCCTAGCGGGCTGCAGCGGCTCTCCGGTGGCGACCTCCACACAGCATCGGATGTCGCAATCCGATCTCATGCAGCTTTCTGCCAGATCCATCGGCGCGAAGATTTCGCCGACAGCCACGGTGTACGTGACCGACACGGTCGCGGTTCACGACGGCGATCTGGTCGGTGTCTTTCCCGCTTCTTCGAGAATAACGCGCGACCGTTTCGGCCTGACCGTCGTCGACGCGGACTCCGGCCAAACGTTCAAATATTCATCTAGTGCGACGATTGATACACAACTCGGGGCGGGTCGCGTTTATGTCGAACGCGGCTCGGCTGTTCCCGCATGGGCACGTGCGTCGAACGCTCGAGTGATCCCACGATGAGGAGCGTCTTCAGGAGCGTTGCTCTTGCCATCGCACTCATGTTCTCACTGGCGTTTCCGGCCCTTGCGGGAACGACGGCACGGGTGGCCGTTCCGCCGGGCTCGATCAGTGTATCGATAAATATCATCGGCCAAAATAGCGCAGGGAACATCACGTCCCAAAACTCCACCTCGTATTGCCCGGCGGGAAACACCATCACCGTCTCGCTGCCGAGCAATACCAATTCAACGACGTACTCCGGAACGGCCGTATTTCAGAACTCATCCGGGACCGTCACTGGGGTTACCCAGATCTATAATGACGATGGCGGCAGCGGTACCGGTCACTTGCCGTCTAACTAATGACGAGGGAACGCCTCCGCACGACCGATGCGGCAACCTGCCGTTCGTCATGCTAACCGATTCGTCGCGTTTCGGTTAACTTAGGCGGTCGGGCACCCCGCATGCGGGGCAGGCGGGTCATGCGGCCGCTGATCGGCGGCCGGTCGCCGCCGAGCTGATGCGCCCGGCCTGTTACGCGGTGGCCTTCACCCGCCGCTAGCGCCGCGCTTGGTCACGCCTAGTCGCCGGCCGGTTCGCTCGCCGCCGCGTGCGACCGGGCTCGTTCCACGGCGATTTTCGCGCGCCGCAACAGGTCGCGCGCATCGTCCAGCAGCACCGTTCCGGCGGCGGTGAGCCGCACGCTGTGACGGTTTCGCACGAACAGCTGCGCGCCGAGGTCGTGCTCGAGTTTCTGGATGATCCGGCTGAGCGGCGACTGCGCCATCATGAGACGGTTGGCGGCCCGCCGGAAGTGCAGTTCTTCGGCCACCACGACGAACGCGTGCAGACGGCGCAGATCCGGAAGCGCGGGCGGGGGAGTGAATTGCGAGGCCGGGACCAGCTGACCGCGCGGGATTCGCACGCTCACCCGGCTGGAAATCCCACGACCGCATAGCCGTGGCGCAGCAGCACCGCGCGTATCAAGGCTTCCGTTTCACTAGTGGAGCGCAAGCGGTGAATTCTCCGGATGTCGTCGATCGAGTTTCCGAGCAGGAAATCCAACAGCGCGAAGACACCCGCAACCTCGATGTCCATGGTATCTCGCTAGATGCAGAGCGGCTCGACGCTATCGACGCACGGCGGTCGAAGACCGGCGGGATCGGGGGGCAAAGTGGCGGCGGGGACGGGGGACGTGAGGGTGGTGGTAGTGGTGGCGGCGGTCGGCGCGGTTGCGGCCGGGCTCGGCGCAATGATGAAGAATAACGCTATGAGAAGCGTCGTGATCATGAGCGGCTGCCTCCGGTGAGTGCCGCCCGACGATAAGCGAGCCGCTAGAAGCGGCTCGCATGAAGATTGATGAGGCGCGCCGTTGAGGCGCCGGCGTTTAGCTCAAGAGCCCGCGCGCGCGCGCGATGGCGACCGCTTCGGAGGCCCGCGCGGCTTGGAGTTTCTCCAAGATGGAGCGCGTGTGGCTATAGACCGTGTTGACGCTGCGGTCCGTCTCGCGCGCGATCCGCCCGGCGCTCCAGCCGTTCGCGAGCAGGCGCAGCACCGCGAACTCCGCGCTGGTGAGACCGGCCGGGAGATCCAGGCTGCGCCGCTGCTCGAACGCGGCCGCGAACACGCGCGCGATGCCGCGCAGGGGCGGCAGCGCCTCGTGCAGCTTGCCGGACCGCATCAGCTCGGGCAGCCGGTCCTCGCCCTGCCCTTCGCGCGATTCCTGGGCCGCGGTCGTGCGCGCCGCGCGCACGTCGTCGCCCAGCAGGATGCAGGCGGCCGCGACCGCGGCCCGCGCCAAGCGCCGGTACCGGCGCTCGTAGGCGGGATCGCCCGCGGACGCGCGGCCCAGCCGCTGCACCGCCGCGCGCAAGCTGTGCCGCGCGGTGTCGTCGTCGGCGCGCGCGGCTTCGGCTACGGCGACCAGCGCCGTGCAGAGCGCCCATTGAGCCGGGCTGCGCCTCGGGGTGTCGCGCAGGACTTGCAGCAGCGTGCGCATCGCGACCAGGTCCTCGGCGCCGCGCACGAGCGCGTGCGAGAACGCCAGCGGAAACCGCTCCGTGTACTGCTGCGGCAGCAGCCGCTCCTGGATGAGGCGTTCGAGCGACGCGATGCGGGGCAGCTCCGCCAGCTGCGCGGCGATCTCGTACTCGGCGACGAGCGCGGCGTGCAGGAAGGACTCGTCCCCCGACTTGGCCGCCGCATCCCGCCACAAGCGCGCGAACCGGTCGGCCTCCTGGACGTCGCCGGTCACGTTGTGGTGGACGTTGTACGCGATCGAGTAGCCCGCGGCGGCCGCGCGCCAGGCGCCCATCCGCGAGCCCAGTCCAGCGCTCGCGAGCGCCAAGTCGACCGCTTTTTCGTACTCGTTGAGATAGAACGCGGTGCGGGCCAGCCGCTGCAGCACGCGAAACCGCACGACCTCGTTGCGCTCCTCGGGCAGTGCCGCGTGCGCCGCCGCCGCGTGCTTGCGGGCCGCCTCCTGGTTCCCGGTGTCGGCCGCGGCCAAGGCCCGAAAACTGTGCGCCGCCGCGACCCAGCCGCCGTCCTCGAGCGTGCGCGCGAGCGGCTCCACCGCCTCGTTCTCGTGGCGCATGATGAGGATCGGCGCGAGGATGTCGGCCAGCGCCGCCGCGTAGTTTCCAGGCGCGCGCAACTGCCGGCGCAGGATGCGCACGGCGCCCTCGACGTCGCCGTCGTACTGCGCGACGACCGCCGTGAGCAGGGCTTCCTCGGGCGTGCCGCGCCCCACTCGCTGGACGGCCTGCCGAAGGTCGTCCCGCGTTCCGACCGCCGAAAGGTGGAAGGCATCCAGCGTCAGGGCAAACTCCAAAGCGAAAACACGCGGCCGATGATGCGCCGCGCTGGGCGGACTTCGGACCGTTCGGGTCTCGCTCCACCCGCCTGACCTCAGCTTTACTTATTTGAGACCATTACGGTCTCACCAAGCAAAGCGCCGGCGCCGCGCGGCCCTTGCGGTGGGCCATCGCGAGGGCGGCCATGTAGCCGCCCCAGGCCACGATCGCAAGGCCGTAGTGGTACCAGGGCACCCCAGCCCCTGCACCATCAGCACCACGCCGAGCGCGATCTGGAGCGTGACGGACGTAGAGCGTGACGAACAGCACCGCGAGCGCACAGACCCGGGCGCCGACGATGACATATCGCGGTGGCGCAGTTTCTATGATGATCTGGAAACCTCATATCAACCTTCACCGTACAAAACGACACCAGTCCAAGGTGACGGAGAACCGGAGCCGTCGCACGAAAACCCTAGCGAGTCAGCGACAACGACGAAGTCGTGACGCCGCTCGTAGAGTGATCGGGATAGTTGATTCTGCATCCGAGGAGCACAAATGCGATGTACCGCCCACAGTTCCTAGGTGTGTACTGGCTTGCACTCCTGACAGCAGTAGGATTATCGTATGCGGTACAAGCAACCGCGCAAGCATTGCCGGTGAAGGTTGGGGTAAAGCTATCCCCCGAACCTGCGCGACCGGGTGCCGATACGGTAATTCAAATCACCGCGATCGACGGACGCAACAACACGCATCTCCCACTCGACGATTGCCTCTGTACGGTTTACGTACGTGACCGTGATAGGCCGAATCAACCAACGGTCGTAAAGACACACGTCCGAGTCGGACGCGCCAATATCTCGGCGCTGTGCGGGTCGATCCGTTTTCCCAACCCCGGAACCTTTACGATCCTCGTCACCGGAACGCCTACGCACGTCGGCGAATTTCCGCCGTTTTCGGATGTCGTGATCGTCACCGTGAAATAGGCTCTGCGCCGGCTAGCCCTCACCTGATGCCCCGGGCTAGCCGGCGCCCGTCGCTTTGACCGCGTGCTGACCGATCGCGAAGGCGATCAGGACCAGGACAGTCGAGACGATCGTGACGATCAGCGCCGGGCGGGCGCGGCCTTCGCGGCGGGCCATCGCGTTGGCGGCCATGTAGCCGGCCCAGCCGACGATCGCGAGCCCGTAGTGGTACCAGGGCACGCGCAGGCCCTGCACCATCAGCACCACGCCGAGTACGATCTGCAGGGTGACGGCGTAGAGCGTGATGCGCCGGTCGCGCAGGCGCCAGACGAACAGCAGCGCCAGCGCGCAGACGACGGCACCGAGCCAGAGGTGAGCGGTCAGAAGCGAGTTCACGGGTGTGCCGTTCGCCCCGCCGCCTGCTCGCCCCTCAGCGGCCGGATCGGGCCGGCCGTGTGCTTGGTGCAGGCAGCAGGCGGCGTTTGCCGTACATAGGGGCCTTGGCTGTTCGCAAGATGCGGGTCCTCGCGACCCGACCCACGCAGGCCGACTCGGCCGACGCGCTGCTGGGCTTCGCCGAAGCACTCGCGCGCGTCGCGGCGAGCGGCGGCGGCGCCCAAGCGCTTGCGGCGCACCTGGCCGAAGCGGTCGGCGCGGCGGTCCTGGTCGAGGACGCGCAATGGCGCAACCTGGCCGTGGTGGGAACCGGCTCCGGCGAGCACGCCCTGCCGCCCTCGGTGCGCGACCTCGTCCCCAAGG
>CAXTNU010000022.1:0-13940 GCA_964245595.1 uncultured bacterium | reverse complement strand
CCGGCAGCGAGCCGGTCACCCTGCTGCCGCCAGCGGACCCGCGCGCGCGGGCCTTTCCGGTCCGCGCCGGCGAGGCGCGGCTGGGCTGGCTGACGGTCTTCCCGCGCGCTTCGACCGAACTGGGCGAGCGGGCCGGCACGGTCCGCCTGACCGCGGCCCAGATCGCGATCGAGCTCTCGCGCGAGGGCGGCGGCACGCGCGGCCGGCGGCGCGGCTTCTGGGACCGGCTCCTGGCCCGCGCCTACGAGGACCCGCTCGAGGCCCGCGACGACGCGCAGGCGCGCGGGATCGTGCTCGCGCCGGGCTACGTCGCGGTCGCGGTCGAGGGCGAGGGGCTCGACGAGTCGGTCGCGGCCCAGAAGAACGCCGAGATCCGGCGCGTCTGCCTGGACACCTTGGGCAGCCGCACCGGCGACGTGGTCGTGATCGAGCGCGGCGGCGGCTTCTTCTTCCTCGTCCCGGCGCCGCTGGAGATCGACGCGGCCAACGCCCGCACCGCCGCGAGCCTGATCCCGCGCGGCATCGCGCGGGCCGGGCTGGACGTCAAGGTGGTCGGCGGGGTCGGCCGGCACGCCGAGATGATCGCGGTCGCGCAGAGCGTGGACGAGTCGCGCGAGGCGATGACGATCGTGCGCCGGATGTTCGGCGGCGGGCGGGTGATGCCGTACGACGATCTGGGCGTCTACCCGCTGCTGCACCGCACCGGGGCGACCCGCGAGGACTGGCGCGCGTTCGCCACCCGGGTGCTCGAGCCGCTGCGCCAGTACGACGACAAGCACCAGACCGAGCTGGTGCGGACCTTGCAGCTCTTCTTCGACGTCGGCCAGAACATCAAGGAGGCCGCCGCGCGGCTCAACGTGCACCGCCACACCATCTTCTACCGCCTGCGCCAAATCGGCGAGATCGGCCGGCTCGACTTGGACTCCCCGCACGACCAGCTCACCGTCCGCGCCGCGCTCGCGGTTGATGCGCTGGACGGCTGATGGGATTGTCATCGGTGAAGGATGCCGCGGTGGTTCGCCGCGCGGCGCTCGCGACGTCGAAGGAGCGCGGCGTGCGCTGGGTGCGCCTGACCTTCGTCGACGTGCTGGGGATCGAGAAGAGCGTCACGATCCCGGCCGGCGAGCTGGAGCGCGCGCTCGACGGCAACGTCACCTTCGACGGCGGCTCGATCGACGGGTTCGTGCGCGGCGAAGAGATCGACATGGTGCTGCGGCCCGACCCGGCGACCTTCACGGTGCTGCCGTGGACGGTCGACGGCCAGGTCGAGGCGCGCGTGCTGTGCGACATCGCGACCCCCGACGGCACGCCGTTCGAGGGCTGCCCGCGCAGCACGCTCAAGCGCGTGCTCGAGGACGCGGGCGACGTGGTGCAGCGCGTGCGCACCGGGGTGGAGGCCGAGTTCTACCTGTTCGCGCTCGACGCGGCCGGGATGCCGACCACCCGCACCACCGACGGCGGCTCGTACTTCGACTTCTCGCCCAGCGACCGCGGCGACGACGCGCGCCTGGCGATGAGCGCCGCGCTCGAAGCGATGGGCATTCCGATCTCGAGCGCGCACCACGAGCACGGCGCGGGCCAGCACGAGCTCGACCTGGCGGCCAGCACGGTGCTGGCGACGGCGGACCGGCTGGTCACCGTGCGCGGCGTCGTCAAGCGCATCGCCGAGCAGCACGGCCTGCACGCGACCTTCATGCCAAAGCCCCTCGAGGACTCGGCCGGCAGCGGCCTGCACATCTACTTCGCGCTGGGCGAGATCGACGAGGCGGTGCGGCTGCACGCGGTGGCCGGGCTGCTCGAGCACGCGCGCGGGTTCACCGCCATCTGCAACCCGACGGTGAACTCGTACAAGCGGCTCGTCGCGGCCTGGGACGCGCCGGTGTACACCGTGTGGTCTCACCGCAGCGCGAACGCGCTGGTGCGCGTGCCGCCCGCCTTCGGCGGCGAGCCGCCGCTGATCGAGGTCCGCAGCCCCGACGCGTCCTGCAATCCCTATCTCGCGATGGCGGTGCTGGTCGAAGCGCTGGCCGACGGGATTCGCTCGCGCGCCCTACCCGGCGATCCCTTCACCGGGTCGACCTACGAGTTGAGCGAGCGCTTTCGTGCCGAGCACGGCATTCGGGTGCTGCCCACCTCGCTGCGCCAAGCCATCACCGCGCTCGACGAGGACGTCGTCATACGCGGCGCGCTCGGCGATCATATCTACCACGCGTTCCGCGATGCGAAATTAGCCGAGTACGAGCGCTATCGGCGCATCGTGCATCCCTGGGAGCATGCGGCGTATCTGCGTACGTTCTGAGCGCAGCGTACGGTGGCGTGTAACTCTTTTGTAACCTTCTTCCCGCACGCTAGGCCTCACGAGGATGAGTCGGGTAACGCATCGGCCCGAATACATCCACGACGCTCCTGAGAGGTGCCGTCATGGCCATGTCTCGTTTCGCCGATCTCGTCGTCGCGGTCGATGGTTCCGAACCATCCGACCGTGCCGTGTCCTTCGCCCTGGCGCTCGCGGCGCGCGCCGGTGCGACGCTTTGCTTCAGCAGCGTCGTGGCCGAGCGGGGCGAAGTGCGAGCTCGCCTGGCTTGCCTCCACGCGGTCGCACGCGCCCTCGCCCACGGCATCGAAGCATGGGCCAGCGTGAGCGGCGGCTCGCCCGCCGAGACCATCGTCGCCGACGCGCTCGCGCTCGGGGCGCGCGGCATCGTGGTGGGAACGCGCGATCACGCCGGCGAGCGCGCCGTGCTCGGCAGCGTCGCGGCCGCGGTGGTGCGCCTGAGCGCCGTCCCGGTATTCACGGTCGGCGCCGATACGGCGGTCCGCGACGGCCGCTCGATCGTGGTCGCCGTCGACGAGACGCCGGCCGCGCAAGCGGCGCTCGACGCCGCCCTGGGGCTGGCCCTGGAACGCCACGCGACCCTGCACCTGGTGCACGTGGTGGAGGAGCGCCGCGCGCTGGCCGAGGAACAGGTGGCCTTCGCCGCGCTGGTCGAACGGGTTCGCGCCGCCGGCGTGGCGTACTCCGCGGAGCTGCGCGAAGGCAACCCGGTCGAGGAGCTCGTCGACGCGGCGGTGCGGCGCGGCGCGGCCCTGATCGCCACCGGCACCCACGGCCACAACGCGGTCGCGCGGCTGGCTCTGGGCAGCGTCGCCGAAGGGCTGGTGCGCGCGGCGCCGGTCCCCGTCATGACCGTGCGCGGGTAGCTCCCGCCGCCGTCACGACACGCGCACGACGCGGTGATACGGCTTGACCGAGCCGTTCACGAAGCGGCCCTTCGATTCGGCCGCGCGCAGCCGTTCCCAGGTCCGCTCGGATACCGCCAGATACCGGTAGACGCCGCCCCCGGCGAACTCGATCTCGAGCGTCGCGCTGCCGCGGTCGTATCCCATCGACGCGATGCTCGTGCTCTCGACCGGCTCCCGCCGCATTGCCGCTCCCAGCGCCTAGGCGGGCGGCACGGGCTCGCCCTCGGCGACGGCGTCGTCGGCGATCATCTCGTCGTGGGTCTCCTTGATCGCGTCGAGGACCGATTGCGGGTCGGCGGGCTGCGCCATCGCGTCGGCCTCCTCATCGACGCGGTTCTGCAGCAGCGGGTTGTCGCGCCGCATCTCCTCCAGCAGCGCGATCGTCTTGGCGCTCTTCTGCTCGCCCAGGATCGCCAGCTCCAAGGTGAGCTGAGCGCGGTGCTCGGCCAGCCGGTTCTCGCTCCGCTGCGTCGTCAGGATGATCAAGGTGACGTACAGCGCGCTGGTGCCGACGATGCCCTGCAGCCAGTAGAACGGCGCCGGGTCGAACGGACCCAGATGGGTCAGCAGCGGCAGCAGGGTGTTGGTCGCGACCCACAGCGCGATGACCAGCGTCACCAAGCCGATGAACTCCGGCTGCCCGACTTGGGCGGTGAGCCGCTCGACCGCCCGCTGCACGGCCGAGGCCTCGCGGTAGTGATCGTGGTGCAGCTCGGCGATGGCCCGAACCGTGTCCTCGATGTGGGCCGGAAGGATCGGGGTGTCGGGCACGGGCGCTACGTTCATGAGCGTGCTTTACCCGCTAGCGCCGAGCGGGCGCGTAGAGGCCGAAGCGCGGCGGCTACCGCCGGGCGGCGGCCTCGCGTTTGAGCCAGTCCCAGGCCAGCGCGACGTCGTCCCGGGTGGTGCGCTCGTTGCCGATCGCGATCCGCAGCACGACCCGCCCGTGCAGGCGCGTGTTGCTCAGGTACACCTCGCCGCCCGCGTTGACCGCGTCCATGAGCGCCAGGTTGAGCGCGTCGACCGCTTCGCCGTCCAGCTCGGGGTCGGGGACGTAGCGCAGGCAGACGACCGAAAGCGGGTGCGGTGCGGATACTTCCCAGCCCGGTTCGGCTGCGACCCAGCCGGCCAGCTCCTGCGCCAGCGCGATGTGGTGCCGCAGCAGCGCCTGCATGCCGCTCACGCCGTAGGTGCGCAGCGCGAACCACAGCTTGAGGGCGCGGAAGCGGCGCCCGAGCTGCAGACCGTAGTCCATGTAGTTGTGCACGCCGGTCTCGGTGGTGACCAGCACGTCCGAGGCCAGCGAGAAGGTGCGCCGCAGCAGCTCCGGATCGCGCAGGTAGAGCACCGAGAGATCGATCGGCACGAACAGCCACTTGTGCGGGTTGACCACGATCGAGTCGACCCCGTGCGCCTGGTCGAGCAGCCAGCGGAACTCGGGCAGGATCGCCGCCGGGCCGCCGTACGCCGCGTCGACGTGCAGCCACGCGCCGCGCTCGCGCGTCACCGCGGTGATCGCCTCGATCGGGTCGCTCGAGGTGGTCGAGGTGGTGCCGACCGTCGCCGTCACGCACATCGGGCGGTAACCGCGCGCGAGGTCGGCGTCGAGCGCCTGCGCCAGCGCGTCGGGCCGCATGGCGAAGCTCTCGTCGACCGGAACGCGCACCACGTTCTCGCGCCCGATGCCAAGCGCGATCGCGCCCTTCTCGACGTGCGAGTGGGTGTGGTCGGTGATGTAGACGCGCAGCACCGGGAGGTCGGCGCGCCCGGCCATCCCGCGGGTGCGGATGTCGAGGCCGAGCCGCTCGCGGGCGGCGGCCAGCACGCTGAAACCGCCGATCGAGGCCGTGTCGTAGACGATGCCGTGGAACGCGTCGGGCAGGCCGAGCATCGTGCGCAGCCAGCCCAGCGTCACGTCCTCCAGCTCGGTCGCGGCCGGCGAGGTGCGCCACAGCATGGCGTTCACGTCGAGCGTCGCGGCGAGCGCTTCGGCCAGCACCGTCACCGGCGCGGCGCTGATCGCGAAGTAGGCGAAGAAGCGCGGGTGGTTCCAGTGCGTGATGCCGGGCACGACCAGCCGCTCGAAGTCGGCGAAGATGCGCTCGAACGGCTCGCCCGCGACGGGCGCCTCGCTCGGCAGCGCGCGCACCAGATCGCCCGGCCCGCTGCGCGAGAAGACCGGGTACTTGCGGGTGTGCTCGTAGTAGTCGTCGATCCACGCCCCGACGCGCGCGAGCGCGTCGCGAAAGGCGAGATCGGAAGCGGCGGGGCCGGCCGGCGGCGGAGACGTGAACGACACGATATCGAGAATTGGTCTACAGCGGGAAGAAACCATCCTCGACGCACGAGCCTCGGCCGACAGCCGAACGGTCATTCGCTCACCTGTGCCGCCGCTGCGCCGCGCGCTTCCGGGCTCGATACAAGATCCAAATATTCGCCGGGATCATGACCAACGCGATGCTGCCCACGACGATGATCGCAATGTGGAACCAGCTCGGCTGATGTATCACCATCCCAACCCGATCAATAACCGACGGCCGGCAGGCAGTTCGGATCTGAGGTGAGCGGCGAAATCGGGCTCGAAGGAACGAACGGATTCGTGCTCCCGGTCGCCTCGTAGTTACAGTACGATTGGAGACCGAGCGAATATAACCCGGCCATCTCCGAAACGATGGACGTCACCAATCCTGTCAACGCCCCGGCAGTCGCAGTGTCGATTACGACTTCAGCGGTCCCTACGGCCAGAGCAGCCGCAAGCGCCGGAATGGCTACTGCTATCCCGATGGCGCCGATGACGAATACGCCAATCGCAATCGCCGTATTTACGTTAGCCGTGAACGTCGGAGGCGGGTCGTTCGCACTCTGGTATCCGGCATTTCCTTTGATTAATACCGCCATTGTAGCCGTGCCGCTGGGAATCCACACTTCCGAGTGTATGCAGCAAATAATCGGCAAGGCAGCGTTCACGCCGATCACGAGCGTGAAGCCTGGTGGCAGGTTTCATGACCGCGATTGTCACTGACCGACAAGACTACGATGTGAACCGCTGGCGGCATGCTGGACGAGCCTGCCGGCCACCCTGAACAGCAACGCACTGATGGTTCACGACATACCATGCGCCCGCATGCTGGTCAAGAAAGAAGCCGCGGCGCCCGCGAAGCGCTTCAACGGCCCGGCTCCTCCAGAGCGCGTCAATCCGTGGCGGTGGCCTTCACGGGCGCGATCTCGGCGATCTGGTCGATGTAGAGGGTCGCGCCCTCGCCGCCGTGGCCGGTGATGTAGACGCTCAGGCTGCGCTCGGTCAGCAGGTCGGTGCGCAGCCGGCCGGTCCAGGTCGTGCCGTCGTCCAGGCGCACCCGGACGTCGGCTCCGGCGTACTGCCGCAGCCGCGGGACGCCGTACGGCGCGGCTAGGTTCCCGGGCACCGCGCGCCTCTCAATGTCCACGAACGTATGGACGCTTCCGAGGGAGCGGGCGTTCCCCGGTCGTACGGTTCCTCCAGCCCACGCACAGGAGCCGCCATGAAATACCGCACCCTCCCGAACACCGACGTCACCGTGAGCGAGGTCGGGTTCGGCCTCTGGACCACCGCCACCAACTGGTGGGGCGAGATGACCGACGACCAAGCCGTGGCGATGCTGCACGAGGCGCACGGCCTGGGCATCAATTTCTTCGACGCCGCCGACACCTACGGCAACGGCCGCAGCGAGGAACAGCTGGCGACCGCGTTCGGGGCCAAGCGCGACCAGGTCGTCTACGCGACGAAGTTCGGCTACGACTGGTACAACTACAGCGGCGAGCGCAAGGGCCAGAACGAGATCCCGCAGGACTTCTCGCCGGCCTTCGTGCGCAAGGCGCTCGAAGGCTCGCTCCAGCGGCTGAAGACCGACTACATCGACATCTGGCAGATCCACAATGCGCGCATGGAGCAGGTCCAGGACGGCGAGCTGATCGGCCTGCTCGATGCGTTCAAGGCCGAAGGCAAGATCAAGACCTGGGGCGTCGCGCTCGGCCCGGCGATCGGCTGGCTCTGGGAAGGCATCGTCGCGGCCCGCAAAAACGCTCCCGCGGTGCAGATGATCTGGAACGCGCTCGAGCCGTTCCCCGGCAACGAGATGATCGCCGCCGCCGACGAAGCCGGCGCCGACACGACGTATTTCATCCGCGTCCCGCACAGCTCGGGCATGCTCGAGGGCAAGTATACCAGCGAGACGACCTTCGCCCCGACCGACCACCGCAGCCACCGCCCCAAGTCCTGGCTGATCAACGGCGTCAAGAAGGTCGAAACGCTGCGCTTCCTGGAGGGCTCCGGCCGGACGCTGGGCCAAGCGGCGATCCAATGGCTGCTGGCCGAGCCGCGCGTGATGTCGGTCCTGCCCAACATCTACGACCGCGAGCAGCTGCACGAGTTCGCCGCCGCGCCCGACACGCCGCCGCTGTCGCCGGACGAGCTGGCCCGCGTCGCCGCGCTGGCGCGCGAGAATTTCGGTCTCCCGGCCGAGGAAGGCAAATACAAAGGCACCATGACGCCGCCCTCCGACCTCACCGCGGTGCACGCATGAGCCGCGAGATCATTCTGACCGACAAGGCGCCCGCACCGATCGGCCCCTACAGCCAGGCCGTCGGGGCGGGTGGGTTCCTCTTCTGCTCGGGCCAGGTCGGCTTCGACGGCGACGGCAAGCTGGCCGACGGGCTCGAAGCGCAGACCCGCCTGGTGATGAGCAACGTCGGCGCGCTGCTGGCCGAGGCGGGCCTGAGCTACGGCGACATCGTCAAGACGACGATCTACCTGGTCGACATGAACGACTTCGCCGCCGTCAACGCGGTCTACGGCGAGTCGTTCACCAACGGCCCGCCGCCGGCGCGGACGACCATCGCCGTCGCGGCCCTCCCGCGCGGCGCGCGGGTCGAGATCGAGGCGCTCGCCCTGCGGCGGTAGTGGCCGAGCAGTCCGCTTTAGAGTCCGACCGTGCGCCCCGGGAAGCCGGCAACGTCGAAGTAGCGTGTTCCGCGCACCTCCTGGAGGCGCAGGGAGGTCCGGAGCTGGTTCGCGCCCGGCCGCGAGACGATCGACCTGGTCGTATATGCCGGCTCCGTTCCTCCGACCATCGCCTCATCCAGCGAACGCCCGACTTGCGCTCCCTTCGCACGGACCGACAGGTGGAGGAGGCGTGCGAGCGTGATACCGACGTCGGCGTTACTGGTCGGCGCGTCGTCCACGAATCCGCGCTTGAAGTCCGGCCCGAGCGCCGCTTGGAAATTGAACGTGTCGCCGCGGTTGAAGTTGCCGTGCATTCCCTGGCCCTGCTGATACCGCGTGTCGGAAATCTCGGCGACGCACATCACGGGAACGGCGCAGCCGGTGCTCTTCGAGGTGAAATTCACGACGATCGCCGGGTGCGGAGTAACGGCCGCTCCGTCGAGATTGATCAGCGATAGCGGCAGCGTCCCGTCGATGCTGCCCAAGCGGTCGGCGACGAAGATGCCCGAGACGTAATCGAGCGTCAACAGCGTGTCGACGACTCGGCGCGCGTTCGCGTTGGCATCGCCGTTGGGGAGATAGACGAGGTCCGAGCCGCCGTTTGCCGCAACGACGACCTCGGGCTCGGCAGGATCGTTTCCGATGACGCCGTTGCCCTGAAAGGGGAACGATCCCGCGGATACCGGCGCGTTCCCCTTGTCGGGGTCCGCGAGCGGCAGGCCGAGCCCGCGCGCGAGGTCGATCGCCAGAAAGCCCGGCGGCAGCAAGCCCGGCACGACGCCGGTGTACGTCTGGCGCGCTGCCGGGCTATTGCTCTCCTTCCAGACCGTCGAGAACCCATGGTCGGCGCTGACGACGATATCCGTGTCGCCCGCGAGGCCCAGCGTGTCGAGCGCCGTGCGAACTCGGGCCAGCGCGTCGTCGGCGTTTCGGACCGCCGCCAGCGACGTCGGACCGTTGATGCCCGGCACGAGGGCGTTGAGGCTATCCCCCTGGACGTGTTGGGTTCCGTCCGGATCGCGCGGCCAGAAGACGATCACGAACGGCTTGCCGCGTTGTTTGAAGAGCGGCAGGATGACGGATGCGACCGTATCGGCGAAGTAGCGGATCTGCGCGTAGTTCGCCCGCTTCGCGCCGGGCGTCGTGCTCGTGCCGGCGTCCTGATCGCGCTTGGGGGTAGCAAGCGCTATGCCGGCCTTCACCGCAGCCGCCGAGTAGTCGGCCGCGAGCGGAATACCCTGCGGCGTTCCGGTGGAGTCGTCGACCACGATGGTTTCCGCACCGCTGCGCGCGGTGTGGTCGAAGATCAGCGTGGGCCCCAGCTTGCCGACCGCCGCCGTGCTGTAGCCCGCCAGGTTCGCGGCGCGCAGGATCGTCGTTTCGTCCAGGTAGTCGCCGCCGAATTCCGCGTCCATGGCCCCGAGGACCGCGTCGTTCTCCAAAAACGGGGTGACCGTCCCCGAGATCGCACCGCTCACGAAGACCGTGTTGCTGAAGTCGCCGGTGTCGCCGAGGTAGTGCCCGGTTGCCATGGCGGACGCGTTCGCGGTCGTGAAGGTCGGGAACAGCGAGTGGCTGTTCGCGAAATACACGCCGGTTTTGCGCAGCGCATCCATCGTCGGTGCGTTCGCCGCGTCGACCGAAAGCGAGCGCAGCCCGTCCGGGACGAACAGGATCACGTTGCGCGCGCCGGCCGGCGCGCTCGACAGGGCGACGATCGCCGCGGCCACCGAAGCGAGTACGAGAAACCGAGAACGAATCTTCACGTAATCCCCCATTGCGAGCCGAGATCGTCAGCGCATCGGCGCGACGAGGGCGCCGGCCGGGGCCACGCACGCTCCTCCGTCCTACGCATCGCGCCGAGGCGGGGCTTGCTCCTGTCGCGGGTCGATTCCTCGCCGGTGGCTCGGGACGTTCGTGCTCGGTTCCCCTTGGTGTGGCGCGGCGCTCGTCACAAGCCCACCGCTCGAGTCGCCGCCACGCCGAGAAACACGCCGGCCACGCCGAAGAGCACGCTGCCCACCGTGTAGAGAATCGCGGCCGCCCCGAGGCGCTGCAAGCTCAAGCTCAACGCCTCGTAGGTGAAGGTCGAGAAGGTGGTGTAGCCTCCGATCAGACCAGTTGTCAGGAACGCCGCCACGTTCGGGTCGAAGCCGCCGCGCGAACGAGACAGTTCGTACACGATGCCGATCAGAAACGATCCCGTCACGTTGATCGCGAACGTCGCGTAGTGGCCGAACCCGGCGCCCAGCCGGCCCACGACGAGCTGCGTGACGAGCAGCCGCACGACTCCTCCCACGGCCGCACCGAGGCCCACCGCGCCGACCGCGTAGGCTTCCCTCACCGGAGTCCGTCTCCGCGCCGGGTCGAGCGGTTGGAAACCACCGCCCGGCTCGCCCGCGCCGCCGCGACGCCGAGATACACGGCCGCTATGCCGAGCACGACGCTGCCGACGGCGTAGAGCACCGCGGTGAAGGCCAAGCCTCGCGCGGCGAGCTCCAGCGTGTCGAAGCTGAAGGTCGAAAACGTCGTGTAGCCGCCGATCAGCCCGGTCGTCAGGAAGATTCTCCAGAACGGCGTGAATGCGGCGTCCGTTTGAGCGACCTCGATCACCATACCGAGCAGCAGCGAGCCGGTCAGGTTCACGAGCAGGGTCGCGTCGTAACCGAACGGTGCGCCGTCTCGCGTCATGGCCTGCGTGACGAGCAGCCGGAGCACCCCGCCGACGGCGGCACCGCAGGCCACGGCGACGATCGTGCGGCGCTCGCTCATCGCGGCTGCCCTGCGCCGAGGTAGGCGATCGTGACGTCATCGACGGTCATGCTTTCGCCAATATGAAATCGCACTCGCAAGCCGGTGCCGCCGGCCGAGCTGATGGATTCGTTCACGGGATGTCGCTCTCTGTCGGTAACCGCCGGAAATCAAAAGACCCCCGGCGCAAACACGCCAGGAGTCATTGGCCCCGAAGGGCAGTTCGCGGTTCGCAACCGCCAGCGGACTCCACCGCTGAGATAAAACCCCGTCTCACTTATATGGTACCACGGCGGTGCAAGTCCCAAACGCGGCGCCGCGCGCGCCGAGCCTTACTTGCCCCAGCCGAAGACCCGGCTCACCACGCTGGTGAACGTCACGTAAACGCCGCGCCGGGTCTTCTGGCCGACCAGTTCCGGGTCGGTCGCGCCGGTGAAGTTGTAGCCCAGCGCCAGGCGCATGCCGTCGCCCAGGCGCAAGCCGGACTCGGCTGCGAACTCGGTGCTGCGCGCGTCGCTGATGCCGGGCACGCTCAGCAAGCGCATCTCGTAGCCGACGTCCAAGCGCGAGCCGATGCGCTGCACCTCGCGCAAGCCGAGCAGCATGGTGTGCGCCGCGTAGGCGCCGTCGCCGTCGAGCTTGTACGCGACGCGCGAGTCCAGCTCGAAGCGGTGCGTCGGGCGCCAGGCGGCTTCGAACGAAAGCGTGTCGGTGCGCGTGCCGTCCGTCGCCAGCGACCCGTCGTGGCGCTCGAGCTCGAGCAGCGCCGCGCCGTCGTCGTCGTCGTGCGGGCGCCAGGCCAGGCCGACTCGCGCCTGGGTGTCACGGAAGCCCTGGTTGCGCGCGCTGTTGAGGTTGCCGATCAGCGACATGTCGGGCGAGAGCGCGCCCGCCGCGCCCAGCGCGAGCGTCGTGCCGCCCAGCGCGCCGGCCCGGTCCTGGAACGAGGTTGTCGCGTGGAACCGCTCCGTGGCGTAACCCAGGTCGAGCCCGTAGGCGGTGAAGCCGGAGCCCGCGTTCGCGCTCGCATCGCCGCTGCCCGCGGCGGTTTGCACGAACGCCGTGCCGCGCAGGCGCGAGCTGAGCTTGAGCACCTCGCGCACGCCGATCGAGGAGTAGAGGTCGCTGCCGTCGGCGGTGTGGTCGACGGTGTACTCCGAGCTGACCGTCGTCGCCGCGCCGAGCTTGCGCTCGAAGCCGACCGTGGTGCGGTGCGTCGCGCCGCTGGTCGCCAGCTCGCCCGTCGCCGCGGCGAACGAGCGCTGCGGCGCGTCGTTCCACAGCTCGCGCGCGAACAGACGGGTGCCGTCGCCCAGCCGCTGGTCGATCGTCAGCGTCGTCTCGCCCGGCTGCGAGGCCGAGGCCGAGCCGCCGATGTCGCTGATGCGCTCGGCGCGGATCGCGCTGCGCGTGCCGACCGCGTACTGCGCCGCGACGCGGGCTTGGGTGGTGGTGGTGGTCGTCGCCGGCCCGGCGCTGCTCTGCGGCACGGGCGTCGCGAACGGGTCGAGCGGGACGAGGATGCTCGGCGCGAGCGCACCCGAGCTGGTCGCGCGGCGCAGGTCGAGCCCGCCCTCGACGGTGAGGCGGCGCGAGAGCGGCTGGCGCAGGGTGAGCGAGGCGTCGCTCTGGCTGTCGCTCGCGCCGGCCAGGTCGTTGCGCTGCGCGTCGTAGGAGAGGGTCAGCTCGCCCTTGCGCGGCAGCGCCTGGCTGAGCGCGACGCGCTGGTCGGTCAGCCCGGCCGCCGCGAGCCCGCCGAAGGGATCGTCGAAGCCGGCGCTGGTCTTGTCGTAGGCGGCGCTCACGCGCGTACCGCCGCGCTGCGCGCCGTAGCCGGCGTGCCAGCTCTGGCCGCTCGCGCCGCCGTCCGCACCGGGGATCGTGCCGGCCGAGGTGACGTGCGCGAAGTCCAGCGTGCCCAGGCCCGTGCGCAGGCGCAGGTTCTGCTGCAGCAGCGCGAAGTTGCCCGCTCCGCCGGCGTCGTTGACGTAGCCCACGCTCGCCTCACCGGCCCCGCCGCGCCCGAAGCTCGCGCCGAGCCGGCCGCCGGTGGTGCGCGCCTCGCCGACGCCGGCGTACTGGTAGCGCACGACGACGACTTGGCGCCGGAAGAACTCGTCGTAAGGCAGCGGCACCTCGATGAAGCGCAGCGTTCCGCTGAGCGTGTCGAGCACGTAGTCGACGTTGCGCTCGAGCGGCCGCTCGGCGACGATCGCGCCGGTGCGCGTGTCGAGCGCGTCGAGCGTGACGATGTCGGAGCCGACCACGATGTCGGGGTGCAGGATCTCACCGAAGGTCGAGAGCCCGGTCACCTCGATGATCCGGCGCGCGTACGCCACGTCGTTGCGCGCGCTGAAGGCGCTCGCGCGCACCCGGCCGGTGCCATCGGCCAGGTCGAGCTTCGCGCCGCTGAGCACTTCGTGGAAGGCCGAGGCGCCGGCGTCGCGCAGCGGGCCGGTGTCGGCGTCGAAGCGGCCGTAGGTGAAGGCGTCGTGCCCGCTCTCGAAGCGCGCGTACAGCCGGTCCTTGGACAGCACGTCGTCGCGCCGGGTGCTCGTGTCGCCGTAGGTCTGGTACGGCCGCTGGTCGGGGTCGTCGACGAACGGGCCCAGCGCGGAGCTGGGCGCGAGCCGGCTGGCGGTGTCGTAGGCGATCGTCGAGGCGACCCCGCGCAGCGCTTCGCCGGTGGCGAAGAACGCCGCCCGGCCGCGCTTGGAGCCGCCGTCGTCGACGTGGTCGTCCCCGTCGCGCGAGCCCGGCGCGGCGCCCGCGCCGGCGCTGAGCAGTCCGACCACCAGCGCCTTGCGCAGGAACGGCCGCACGAACAAACTCTCGTCGCCGCTGACGCCGGGGCCGCTGGTGAACCCGATCGATGCGTCGCCGCTGACCGTGCCCGGCACGACTAGCACCCGCGCGTCGCCGTCCTTGCCGACCGCGACGTCGAGCGCGTTGACCGGCACCGGCG
>CAXTNU010000021.1:5178-24481 GCA_964245595.1 uncultured bacterium | reverse complement strand
GGAACGTGCCGCCCAGCGTGACGCGCGTCCGCACGACGATCGACCGCGACCTGCAGCGCTTCGCCGAGAACGAGACCGCGCACGTCGTCGCGGCGCTGGGCGAGCGCGGCGTGCGCGACGGCGCCGCGCTGGTGCTCGCCAACCGCGACGGCGCGGTCCTGGCCTACGTCGGCTCGGCGGACTACTTCGCCCGCACCGGCGCGGGCAAGAACGACGGCGTCGTCGCGCTGCGCCAGCCCGGCTCCGCGCTCAAGCCGTTCCTGTACGAGCTGGCCTTCGAGCGGCGCGTGGTGCGCCCGACGACGATCCTGGCCGACGTGCCGGCGACGTACGCGATTCCCGGGGCGCGCACGTACCGCCCGAGCGACTACAGCCAGCGCTTCGCCGGGCCGGTGCGCGCGCGCATCGCGCTGGCCGACTCGCTCAACGTGCCCGCGGTGCGCGTGCTCGGCGAAGTCGGCGTGCCGGCGTTCTTGGACCGTTTGCACGCGCTGGGGTTCGCGCACCTGACGCGCGGCGCGGACGAGTACGGGCTGGGGCTGGCGCTGGGCGACGGCGAGGTGACGCTCGAGGAGCTGGCCGGCGCGTACGCGGCGGCGGCGAACGGCGGGCGGCGGGTGCGGGTGCACGCGGTGCTGGGTGGTGCTGCGGACGGCGCGGGTGATGCTGCAGACGACACGCGCGATGCGGGCACGAGCGCGACGACGGCGGTCGTGGGCATGGCTTCCGAGTGGGGACTCGTCACCGACGTGCTGGCGGACGCGCATGCGCGCGCTCGTGCGTTCGGGGTCGCGTCGCAGTTGGCGACGTCGTTCGCGAGCGCGGTGAAGACGGGGACGTCGTCGGATTTCCGCGACACCTGGACGGTCGGCTACACGCGCGACTACACGGTGGCGACCTGGGTGGGAAACTTCGACGGGACGCCGATGCGGCGGGTGAGCGGGGTCACGGGAGCCGCGCCGCTGTGGAACCGGATCGTGCGCCGTCTCGCGGAGCGCGGCGTGCCGGGGCCGTTCGCGCCGCCGCGCGGGTACGTGCGGCGGGCGATGTGCGCGACGACCGGGGTGCGGCCCACGCGCGACTGCGGGAGCGTCGTGGGCGAGTGGCTCGACCCGGGCGATCTGGTGGCGTGGAACGCGCCGCCCAAGCCGCTCGGGCGCGGGTACGACGGGTGGCTCGCGGCGCAGCCGGCGCGGGCGGGCGAGGGGCTGCGGATCGTCGCGCCGCACGACGGCGATTCGTTCGAGGCGGGTTCGGACGCGCGGGTCGCGGTGGTGGCGCGCGGCGCGGCACGGCCGGTTTGGGAGCTGAACGGGCGCGTGCTGGCGGCACGCGACGCGCGCTGGACACTGCCGCTGCGGCGCGGGCGCTGGACGCTGCGGGCCCGCGAAGGGATGCGCAGCGATGCGGTGACGTTCATCGTGAGCGACCCGCTGCCGCACGAGCGGCGCGCAGGCTTCACGGTGCGGTGAGGCGGTTCAGCGTGCGAATGCCTTCAGGCCGCGGTCGAGCACCTTGCCTACCTCCGATGTCGTGCGAGCACTCACGCCGTAATCGCTCGCGAACGACCTGAAGCGGCTTACCGCGTCGGCAACCCGATCCGTCACCTCGCGTACCGTCGCGGCGCTGATATCTTCGCGCTTGGCGACCGCGCCGATATCGGTCTGGCGTATTCGAGCACGGCGGTTCCCCGGTCGAGCGCCACCCGGCCCACCGGCACGATGGTGTCGGGAGCGAACTCCAGCGCCACGCGCAGGGGCGTGCTCGGTTTCGACCTCACGCTCTTTTTCTCGCTCGCACGCGTTTCCGGTTGCCGGCCAGGATCTCGTCCAGTGAGGGCGCTTCAGCGGGCGGGAACAACCCGGCGAATTCGTGCTCGGCACCGAGAGCCAGGGCGATGCGCGCGACGGCCTCGAACCCGACACGCCGTTGCGCTCGAACCGTTTGAGGGTGGAAAGCGTGACGCCCGCGGCCTCCGCAAGGTCCGCTTGGCGCAGACCGCGAGCCAGACGGCGTTCCTTGGCGCGCTCGCCCACGCGTCCGGCCAGCTCCGAAGCAGAGTAGAAGACGAGCGCGTAGCGAATCCGCTACGCGCACACCGTAGCGCGCCGGCCGGTGCACGCGCCAGCGGCTCTTACCCGGGTCTCAGAATATCTTCATGCGTCGTTAACGCGCAATGCTTCGAGCAGCGCGAGGCGCTGCGGTAACGGGAGCGTCGGCGCGCGCCGCGCCAGGACCAGCTTCGTGCGGGGGTTGATCGTTCTCACCTCGCGCGGGGTGTCCCAGAGCAGGCTAGAGGCGATCTTCGGAATCTGGGCCCGGCACTCGAGGAGTTTTTTTTTGATCTCCGCCGCGACTTCGGCCCGAAGCGTGGTGACGAAGCGCTCGAAGTCGGCCTCGGCGATCGGGGTGCTGAGCAGCGCGCTGCCGTTGACCGGGGTGGCGAGGAAGTGCTGCAGGTCCTCGTAGGCGATCGGGACGCGCTTGCGCTCCGCGTCGGCGAAGATCTCCGGCCACGTGAAGCGCTGCGCGAGATGGAACAGGTCGACCACGTCCTTCACTTCCGAGCGGTTCTCGAAGGCGCCGATCTTGTTCGCGGCCAGGTCGCGGAGCGTATGGACGCAGACCCCGCCGAGCTCGGAGCGCACCGCATCTTCCACCCGCGGTGCGTCGGGTGCGACGTCGACTTGAATCGCAGCCCCGCCCTCATCGTTGCCGCCGTCGCCGACCATCATGCGCACGAAACTCGACGACTCCACCATCGGCTCGACGGTGAAACCGGCCGCGCGCAGCGCGTTGGCGAAGTCACGCCCGAGCGTGCCGGCTTGCGGGCGCAGCGTGAACAGATCGATGTCGTCGGAATAGCGGTGGTGCAAGTACGCGCGCGCGAGCGCGGTGCCGCCGGTGAGGACGAGGTCGTCGCCGTAGCTAGCGGCGACGGTTAGGATGCGGTCTTGGAGGGGGTAGAGAACCCCCTCGTAGTACGCGCGTTCTTCCGCGGTCGCCAGGCGGTACGGCGCCATCATCGCGCTAGCCCAGCCGCTCCGCCAGGTACGACGCGAGCTGCCCCTGCGAGACGCGGGCCTGCTTCATGCTGTCGCGGTCGCGCACGGTGACCGTGTCGTCGGGGATGCCTTCGTAGTCGATCATGATGCAGAACGGGGTGCCGATCTCGTCCTGGCGGCGGTAGAGCTGGCCGACGTTGCCCTCGTCGTACTGGGTGCGGAAGCGCGGGCGCAGCGCCTTCTCGATCGCGTGCGCGCGCTCGACCAGCTCGGGCTTGTTGCGGGCGAGCGGGAAGACGCCGACCTGCACCGGCGCGATCTTGGGATGGAAGCGCAGCACGGTGCGCTTCGTCTCCTTCTCGCCCTCGACGACGGTCTCGCTGGCGTAGGCGTCGACCAGCATCGTGAGCGTGGTGCGGTCCATGCCGGCCGAGCTCTCGATCAGGATCGGCGTGTACTTGCTCTTGCTGGCCTCGTCGAAGTAGGTCAGATCCTTGCCCGAGAGCCGCATGTGCGCGTCGAGGTCGTAGGTACCGCGGTGCGCGATCGACTCCAGCTCGCCCCAGCCCCAGGGGAACAGGTACTCCACATCGGTGCCGGCTTTCGCGTAGTGCGGGCGCTCCTCAGGGGTCAGCTCGTAGAAGCGCAGGCGCTCGGGGCGCACGCCGTAGTCGCTGTACCACTGCTTGCGCGCGCGCACCCACTCTTCGTAGGCCGTGATGTCGTTGCCGTCGTCGGGGACGAAATACTCGAGCTCCGCCTGCTCGAACTCGCGCGTGCGGAAGGTGAAGTAGCGCGGCGTGATCTCGTTGCGGAACGACTTGCCGATCTGCGCGATGCCGAAGGGCGGCTTCTTGCGCGCGGCCTGGTAGATGTTCTTGAAGTTGACGAACATGCCCTGAGCGGTCTCGGGGCGCAGGTAGGCGACCGAGTCGGCATCTTCCATCGCACCGATCTGGGTCTTCATCATCAGGCTGAAGTTGCGCGGCTCGGTCAGCGTGCCGGTCATGCCGCAGTCGGGGCACTTGTCCAGCGAGGGCAGGTGGTCGGCCCGAAAGCGGTGCTTGCAGTTGCGGCAGTCGACCAGCTTGTCGTGGAACGACGCGACGTGGCCCGAGGCGACCCACGTCTGCGGGTGCATGATGATCGACGAGTCGAACGCCACCACGTCGTCGCGCAGCTCGACGATCTCGCGCCACCAGGCGTTCTTCACGTTGCGCTTGAGGATCGCGCCCAGCGGGCCGTAGTCGAAGAAGCCGCCGATGCCGCCGTAGATCTCGCTCGACTGGAAAATGAATCCGCGCCGCTTGGCCAGCGCGGTGATTTCTTCCAGCGTCACGTGGGGTTTGGGGTCCACTGCGGTCTCCGTCGTCATCGAACGAGCGCGTTTCGGGATCGGCCCCGCCGGCTCCTCACCGCGGCGTCTTGGACTTGCGCGCGTGGCGCTCCGTGGCGATTTCGGCGCTCGACACCGCGGCCACGAACGCCACCCCGCCCACGATGTTGCCCAGCAGGGTCGGCACGAAGAAGCCGATCGCCTCGCCCCACGTGGTGACCCCGCGGAACGCGCCGTACATCGCCTCGACCGAGCCCGCGATGATGTGCTGGAACTCGCCCGCCGCCACCACGTAGGTGATCAGGATGATGATCAGCGGGGTCGAGCCCTCGGCCAGCGGGATCAGCCAGACCATCAGTGCGATCAGCCAGCCGGCGAAGACCGCCTTGGTGAACGTCTGCGCGAAGGGGTGGCCGATCGTGTCGGACGCCATCCCGTCGAACGCGTGCAGCATGTCGGCCGGAAACGCGCCCGCGAACGCCACCAGGGCCGACGAGATCGCCGCCCCGACCAGATTGCCCGCCAGGATCACCGCCCACAGCCGCCCGAGCTGCCGCCAGCGCCAGGCGGTCGGGCGGGCGATGAGCGGCAGCAGCGGGGTGAGCGTGTTCTCGGTGAAGAGCTGCTGCCGGCCCAGGATCACGATCAGGAAGCCGAGCGTGTAGCCGAAGCCGGCGACCAGGTGGCGCCAGGGCGTGTCGGGCAGGCCCGAGCGCAGCACGCCCATCGCGATCATCGAGAAGACCATCGACAGCCCGGCCGCCAGGGCGGAGAAGAACAGCGCGCTGGAGGAGCGCTCGAACTCGGTCTCGCCCTCGGCCCGGATCGTCTCGAAGATGACCGCGGCGCGCGGCCGCTCGCGCTCGTGCGCCTGCTGGGCTTCCTCCTGGGTGACTTGGGCGTCGTGCTCCACGCTGCCAATTACCCCGTTGGGCAGCCGAGCTACGGGGCGGCTTCGCGCGCGCCGATACCCTGGAGGTGCACGACCGCGCCGTTTCCGCGCCCACGCTGCCCTGGACGCCCACCCCGGGTGCTCCGCTGGCGATCACCCGGGCTCGCCATGGGCTGATGGCTTATAACCCCAACGACCGCTACATCGGCCGCTCGATCGAGCGCTACGGCGAGTTCGGCGAGAGCGAGCTGGACTTGATGCGCGCGGTGGTGCCCGAGGCCGGCGTGGTGCTGGACGTCGGGGCGAACATCGGCACCCATGCCGTCGCCTTCGCGCGCCACGTCGGGCCCAACGGGATGGTGCTCGCGTTCGAGCCGCAGCGCGCGGTCTACGGCACGCTGGTCACCAACGTGACGCTCAACGCGCTGGGCTGGGTGCATCCCATCTACGCCGGCGTCGGCGCGGCGCCGGGCGAGATGATCGTGGCCGACTACGTGTACACCAAGGACTACAACTACGGCGCGATCCCGCTGCGCGCGGCCGAGCGTGGCTGGCCGGTGCGGGTGGTGCCGCTGGACGACTACCAGTGGCTGCCGCGGGTCGACCTGGTGAAGGTCGACGTCGAGGGCATGGAGGCGGCGGTGCTGGACGGCGCGCACGCCTTCGTCGCGCGCTACCGGCCGGTGCTCTACGTCGAGAACGATCGCGAGTCGACCTCGGTGCCGGTGCTGACCCGGCTGCTGGAGCTGGGCTACCGCGTGTACTGGCACTTGATGCCGCTCTACAACCCAGCGAACTGGCGCGGCGAGCGCGAGAACCTGTTTCCCGACAACGGCAGCATCAACGTGCTGTGCGTGCCGCGCGAGCGCGAGCAAAACTTGGTCGGCTTCGTCGAGATGACCGACCCGCTCGCGCCGCCGCCCTGCAAGCTGGCCCCGCTCTAGCGCGTCAAGGGCGCTCGGCGCCGATGCGGCCGGTGTAGCGCCGGCCGCGCCATTCCACCCCGCGCCCGCTCAGCACGCGCAACGTGGAGTTGAGCGTGATCCCGCCCAGCACCGCGTAGCCGATCGGGGCCCACAAGGCGAGCCGGCGCGGCAGGCGGGTGTTCCGCAGACCATAGGCTTCGACGGCCATGCCGGCCGCGATGCAGAGCAGCGCTTCGGCCGCGCGCAGCGGGCGCTTGCGGGCCAGCCCGTCGAGCGCGAGCGCGGCCGGGAGCACCGACAGCGCGGCGACGAAGACCGTGCCGCCGAGCAGCCGGCGCAGATCGCCGCCCGCGCCGAGGTAGACGTTCTTGGTGAAGCCGCCCCAGACGTCGCGCAGCGAGCGGTACATGCGGACCCGCACGAGGTCCTCGCCGCCGGCCAGCAGCATCCGAAAGCGGCCGTCGCGCTTGATCCGTTTGGCGAACGCAACGTCCTCGACGATCTCGCCGCGCAGCGCGGCGTGGCCGCCCAGCGCATCGTAGGCCGCGCGCGAGACGAGGATGTACTGGCCGTTGGCCAGCGCGTGCTCGGTGTCGCGCGGGTCGTTGAGCTGCGCCAGCGAGCCCGACGCGACGATCACCATGCCCAGGATCGTCGGCAGCACCGCGCGCTCGCCCCACGAGCCCAGTTCCTGATAGGTCGCGATGGTGAGCGCGTCGACGCCGCGCGTGCGCACGAAGGCCAGAGCCGACGTGCAGGCGGCGGGCGCGTGCCAGGAGTCGGCGTCGGTGAACAGCAGCCACGTCCCGTGCGCGAGGCGCGCACCTTGCTCCAGCGCCCACGGTTTGCCGACCCAGCCGTCGGGCAGTGGTGCGCCGCGCACGACCTGCAGGCGCGGGTCCTCGGCCGCCAGGCGGGCCAGGATCGCGGGCGTGGCGTCGTCGGAGCGGTCGTCGACCACGATGAGCTCGTAGTCGGGCAGCGTCTGGGCGAGCAGCGAGCGCACGCAGCGCTCGATCGTGCGCTCCTCGTTGCGGGCCGGCACGATCACCGAGAGCGACGGCGCGCCGGGCAGGTCCGCGACGACCGGCACGCGCAGCCAGCCGCGCGCGATCGTCGCCGCGCGCCCCGCGTAGCCCAGCGCGACCGCGGCGCAGGCGTGGGCCAGCGCGTCGAGCGCGGGCTCTAGCCGATCACGCGCCACGGGTCGGGCTCCCGCGCGACGAAGGCGCGCCGGACTTCGTCGAGCACGCGCCGCTGCGAGGAGAACGTCAGCAGCTCTTCCGCCGCGGCGAAGCTCGCCCAGCGGTGCTCATCGTGGACATCGTCCTCGAGCACGACCCGCGCGCCGTCGTCGCCGGCCCGCGCCACGAAGAACGGCACGTGGACGATGCGGTCGCGCACCGGGTCGTAGAACGCGTCCAGCTCGCCGGCGGTATAGAACGCGCTCGCGCTCAAGCCGGTCTCCTCGAGCAGCTCGCGCCGGGCGGCATCGGTCGCGCGCTCGCCGTCCTCGATTCCGCCCATGACGAAGGTCCACGCCCCGGCGAACGCGCCGCGCGAGCGGCGCAGCAGCAGCACGCGCGTGTCGTCGGCGGCACCGCGCAGCGCGAGCACGGCGACCGCATCGGGCCGGCTGTTCGCCTTCACGCGGCGGTCAGCTGGCCTTGGCGCGCGGCTGGGTCTCGGCCCGCAACTGTCCGCAGGCGGCGGCGATGTCGCGCCCCATCGGGGTGCGCACGGTGACCGCGCGGCCTTCGCGCTCGAGGATTTTGGCGAAGGCCCAGATGCGCTGGTCGTCGCTGCCGCGCAGCAGGGCGTCGGGCGTGCTGTTGTACGGGATCAGGTTGACGTGGTAGAGCGAGCTCTTCATCAGCTGCGCGAGGTCGTGGGCGTGCGCGTCGCCGTCGTTGACGCCGGCCAGCATGACGTACTCGAAGAACACCTTGCGGTTGGTCTTGGCGATGTAGCGCGCGACCGCGGCCATCAGCTCGTCGACCGAGAACTTGCGGTTGACCGGCATGAAGGTCGAGCGCGTCGCGTCGGTCGGCGCGTGCAGCGAGATGGCGAGGTTCACTTGCGTCCGCTCGTCGGCGAAGCGGTCGATCCGGTCGACCAGGCCGACGGTCGAGATCGTGATGTGGCGGTGGCCCAGCCCGAAGCCCTTGGGATCGTTGAGCAGCGCGACGGCGCCCATCACCGCGTCGTAGTTGGCGAAGGGTTCGCCCATGCCCATGAACACGACGTTGGTGACCTTGCGGCCGTCGTGCGCGAGCTGCATGGCGAAGTAGCGCACCTGGTCGAAGATCTCGGTCGAGGTGAGATTTCGCGTGAAGCCGGCCTGGCCGGTGGAGCAGAACGCGCAGGCGTACGCGCAGCCGGCCTGCGAGGAGATGCAGACCGTGTTGCGCTCGCCGTGGTGTTCCATCAGCACCGCCTCGACCTCGTTGCCGTCGTGCAGGCGGAACAGGCCCTTCGTGGTCTGGCCGTCGCGCGAGCGCTGCACGATCAGCGGAGCGACCGCGTCGAACGCGAAACCCTCTGCGCCGAGCGCGGCGCGCAGCTCCTTGGGCAGGGTGGTCACCGCGTCCAGGCCGGCGACCAGTTCCTTGGTCGCCGCGCGGTAGAGCTGGTCGAGCCGATAGCCCTTGAGCGCGTGCGCCGAAGCGAGCGCCGTGCCGCTTTCATAGCCGGCACGGCGCGCCTTCTCGTCGATCCAGAGGTCTCGCGCGCTGAGCATGACACTCCATTCTACCACGCCCGCCGAGCGGGCGCTGCCGCTACTGCAGCACCTTGTCGATCGTCGTGACCAGGCCGTTGCCCGCTCGCATGTCGGTCTTGATGGGGTGGGCTTTGCCGATCATCGGGCCGTTGCCGTCGCTGCCGAACGCGATGGTCGTTCCGGCGGCGCTCGGGAGCGAGCCGCCCGAGATCCAGGTATCGCCGTCGCGGACCTGGACCATGTCGCGCACGACGTGGCCCAGCAGCAGTGTGCGCAGGCGGTCCTTGCTCTCGGGCTTGAGCAGCGTTTCGCGTTCGGCCGCGGGCATGGCCGCGAAGGCGGCGTTGGTGGGCGCGAACAGGGTGATCGGGCCGGCGGCGGAGAGCTCGCTCTCGAGCCCAGCCGCCTTCACGGCGCCGGCCAGGGTGGATAGATCGCTTCGGCTCGACACCAGGTCGAGCACGTTGGCGGGCGGAGCGGCCGCGGGCAGCGTTGCCAGGGCGAAGACGGCGACGGCGAGCGAGCGCAATGCCGCAGCACGGGATAGGCGCATGGGAGCTTCCTCTCGTGATGGGGGTGAATTCGCGATCGATCGTCGACAGGTTCTACTAGTTCTTTAGGAGTGAGTTGCGGGCCGAAGATTAAATTTCTAGTTACAAGCGAACCGCAGCCGGCGCCGTGCGGCCCGCGAAGGCCGCGAACGCAGCCGGCACACGACGAACTGCAACGCTCGTGCCAACCCGGGCCGGCGCTAGAAGAGCGAGCTCTGCTCCGGTTTGCCGGCGGCCTGGGCCGCGCGCGGCTCGCGCAGCCGGTCGCGGACCGCTTTGAGGTCGGCCCAGACCAGCCGCTTCACCTCGGTCATCGCGCCGCCGGTCTGGCGCAGCACGTAGGCCGGGTGGAAGGTCGCCATCACCGGGATGCCGCTGGGGCCGCCGAACCACTGGCCGCGCTGCTTGGTGATCGAGAACTTGTCGCCCATGAACGACTTCGCCGCCGGCGCGCCCAGCGCCAGGATCACGCGCGGCCGCACGATCTCGATCTGCTCGTCGAGGTACGGGCGGCAGTTGCGCATCTCTTCGGGCGTCGGGGCGCGATTGGCCAGGCGGTGGCCGTTGTCGAGCGTCGGGCGACACTTCACCGTGTTGCAGATGAACACGCTCTCGCGCGGCAAATCGATCGAGGCCAGCATCTTGTCGAGCAGCTCGCCGGCCCGGCCGACGAACGGCCGCCCGAGCTTGTCCTCGGTCTCGCCCGGGCCCTCGCCGACCACCATAAGGTCGGCGCAGGGATCGCCCTCGCCGTAGACCGCATTGCGGCGGGTCGCGCCGATCCCGCACTTGCGGCAGGCCGAGACCACCGCCGACGCGTGCTCGATCGCGCGCTCGCGCGCCGTTCGTTCCGCCAAGCTCATGCGACGGATGTTTCCGGCGCGGGCTCGAGATACACCGCTTCGCCGAAAGCCAGCACGCGGGTCGCGCCGTCGGCGCCCTCGGAGGCTTGGAACTGCAGGTTCAGCACGCCGTTGGCGCCCATCGCTTCGGCCTTTTCCAGTAGTACGTTCAGCGAGTCGGTGCGCGTGCGCTCGGCATCGGTGAGATATTCCATCGGCGCTAGGCCGATCAGCGCGCCCAGACTGCGGAAGGTCGCCCGCAGCACGTTGCGGGGCCGGTTCGCGTTGCCGTAGACGTAGCCGTAGGAGCGCACGACGCGGTAGCCGTCGACCCGGGCGAAGGTCGTGACCGCCTCGGGCGCCAGCACCTAGGAGCCCCCTGAGCGACGACGGGCGGCTCGGCCGAAGGCCGAACGCGACGGATCCGACATCGTCGAATCCACTAACGCCGCCGCAGCTTGCGGCCGAGGGCGACCGCGCCGGCCAGCACGCCGGCGTAGAGCGCGTAGCGCCCGACCAGCGCGCCGCTCAGGCCGTAATACCAGAGCGGGCCGTGGTGCTTGAGCCAGTACTTGCGGCGCGAGTGCTGCTTGCGCGCCTCGACGCTGTACTGGCCGCGGGCCGAGCCCATCCCCTCGTGCACCGCTTCGCTGGTAGGAACGAACCACGTTTCCCAGCCCGCATCATGGGTCCGTTTGGCGTAGTCGACTTCTTCGTGGTACAGGAAGAAGCGCTCGTCGAACGGCCCGATCTCGCCGATCAGCGTACGCCGGATCGCAAGCGCCGCCCCGATCGCGAGGTCGACCCGGCGCGGCGCGTCGTAGCCGAACTCGCGCAGGCTCGCGCCGTTGGCCCAGCGGCGCAGCAGCGGCCACTCGCCCCAGGCCGAGGAGCGCAGAAACGCTCCGGCCCAGGTGTCGAACTCGCCCAGCGACTGCTGCACCGTGCCGTCGTAGTTGTAGATGCGCGAGCCGGCGATCCCGCAGCGCGGGTGCGCGTCCATGAACGCCACGATCTCGCGCAGCGCGCCGTCCTTGAGCTCGGCGTCGGGGTTGAGCAGGAACGCGTACTCGGAGTCCGTCGCCGCGAACGCGCGGTTGCAGGCCGCCGCGAAGCCCAGGTTCGCGTGGTTCTCGACGATCCGCACCCGCCCGCCGTAGCGCTCGGCGATGAACTCGCGCGAGCCGTCGCTCGAGCCGTTGTCGCTCACCACCACGTTCGCGAACGCGGGGTCCGCGCGCACCTCGCTCAGCGCGTACACCGAGTCGAGCGCGGTCGCGATCTTCTCCTTGTCGTTCCAGCACACGACGATGACGTCGACGCGCGCCATGCTACGCCACGTCGCCGGCGGGAGCGAAGTTGTCGCGGTTTTGGAGATAGGGCCAGATGAAGCCGTCGATGTCGCCTTCGAGGACTGCGGACGCGCTGCCGGTCTCGACGTTCGTGCGGTGGTCCTTCACCATCTGGTAGGGGTGCAGCACGTAGGAGCGGATCTGCGAGCCCCACTCGTTGGCGCGCCGCTCGCCGCGGATCTCGGCCAGCTTGGCCTCGCGCTCCTCGCGCGTGCGCTGGACCAGCTTGGCGCGCAGGATGCTCAGCACCACGTCGCGGTTCTGGGTCTGCGAGCGCTCCTGCTGCGACGCCACCACGATGCCGCTCGGCAGGTGGTAGACCCGGATCGCGGACTCGGTCTTGTTGACGTACTGACCGCCCGCGCCGCTGGCCTTGAACGTCTCGAAGCGCAGGTCTTCGGGCTTGATCTCGATGTCCTCGGCGTCGCCCTCGTCGGTCTCGGGCACCACGTCGACCTCGGCGAACGAGGTCTGGCGGCGGCCCTGGTTGTCGAAGGGCGAGATGCGCACCAGGCGGTGCACGCCGCGCTCGCTCTCGAGCATGCCGTACGCGTTCTTGCCCCGGATGATGAAGGTGATCGAGCGCAGCCCGGCCTCGTCGCCGGGCGCTTCTTCCACCACCACCGCGCTCATGCCGTGCGTCTCGGCCCAGCGCAGGTACATCCGGCCCAGCATCTGCGTCCAGTCGGCCGCATCGGTGCCGCCGGCACCGGCCCGGATCGTCACGATCGCGCCGGCCGCGTCGTAGGGACGGTCGAAGTTGGCCGCCATCTCCAAGTCGTCGAGCGCCTTGACGGCGCGCCCCAGCGCCGCCTCGGCCTCGGCCTCCGCGCCCTCCTCGCCGCCCAGCACCTCGAGGATCTCGGCGCCGTCGTCGAGCGCCGCCTGCACGGCGTCGACCGCCTGCAGGTCGGAGGTCAGGTCGGCGATCTTCTTCATCACCCCGCGCGCGCGCTCGGGGTCGCTCCAGAAGTCGTCGGCGCGCGAGCGCGCCTCGAGCTCGGCTACGGAACGGCGCTTGTTCGCGTCGTCAAAGCCGCACCTTGAGCGAGCTCAAGCGCTCGCGGGCGCGATCGATGGCGGAGAGCTGAGCGTCTGACACGGCTGGACCGGCTTGGAGCAGACCCCGGCGCGCTCCTGCCCGGCGCGATCCATGTCGTAGGACAAGCCGAGCACTCGGCTGGTCTAGGGGCGATGGTTTACCATGCGTAGGCAATGCAAACACGTTCCACCTCTCCGGTCGCCCTCGTGACCGGTGCATCGGCCGGCATCGGCACGGCGACCGTCCGGGCGCTGCTGGCGACCCACACCGTGTACGCGGCCGCCCGCCGCGTCGACCGGATGGCCGACCTCGCGGCACGCGGCGCGCGGGTCATCGCGCTCGACGTGACGGACGATGCGTCCAACGGTGCGGCCATCCGGCGGATCCACGACGAGGCGGGCCGGCTCGACGTCCTGGTCAACAACGCCGGCTACGGCTCGTACGGCGCCGTCGAGGACGTGCCGCCGGAGGAAGCCCGGCGCCAGTTCGACGTGAACGTCTTCGGCGCCGCGCGCCTGATCCAGCTCGCGCTGCCGATGATGCGCGAGCAGCGCTCGGGAACGATCGTGAACGTCAGCTCGATGGGCGGGAAGATGTACGAGCCCTTCGGCGGGTGGTATCACGCGACGAAGTTCGCGCTCGAAGGGCTCAGCGATTGCCTGCGCTTGGAGCTGGCGCCGTTCGGCATCCGGGTCGTGGTGATCGAGCCGGGCGGCGTCAAGACCGAGTGGGGCGGCATCGCGGTCGAAAGCCTGCTGCGGCGCTCGGGCTCGACCGCGTACGGCCGCTACGCGACGGCCTGGTCGCGGGTGCTCCAGCACGGCGACGCGACCGGGTCGGACCCGGCGGTCATCGCCGCCGCGATCGTCAGCGCCGTGAAAGCGCGGCGGCCGAAGACGCGCTACGTCGCGGGCGCGTTCGCACGGCCGATTCTGGCGCTCAAATGGCTGTTGCCGGATCGCCTCTTCGACGGCGTCATGACGGCAGTCGGCCGCCGGTACGCGGGCCGGTAGCTCAGGCCAGCGCGCGGCGCATGCGCACCACGGCTTCCTCGAGCAGCGCCGCGCTCGTGCCCATGTTCAAGCGCGCGTGGCCGGCCCCGCCCGGCCCATAATCCCGGCCCGAGGTGAGCGCGACCCGGCCACGCTGGAGGAACGCCTTGGCCGGATCGTGGCCCAGGCCCAAGGCGCGGCAGTCGAGCCAGGCCAGGAAGCTCGCCGCGGGCGGCGCGTAACCGACCGCCGGCAGCTCGCGTGCGAGCAGCTCGGCCAGCAGGCGGCGGTTGCGGTCGAGGTGCGCCAGCAGTTCGTCCAGCCAGGCGGTGCCGGCACGGAACGCGGCTACCGAGGCGATCACCCCGAAGTGGCCGCTCCGGTAGCGCGCCTCGACCGGCATCCGGCGCAGCGCCTCGCGCACCGGTTCGTCGGCCGCGATCACGAGCGCGCACTTGAGCCCGGCCAGGTTCCAGGCCTTGGAGGCCGAGTGCAGCGCGACGGCCTTCGCCCCGGCCGCCTCGGCGATGGGCGCGAAGGCGGTGAAGGCCGCGCCGGGCAGGGTGAGCGGCGCGTGCACCTCGTCGGCGAGCACCAGCACGTCGTAGCGCTTGGCCAGCGCCGCGACCGCTCCCAGCGCGTCGGGCCCGAACACCCGCCCGAGCGGGTTGTGCGGCGAGCACAGCACGTAGGCGCGCGCGCCGGCCGCGAAGGCGCGCTCCAGCCCGGCCAGGTCGAGCTCCCACCCGCGCGCATCGGAGCGCAGCAGCGGCACGTCGACGATGCGCCGCTGCACCTCGTGCACGACGGCGTAGAACGGCGGGTAGACCGGCGAGTTGATCACCACCCCGTCACCGGGCGCGGTGAACAGCCGCAGCGACTCGGCGATGCCCACCACCACGTCGGGCACGAGGAAGGCCCGGCGCGGGTCGAGCCGCCAGCCCAGCCGCGCGGCGGCGAACTCGGCGAACGCCGCGCTCAGCTCGCCCGGCGCGGCGTAGCCGGTGTCGCCGTCGTCGACCGCCGCGTGCAGCGCCGCCGCGATCGACGGGGCCAGCGGCACGTCCAGCTCGGCGATGAACGCCGGCAGCACGTCGGGCGGGTACGCCGCCCACTTCGTGCTGCGCCGCCCGCGCAGCCAGTCCAGCGATACGTCGTCGAAGAGCGAGCGCGCCTGGTCAGCCACGGAGGGCTCTTTGAGCGCGGGCCCGCGCAGTCCGCCCAGGAGTCGGCGCTCCGCCGGGTCAAGCGCGCAGCCGATGCGTTCCGTACTGCTGCGCCCCGCCCGCGTCTTCGACGGCGAGACCCTGCACGAGGACTGGGCGGTCCGCATCCAAGGCGAGCGCATCGCCGCGGCCGGCCCCGACGCGGGAACGGACGCCGATACCACCGTCGTGGGTCTGCCCGGCGCGACGCTGCTGCCGGGGCTGATCGACCTGCACACCCATGTCCTGCTGATGCCCTACGACCGGCGCTCGTGGGACGATCAGATCCTGCGCGACCACCAGGCGCTGCGCGTCGCGCGCGCCGTGCCCGCGCTGGCCAAGACGCTCGCGGCCGGCTTCACCACGATCCGCGATCTGGGCACCGAAGGCGCCGACGAAGCCGACGTCGGCCTGCGCCGCGCGCTCGAGGAAGGCGTCATCGCCGGCCCGCGCCTGATCTGCGTGACGCGCGCGATCGTCGCGCGCGGCTTCTACGGCCCGGCCGGCTTCGCGCCCGAGTGCTGCGTGCCGCAAGGCGCCGACGAGGTCGACGGCCCGGAGTCGATCTACCAGGTCGTGCGGCGCCAGATCGCGCGCGGCGCGGACTGGATCAAGGTGTACGCCGACTCGCGCCACGGCCCGGGCGGTATCTCGCGCCCGTCGTTCTCGCAGGACGATCTGGCGCTGATCGTGCGCATCGCCGCCGACTCCGGCCTGCGGGTCGCCGCGCACGCCAACACCGCCGAAGCGATGCGCCGCGCGGCGCTGGCCGGCGTGGCGACGATCGAGCACGGCAACGAGGGGACGCCCGAGGTCTTCGCGCTGATGGCCGAGCGCGGCGTGGCCTACGTCCCGACCCTGGCCGCGTACGACGCGATCTACCGCTACCGCGGGCTCGCGCCCGGCGATCCCGCCTTCGCCGCCAAACGCGCGTCGTTCGCCGCCGCGCGCGCGAGCGGGGTGACGATCGCGAACGGCAGCGACATCGGCGTCTTTCCGCACGGCGACAACGCGCGCGAGATCGAGCTGCTCGTCGAGCACGGCCTCACGCCGGCCGAAGCACTGCGCGCCGCGACGGCGACCGCCGCGCGCGTGCTGCGCCGCGACGACCTCGGCGTCGTGCAAGCTGGAGCGCTCGCCGACTTGGTCGCGGTCGCGGGCGACCCGACCGACGACATCGCTGCGCTTCGCGGCGTCACAAACGTGTGGCAAAACGGTACGCACGCGGGCTACCTAGCTGCTCGTCCTTCGAGGAGAGTTCCATGAGCGATCCGCTCTCGCGCGGCGACTTCTTCCAGATCGCGGCCGCGGCCGGTGCGGCTGCCGCCGGGCCCGGCACGGTTGCCGCCGCGGCCGGACCGGTGGCACCGCTCAAGATGCGCTGGTACGGCGGCGGCGTCTACGAGCTGGCCACGCCGGACGACAAGGCCATCGTCCTGGTCGACGCGTGGATCTGGAACAACACCGGCTTCAAGGCGTTCGCGATCGACAAGCCGGCCGAGCTCTCCAGCGCCGCCGCCTATGCCGCGCACGTCAAAGGACGCGCCCCGGCCGGCGTGGTCGTCGCGCTGACCCACGACCACGGCGACCACATGGGCGATTACTTCGAGCTGCTGCGCGCGCTCGTCGATGCAGGCGTCGACGTCAAGACGGTCGGCCAGAGCGATCTGATGCGCGTCGCGCTCCCGCCCAAGTTCAAGGCGGCGAACCTCGACAACACGCAGCTCGTGCTCAACGGCGGCGCCGGGATCAACATGGGCGGAACCGCGAGCTACAAGGGCGTGAAGCTCGAGCTCGTTCCGGCCGTACACTCCACCGCCGCCGGCTTTCCGGCCGCCGGCTTCATCATCGACATCGGCGGCGCGCGCGTCTATGCCTCGGGCGATACCGACCTCTACGGCGACATGGCGCTGATCGGCACGCGCTACGGTCCCGACCTAGCCGTGCTCTCGTCCGGCAACGGCGCCTTCACGATGGGCCCCGACGACGCCGCGTACGCGTGCAAGCTGCTCGGGGTCGGCCACGCCGTGCCGGTGCACTACGCGCACAACCCGCTCGTCGTGGGGCCGCAGTGCGGCGACCTGTTCCGCACCGCCGTGGCCCGCGTCTCGCCGCGGACCGCGGTCACCCTGCTCCGCCCCGGCGAGACGACGACGTTGCGCATCGCAACCGCTGCGCGCTGAAGTGCGACCACGCCGCCTAGCCCCCGCCGAAATCGTCTCAGCGAACGCCGACAAATAACAACGGCGTCAACAGCGTTCCGACTACCGTTGTTTCCACGCCGGCGGCATTCGTAGCCGACGAGCGAGGACCGGGATGCTGGGCGTAGACTCCGATTACCAGCGGACCGTCGGCACCGGAAAAACGCTTTCGCAAAGCGACGAGGTCGATCGAACCGCGTAGCGCGGGACAGCCTTGCGCGCGCCCGACAGAAACGTCGACCGCCCCGCGCCGGATATAGGTCGCGTCTCGCTGCACGAACACGACGCCTACCGGATGTGGTTCGCTCGTTCCCGAATCGAAGCAGAAGTCCGCAGTGAGGCTGCCGGGCGGCAGCAACGTGAATGAAGACGGGGTGCCCTCACCGCTGGCAGCACCTAGGGTGGTAGCCAGCACGATGGATGCCAAGCCGGCCAGCATCACCATCTCGTCTCACTTCCTGAACCGCTGCCGCCGCCGCCCGCAGGGTCGTAATTGATATTGTATTCCCCTGAATCGCAGGTGCTGTCATTCACATTGGTATCACCGTCAGGTCCTGAAACGTTGACCGTTATTCCGTTGTCCATGTCCACATTGGCCGGTGCGTGGACCGTTATCGTAATGTGACCCGGCCCGCTCATCGTCGTCGAAGGGAAGGAGATGGTGGAATTCGCGCCCGTCGACGACGTGGTGTACCCTGAGACGTTGTACGTTCCGGAATTAGGCGCCCAAGAATTGATGACGAACGAACGGCTGCCATCGGATCCTACCGTATAACTGCCCTGATAAACCGAGCCGGTCAGCGGTCCCGTCGCATTCGGATCACCTTCTGCGCGACGAGTATTCGCTGCCGCAGTCGAGCGATGCGCCTGCCATGCCTTTGCCGAATCAGTGTCCGTAGCGTGCGTCGCAACCGAACTGGTAATGGTGCTTGCGAGCGCCCTTACGCCTGGGACGTGCAACGATGAACCGCTCACAGCACACTCCACTTTTTCGAGCGACTCTTGTTGAAAAGGCCTGCACCGCCAAAGGGTAGTTCACATGGTAGATTACGGCAAGTTGGGCTGTCAAGACACGTCTTGCGTGGCGAGGAGCCAATCCGCCCCGCTAGCCGTCGCTCTTCTCGGATCAGCTGACGTCGCGCCGTTAGCAAAGGCGGTCTAACGCTAGCGGACATCGGCGCGCTGCGCGGTGTCGCGGGCGTTTGGCAGACGCCGCGGGTGAACTAGCGGCTAGCGCCCCAGCCGCCGGCGCACGGCCTGCAAGACCTGGCGCACCGCGTTCGGCCCGGAGACCGGTAGGGCGGACGTCGCGGGCAGGGCGCGCACGACGGCGCCGCTCAGCCCCGAGAGCGGGCGCACGCGGCGCAGATCGTCGTCCGTGCGGGGGAACACCACCGGAGCGCCGTCGAGGCTGGGCTTCACCACCCGGCCGGTGCGAACGTCGCACGGCAGGCGAACGTGCAAGCGGTCCTCGTCGCGGCGCGAGAACATCGGCGTGTACGCCACGGTGCGGTCGAAATAGTAGTGCGTCACCTGGCTCTTGCGGGTCAGCGCCGCGTCCGCGCGCGGCGAGCCGCCGTGCAGCAGGTTGGCCGACCAGATGAGGTACGCGCCGCGCGGGATCGCGAGCTCCTCGCGCGCGCAGCCGCTCTCGGCGGCGATGCGGGCGATCGCATTTTCGTACTCGCCGTACGCGCGGCGGGTGTCGGGGTTGTCCCAGCTCGGCGCGCCGCGCACCGGCGCGATGGCGAAGTCGGTGTAGTCGAACGCCGGCAGGGCGTGCGAGCCGCGGTAGTAGTGCAGCGGCCCTTGGCGCAGCGTCACGTCCTCGAGCGCCAGCCAGACGCCGCACATGAAGCCGTGCGGCAGCGACGAGAAGTGGATCGTGTCGCTGTGCGTGTTCTGCTCGGTGCCGTTGAGGAAGTTCAGGGTCTGGAACGGGTACGGCTCGCGCCCGTAGAGCAGGCGCAGCGTGGCCAGAACGGCCGGGTGCGTCGCGAGCGCGCGCACGGCGGGGTCGAACGACCAGGCGTCCTGCACCCGGCCCGCGCCGCCGGTCGCGAAGCGCGGCCCCAGCCGCTCCCACAGCCCGCCGACGTCGATCGCGTCGAGGATGCGCGCGTCCTCGACCACCACGAAGCCGTCGCGCCGGTACGCCTCGACCAGCTGCCGCTCCGCCCCGCTCAGGCCGCGCGCCGCGACCGCCTCGGCATCGGCACCTTCGTACCAAGGCCGAG
>CAXTNU010000021.1:0-5168 GCA_964245595.1 uncultured bacterium | reverse complement strand
TGGGAAAAGTGCGCGGCAAAACAGACGCTTAGAGCCGTGGGGGGGGGGCGCCGGCTGCGGGAGTCATCCTACGCGGCGCTGCCGTTGCCGTGGCAGCGCTTGTACTTCTTGCCGCTGCCGCAGGGACAGAGGTCGTTGCGGCCGACCTTCTCGGCGCCGTTCTGGCTGGGCTTGCGCGGCGCGGCCTCGTCGTGGTTGGTGTGGACGTGGGTCGGCTGGTACTGCGGCGCGGGGCCGAGCAGCCGCTGCGCGGTCGCCGCGTCCATGCGCGGGGCCGCCGGCTGCTGCGCGGGCTGCGGCGCGATCTGGCCGGTCGGATTGGGCTGGAACTGCGGCGTCGCGTAGCCGTCGCCGCCGTACGGCAGCGCGCCCGTCTCGGCCGGCTGCGGCTCCATGCCGGGTTCGATCGGCACGCCGTTCGCGTCGACCGGCGCCTGCTCGACGCGGACCGAGAACACCGCCTTGATCGCCTCGTCGGCGATCGTGTTCTTGAGGTCGTCGAAGATCTCGTAGGCCTCTTTTTCGTACTCGACGCGGGGGTCTTTCTGGCCGTAGCCGCGCAGGCCGATGCCGGTCTTGAGCGCGTCCATGATGTACAGGTGGTCGACCCACATGCGGTCGATGATCGGCAGCATGATGTACTGCGACTCGATCGTGCGCATCAGCTCGGGCCCGATCTCGCCTTCCTTGACCTCGTAGGCCGCGAGCGAGACCTCGTACAGGCGCGCCTTCATCCCCTCGCGGTCGAGCTTCTCGAGGTCCTCGACGCCGATGTGGTCCTTGACCGGGAACAGGATCTCCAGCTCGTCGAGGATCAGGCCGAGGTTCCACTCCGAGGGGTGTTCCTCGGGCGGGGCGCCGGCATCGACCGCGACCGCGACCTTCTGGCGCAGCGAGTCGGTGAAGAAGTCGCGCAGCGACTCGCCCGCGAGCACCCGGCGCCGCTCGCCGTAGATGATCTCGCGCTGCTTGTTCATCACGTCGTCGTACTCGAGCACCGACTTGCGGATCTCGTAGTTGTGGTTCTCGACCTTGGACTGCGCGTTCTCGATCGAGCGCGACAGGATGCCGGCTTCGATCGGCGTCTCGTCGGTGAACTTGACGAAGTCCATCATCTTCTGGATCCGCTCGGCCCCGAACAGGCGCATGATCTCGTCGTCGAGCGCGATGTAGAAGCGGGTCGTCCCGGGATCGCCCTGGCGCCCGGCACGGCCGCGCAGCTGGTTGTCGATCCGGCGCGACTCGTGCCGCTCGGTGCCGATGATGTGCAGGCCGCCCGCCTGAGGCACGCCCTCGCCCAGCTTGATGTCGACCCCGCGGCCGGCCATGTTGGTCGCGATCGTGACCGCGGCGTAGACGCCCGCGTCCTTGATGATCTGCGCTTCCTGCTCGTGGTACTTGGCGTTGAGCACGTTGCACTCGACCCCGCGCCGGCGCAGCATCATCGCCAGCCGCTCGGACTTCTCGATCGAGCGCGTGCCGACCAGCACCGGGCGGCCCTTCTCGTGCTCGGCGATGATGTCGCCGATGACCGCGTTGAACTTCGCCTCCTCGGTGCGGTAGACGATGTCCTGTGCGTCCTTGCGCCGCACTTGCTGGTTGGTCGGCATCACGACGACGCTGAGGCCGTAGATCTCGCGGAACTCGCGCTCCTCGGTCTTGGCAGTCCCGGTCATGCCGGCCAGCTTGTCGTAGAGCCGGAAGTAGTTCTGGAAGGTGATCGTCGCGAGCGTCTGGTCCTCGCTGCGGACGTCCAGCCCTTCCTTGGCTTCGATGGCCTGGTGGATGCCGTCGGAGTAGCGCCGGCCGTACATCAGGCGCCCGGTGAACTCGTCGACGATGACGATCTCGCCGTCCTTGATGATGTACTGCTGATCTTTGTGGAACAGGTGCCAGGCCTTGAGCGCGGCGTTGAGCTGGTGGGTCAGCTCGAGGTTGCGCTGGTCGTACAGGTTGGTGACGCCCAGCATCTTCTCGACCTTGGCCACGCCGGCTTCCATGATCGGCACCGCGTGCGCTTTCTCGTCGACCGTGAAGTCCTCGTCTTTCACGAGGCGGGGGATGACCTTGGCGAACTGCGCGTAGAGCTCGGTCGCGTCGTGGCCCTGGCCGCTGATGATCAGCGGCGTGCGCGCCTCGTCGATCAGGATCGAGTCGACCTCGTCGACGATCGCGAAGTTGAGGTGGCGCTGGACCATCTGGTCGAGCGCCCAGGCCATGTTGTCGCGCAGGTAGTCGAAGCCCACCTCGTTGTTGGTGACATAGGTGATGTCGCAGTCGTAGGCGGCCTTGCGGGCGGCGCTGTCGAGGTCGTGCTGGATCACCCCGATCGTCATGTCCAGGGCCTGGTAGACCGGGCCCATCCACTCGGCGTCGCGCTTGGCCAGATAGTCGTTGACGGTGACCAGGTGGACGCCCTTGCCGGTCAGCGCGTTGAGGTAGACGGGCAAGGTCGCGACGAGCGTCTTGCCCTCGCCGGTCCGCATCTCGGCCACGTTGCCCTCGTGGAGCGCCTGGCCGCCCATGATCTGGACGTCGAAGTGGCGCATCCCGAGCACCCGCTTGCCCGTCTCGCGGACGACCGCGAAGGCCTCGGGCAAGAGCGCGTCGAGCGTCTCGCCCTTTTCCAAGCGGGCGCGGAACTCGGCGGTCTTGGCGCGGAGCTGGTCGTCGGAGAGGGCGGCGACGGACGGCTCGAGCGCGTTGACGCGCTCGGCGGTTTTCCGAAGCCGCCTGACTTCGCGCTCGTTGCCGTCGAGCAGGGCTTTGAGAAAGGCCATACGGAGTACAAACCGTTCGCCACCCGAGTGGGTTCCTCCCGAGGCGGCAGCAGAGGACGAAAAAAGGGAGCGGCGCGAGCCGCTCGACTCCATTCTACCGCATCGCGCTAGCGGAGTTACCGCGGCTCATGCACCGGCCGCGAGGGGGAGCTTGGCGGGGTGGTTCAGCTCGGTCGCCGGAACCCGGCGCAGCAGCGCGCCCACGGTCACGAACGCGTAGCCGGCCCGCCGATAGCGTTCGATCAGGTCGGGCAGCAGCGCGATCGTCGCGACCCGGCCGCTGTGGAGCAGGACCACTTCGGGCGCGGTCGCGTGGCGCAGCAGGTGCGCCTCGAGCTCGGCCCCACCGACCGAGCGCCAGTCGCCCGGGTCGTCGTTCCACAGCACGGTGTCGAAGCCGGCAGCCTGGGCCGTGCGGACCGTGGCCAGCGTGTAGCGGCCGTGCGGGGGGCGGAACAGCCGCCGCACGGCCGGGTCGGGGACGATCCGTTCCAGCGCCGCCGCCCCGCCGTCCAGCTCGGCCCGCACGGCGGCGTCACCCAGCCGGTCGAGGTCGGGGTGGGTCAGCGTGTGGTCGGCGATCTCGTTCCCGCCGGCCGCGATCGCCCGGACCAGCGCGGGGAACTGCTCGGCATCGCGCCCGATCAGAAAGAAGGTGGCCGGCACGCCCAGCTCGCGCAGGGTCTGGACCAGCAGCGGGGTGGTGACGGGGTAGGGTCCGTCGTCGAAGGTCAGCGCGACCAGCCGCGCCGCCGCGGCCGGGCCGGCCGGCGCCGCGGGGTTAGCCGGTGGCGCCCCGCCCAGCACGGCTCGCATCCGCGCGCCGAGCGTGGGCCGCACGAGCGCGGCCGCATCGGCCCCGCGCGCGATCAGCACCGGCCGGAGCAGATCGTCCGACTTCAGCCACAGCCGCCACCCGCCGTAGCTGCCCGCGAGCAGCACGACCAGGACCGCCAGCCCGAAGGCGGCTCGGCCGAAGGCCGCCCGCGACGGGTTCGCCGGAGGCGAACCCACCTCAGTGGTGGATCGGGGCGGCCGACGAGGTCGGCCCGACCACCGGCGCGGTGGCGGCCGAGAAGTCCTTGCCGACGATCACGGTCACCACCGCCCGCGGGCCCGGGGTGGTGTCGGTCGCCGGGATCACCGCCGCGCCGTCCACCCCGAGGTCGCGCCGCACCCGCTCGCCGACGAAGGGAACCTTGGCCGCCGGCCGGATCTGAGTCGCCGCGTAGCTGAACGCGTCGGCGTTGCCGACCGAGTCGATCACGTAGCCGGCCTTCTGGAGCCGAGCCGCCGCCGTGCCGGCCAAGCCGCGCTCGCCGCTCCCGTTCTCGACCACCAGGTGCACCGTCGCCGGCTTGATCGCGGCCAGCGCGCCGGCGGCCGGCGGCTTCACGTTGCCGTACGCGCCGAGCAGGTCGCCGACCAGCTTCGCCTTGACGCCCTGGTCGGGGATCACGACCTCGCCCCCGTCGGCGGCGGTCTTGGTGTCGACGTAGGGAATCACGTCGGCGTGGCTGAGGTCGGCGATGTTCGCGTCCTTGAAGGACCAGCCCAGCGACTTGAGCTCGTCGGCGCTCAAGTTCGTCTCCACGTCGCGCTTGAAGACGCCGATGAGCGCGCCGATGTGCGCGACGTCGTTGAACTTGTCGTTCTTGAGCTTTTGCACGACCAGGTGGATGACTTGCTGCTGGCGCTTGCTGCGGCACGGATCGCTGCACGCGTCGTGGCGGAAGCGCGCGTAGCCTTGCGCATCCTCGCCGTTCATGTGCACCAGGCCGGGCTTGAAGTGGATGTGCAGGTGGCCCCAGCTGTCGTCGTAGTTCATCGTCTCGGTGACCGGCACGTCGATCCCGCCGATCGCGTTCACGAAGTCCTTGACCGCGTTGATCTTGACCACGATGTAGCGGTCGAAATGGCGCCCCTGCGCGGTCGCCGGCATGCCCAGGAAATCACCGACGACGCGGTCGGCGAGCGGCACGCCGCCGTCCGAATAGGCCTGGTTGATCTTGGTGTCCTTGCCGTTGTACTGCGCTTCGGTGTCGCGCAGGACCGAGACCAGCTTCGCGCTCTTGGTGCTGAAGTCGACGCCCGCCGCCATGATGGTGTCGCTGCGCGCGCCCTTGGAGTACGGCTGGTCCTTGTCGTCGTAGCTGTAGTCGATCCCAAGCACCATGAGGTAGATTCGGCTCTTGCCGAACACCGCTTGCGGCGTGGGAACGTAGACCAGCGTCTTGACCAGCGCGTCGCTGAAGCTGGACTTGTCGCTCATCATCTTGGTCGCGACGAAGCCGAGCAGCACGCCCAGCAGCACCAGCACGCCGCCCAGCGCGATCGGCAGCACGGTCTTCCAGCGCGGCGGCTCGCCGCCCGAGGGCGGCTGCGGCC
>CAXTNU010000020.1:0-25195 GCA_964245595.1 uncultured bacterium | reverse complement strand
GCCCGGGTCGGGCTGAAGCCGGGCAGCTCGTAGAAGATCCGGAAGCGCTCGACCACGATCCCCGCCCGCTCCAGCGCGGCGGCCGGCACCGGCAGCGCGCGGCCCTCGAGCTCCAGCCGGGTGATGGCCTCGTCGAGCGCGCCGACGACCCGGTTCCAAGGCTCGGCCAGCCGGTCCGCGCCGACCTTGAGCGGCGCGCTGCGGCTGAAGTTGGTGCGCTGGTGCTCGGGCGCGGTCATGGCCAGGTAGAACCGCGCCAGGTCGCGCGGCACGTCGCGCATCAGGTCGCGCATCCAGATGACGTGGCCTTTGCTGGTCGAGAACTTGTCGTGCTCGAGCTCGTAGAACTCGTTGCAGACGTAGGTGTCGGGGATGACGTAGCGGCCCTCGTGCGCGAACATCAGCGCGAGGTCGGTCATGCCCCAGTACCAGACGTTGTCGAAGCCGTAGAAGTAGACCGGCGTCGCGCCGTGCTCGGCCCGCCACAGCTCGTCGCTGGGCGCGTCGGGCAGCCCCATCGCCTCGGCCGCGGCGTAGGTGCACATCATCGAGGCCGGCATGCCCTCGACCCAGGCGTTGATGACCTGGTTCGGGGTCTCGGCGAACGGGGCCGGGATGCCCCAGTCGTGCGGGTAGGTGACCGGGTAGTCGGGCAGCGGCTTGGCCAGCACCTCGCGCACGAGCTGCATCATGTGCGGGCGGAAGCGCGCCTCGCGCGCGTCGTAGTAGGCCGTGAGCTGGGCCCGGTACGCTTCCATCGGGAAGACCAGGATCGTCGCCTCGCGGTAGGTCAGCGGGTCGTCCGGGTCGACCGTCGAGCGCGGGTTGAGCAGCTGGTCGAAGTTGTTGGGCTGACCGCAGTCCTCGCAGCAGCCGCCCCGGCTCCAGGCCAGGCAGACCGGGCAGTCGCCCGCGACTAGCCCTTCCATCAGGTACTCGCCGGTCGCCTCGGAGTACGGCAGGCGGACCGTCTTGAGCTCGAACTTGCCGGCCGCGTGGAGCCGGCTCACGAAGTCGACCACGCGCGCGTCGTAGCGCTCGTCCATCCGCATGTAGCCGTCGAGCGAGCAGCCCGCGACCTCGAGCGAGCGCTGGATGTCGTACCAGCAGCGGGTCGCCAGGGCTTGGGGCGTGATGCCCTGGCGGCGGGCGCTGGCGACCACGAAGGTCTGGCTGTCGTCGGTCCCGGTGGCGTAGATCACCGGCCGGCCGCAGGCCCGCAGGTAGCGGGCGTGCATGTCGCTGGACAGGTACGGGCCGGCCAGGTGGCCGACGTGGAGGTCGCCGTTGGAGGTCGGCGGGGGCGGAATGATGAGGACCGGTCCCCCGCCCGCGGGGCCCGGCACCTAGTCTCCGCTCTCGTGGCGGGCGGTGAAGCGGGCCGCCATGTCGGCGTCCCACCACACGCAGTACATCTCGAAGTCGCGCCCGCTCTCGTTCACGACCGAGTGGCGCTCGTTGGGCTGGAACTGGACCACGTCGCCGGTCTTGAAGGGCGTGCGCTTGCCCTCGGTCTCCAGCGTCGCTTCACCGTTGATCGCGATGAAGATCTCGTAGTCGTGGTGGGCGTGCGGGGTCGAAGCGGTACCGGGAGCGATCACGCACCACGAGCCCTCGAAGGGCGCGTTGAGCGCGGGCCACGGCAACAGGCGCTGCGCCTCGAGGTTGTTCTCGTGGTTGAGGCGCGCGCGGTCGAGACTGCGAAGTTCCAAGGTATCCTCTCAAGCGTCGGTACGGCGGATCAGGGACGTGAAGCGGCGAGCATCTCGGCCGCCGGGACCGCCTCCGCGGCTTGCGCGGCCCGCTCGGCCATGACGTCGAGCACGATGTCGGCCGAGCGCGCCCCGATGACGCTCAGCAGCGAGTCGGCGATGCCGTGCGTCGCCTCGTTGACGCCTTGCAGGTAGCAGGCGGCGCCGCTGACCGGCTCGTCGATGACCAGGCGGTAGTTGCGGGTGACCTCGACCCGCGGCACGCCCAGGTCGGCGGCCAGCCGGCGCACCGCCAGCGGCATCTGGCGGATGAAGCCGGTGCCGAGCAGGACCAGGTCGCAGCGCACCTCTTCGACGTAACCCGTCTTGCGGTCGCTGACGTCGAGCACGATCTCGTCGCGCTCCACGCGCGTGGCGATCACGTCGCACATCGTCTTGATGCGCAGGCGCTCCTTGCCGGCCAGGCGCTCGAGGTACATCGTGCGGTAGAGCTCCTCGAGCAGCGCGGGATTGAGGCCCGCGTAGTTCGTGTTGTGCATCTCGCGCAGCATCTGCTCTTGCGCCTCGGGCAGCGCGTGGTAGAAGTCGTTCACGAACGACGGGTAGTACAGCTCGTTGGTGAACTTGCTGGTCTGGTACGCGCTGAATCCGGCCGAGCGCATGAGCAGCGTCGGTTGGCAGCCGGGCAGATCGCGCATCACCGAGTACAGCATCTCGGCGCTGCTCTGCGCGCCGCCGATCACCACCACGCGCTGCGGCCGCTCGTCGGGCGGCTTGGCCGCGTACTCGCTGATGCGCGGCACGTACTGTGTGCTGTGGATCACCCGCTCCGCCGGCAGCGCGGCGAACTCGGCCGGAATGTTGGCGTCGCGGCCGATACCCAGCACCAGCACCTTGCTGCGGATGGTCGAACCGTCCGCGAGCCGGGTGTACCAGCCGGTCAGCGTTCCGTCTCCGTCACGGCAGGGCTCGATGCCCATGCAGCGGCGCCCGTACTCCACCTGCACCGTGCGCAGGGACTCGGCCACCCAGCGCAGGTAGTCCGAAATCTCGCGCCGGTACGGCGTGAAGCTCGACAGGTTGATGAACTCGTCCAGCCTGCCCATGTGGTGCAAGTAGCTGACGAACGAAAACCGGCTCTGCGGGTTTCGCAGCGTGACGAGGTCCTTGAGGAACGATACCTGGCTCTGTGCCCACGGCATCAGCATCCCGCGCTGCCACGCGATCGCTTCGTCCTTTTCGATCAGGAGCGAGTTCGCCGCCAAGTCCGGCGCGAGCTCTTCCAGTGCGACCGCCAACCCAATGTTGGACGGCCCGGCTCCAATAGCCAGCAGTTCGATTTCCCGATCCGCCATGCAGGTCTACCCCACCCTCTCGTTGGCCCGGATCAAATAATTGTCTGCGGCTAATTCGGACAATTGGCCACGATACCCCTGTAATTTACATCACGGGAGCGTGACGAATGTACCATCGCTCGTGCACGCCGAGGCGCGTCTTTGTATACATCACGGCGGGCGAGGATGCCGCCCGCCGACGCCGAACCGGCGGCGGCTTCAGCGCAGGTCGGCGCCGGTGACGTCGTCGATGCGCTCGACGATGCGGAACAGTTCGGGAAACCGGACGATGTCGAGCACGCGCCTGATCTGCGCCGACGGCACCACCAGCACGACGTTCCCCGGGCCCGCGCGCTTGGCCAAGCGCGCCAGTTCGCTCAGCCCGCTGCCGTCCAGAAAACCGACCCCGCTCATGTCGACGATCGCCGGCCCCTCGATCGCGTCGAGCACGCGGCAGGCGGCCCTCGCGCCGTAGACGTCGAGCTCGCCGGAAAGCGTTATAACGGGCCGGAACATAGCCGTCGGCCTTTCAGAAGATGCACCCGCGCCCGCGCCGGAATGCAAATACGGCGCCGCGCAAACGAACCACAACTGTCCCGTAAGTATAGCACTCGGCCGCACTTTGAGCGATTTCCGTCACACGGCCGCGGCCCCGGCGCTCCCGGCCGGGGTACGGCCGGCCTCCACCGGCGAAGACCACCGGTATCGTCACCAACCGCGCCGGCGGGCGGTTCGAGCATGTACGAGGGGAGGGAGCCGGGCCAACTCATGGAGCGCGCGCTGAGCGCGGCCGGAACCACCCGGCCGCGGCCGATCCGATGCTGACCGATGAGGCGGTCTTCTACCGCCGCTTCGTAGCCGACGTGCGCCACTGCGCGGGCGGCCAGTCGCCCGCCTGCGTGGCCGAGATCGAGCACCGGGTGCGGGTCGCGCTGATCGCCCCGCCCTCGCTGCGCGAGCGGCACTGGGCGCGCGTGGTCGCGGCCGTCAGCGAGCTGCTGGCCGGCTTGGGCGGCGAGACCGCACGAGCCGCCCACGCCGCCCGGCTGCGCGCGTTCGTACGCGAGAACGCCGACCTGGGCCGCCCGCGCGATCTCGCGATCAGCGACTTCCGCTTCGTCCCGCAGGGCGAGAGCGTGCTGACCGACGGGCAGGGCCGGCGCTACCTGGTGTTCGCGCGGCTCGTGCGCGCGGCGGGCTCGCTGCCGCTCCCCGGGCTGGACGAGGTCGTCCCCGGCCCGACCCGCCGGCTGGCCGAGTGGACGGTCTACGCGCTGTGCGGGGGCGCCGCCGCGGCGGCGCTGTGGGTCGCGTTCATCCTCCCGGTGTAGCGCACGGCGCTCAGCGGGCCCGCTTCACCGCGTCGGGGGGTGATGATCGCCGTCGGAGAGCTGCGGGAAGGCCGGCATCCGGCTGGCGTAGGTCTTGCCGCCGATCGGCTCGCCGTTCAGACCGTGAGCACGACGCGGACCTGCTCGGCCGGGTCCTTCGCGCTCGCCACCGGGTCGCCGGCCAGGCTGGGGAACGCGCCCGGCACGGCCCGCGGCCAGCCCGTACCAGGCCGCCCAAGCGCCGAAGACCGCGATCGTCACCCAGATCCAGACCGGGGCCGGGCCGCAGCGAGCGGAACGCCTCGACCCGTGGCTCCCTCGTGTACCGATTCCCCTCCGGCATGGTTGGCCGCTCGCCCGCAATGCCTGGAACTTACGTGCCGGGGGCGCGGTTGCCGGAGGCGATGCAACGCGCGATGTTCTTACGGCTGCTGCCGATCCTGGGCATCACCTTCATCGACATCCTGGGCTTCAGCATCCTGATCCCGCTCTTGCCGTTCTTCGTCAAGAAGTTCGGCGCGTCGGACTTCACCGTCGGGGCGGTGTTCGCGACCTACTCGCTCTGCCAGCTCTTCGCCGGGCCGATCTGGGGCAACGTCAGCGATCGCATCGGGCGCAAGACGGTGCTGATCGTCTCGCAGGCCGGGGCCACGCTGGCCTGGCTGCTGCTCGGTTTCGCCCCCTCGCTGTGGTGGGTGTTCGTGTCGCGCGCGCTCGAGGGGTTCAGCGGCGGGAACCTGGGCGTGACGCAGGCCTACGTCGGCGACCTGGTGCCGCCCGAGAAGCGCGGCCAGGCCTTCGCGTACGTCGGCGCGGCGTTTTCTCTGGGCTTCGTGTTCGGCCCGGCGCTGGGCGGCTGGCTGGCGACCGCGTACGGTTTCGCGCTCCCGTTTCTCGTCGCGGCGGGTTTGCAGCTCGTGACGCTCGGGCTGACGATCGCGCTGCTGCCGGAGTCGCGCGGCGGCGCGACCGACGAAGCGAAGAACACGGTCGGATTGCGCGACATCGTGCGTTCGCTCGCCGATCGGCAGGTCGCGCCGGTGCTGTGGCTGCGCTTGGTGTACGTGCTCGGCATGTACGGCTGGTTCGGCGCGATGGCGCTGATCCTCAACCGGCAACTGGGCTGGGGCGTCGCGCAGACCGCGTACGTGTTCGCCGCGTTCGGCGTGCTGCAGGTGCTGCTCTCGGTCGCGGTCGTCGGGCGCGTCACCGGCGCGCTGGGCAACCGCGTGGCGACGAACCTCGGTCTGGCCTTGTGCACCGTCGCGTTCGCGCTCGTGCCGTGGGCGACGACGATCCCGCTCGCGGTCGTCGTGCTGGCGCTGTTCGGCATCGGGATCAGCATCGAGAACGCGGCGTTCCCCGCGCTGGCCAGCGACGTCGCGCCCGACGACCGGCGCGGCACGGTGCTCGGCGTGGTCTCGGGGCTCGACAGCCTGGCCGGTTTCGTGATGCCGCCGATCGTGACCGGGGTGCTGGGCGCGTTCGGCGTCGGCCCGGCCGCCGCGATCGTCACCGCGCTGGTCGGAATCGCGACCGTGCTCGGCGTCGTGCAAACACGCACTAAGGTAACGTTACCCAAACCCCTGGCAAATGTAGACTAGCATGAACGCGACCTGGGTCGACACGCTGCGCTTGGCCGGGCGCAAGAAGGCGGCCCGGCCGGGTTCGCCGGCCTACTCGCGCCCCGGGGTCGGGTTCATCGCGACGCCCGAGGCGACGGTGCGCGTGCGCGTGGCCGGCGGGCGCGACCCGGCCGCGCCCACCGTCGTGCTGGTGTGCGATCCACCTAACGTCGTCGAGCACTTCGACGCGCTGCTGGCGCTGCTCGCGCCGCACGCGCGCGTCGTCTGCCTCGAACCGCCCGGCTTCGGCTTCTCGGTGCCCAACGCGCGCTTCGGCTTTGGTTTCGGCGACTACGCGGCGTGCTTGGAGCACGCGCTCGAAGCGCTCGACGAAGGCCCGTATCTGCTGGCGTTTCCGTGCATCTGGGGCCACCTCGCACTCGCGCTCGCCGCGCGGCGGCCCGGCCTGATCCACAAGCTGATGCTCTGGCAGACCGCGAGCTGGGAGCAGCAAGCCCGCTGGGCTCGCGCCGCCGATCCCAAGCGCATGCTGCTGCGGCCGTACGTCGGCCAAGCCAACATGGCGTTCCAGCCCGAGAAGATCGCCGTCCTGTGGTACCGCGCCGCGCTGGGCAAAGGACGCGTCGCCGAGCTCGCGCCGACGCTGCACGCCGCGCTGCGGCAGGGTGCGTTCTGCTGCCTGGGCTCCGTCTGGCAGCGCTGGTTCGAAGGCTTCGCGCCCGAGCCCGTGCGGGTGGCGCAGCCGGCGCTGCTGGCCTGGGGCGCGGCCGACCGCAGCCACCGCGAGACCGACCGCTTCGGCCTCGCCGCGCACGTCCCCGACGGCACCCGGCAGCACGTGTTCGAGACCGCCGGGCATTCGCCGGAGCTCGAGACGAGCGCGGCTTATGCCGAGGTGCTGCTGGACTGGCGGCGTGAATAGCCGACCTCATGCCTTCGGCTCTCAGCCACCTCGAATGCTCGGCCTGCGGCGAGCGCTACGACGCCGACGTCCCGCAGCAGCTCTGCCGCGACGGTAAGCCGCTGCTGGCGCGCTACGACCTCGCCGCCGCGGCGCGCACGCTGAGCGCGGACGCGCTGCGCGCGCGCGAGCCGAGCCTGTGGCGTTACGAGGAGCTGCTCCCGCTGCGCGATCAGCGGAAGCGTGTCAGCCTGGGCGAGACGATGACGCCGCTCTTGCCGCTGCCGCGCCTGAGCGCGCGCTACGGCGCCGACTTGTTCGTCAAGGACGAAGGCTTGCTGCCGACGGCAAGCTTCAAGGCGCGCGGCGCGGCGGTCGGCGTCTCGCGCGCCAAGGAGCTCGGGATCACCGAATTCGCCCTGCCGACCAACGGCAACGCCGGCGGCGCGTGGGCGGCGTACGCGGCGCGCGGCGGTCTACGCGCGCACGTCGCGATGCCGCAGAGCGCGCCGGCGATCAATCGCCTCGAGGCGGTGATGGTCGGCGCCGACGTGCGGCTCGTCGACGGGCTGATCAGCGACGCGGGCGCGATCGTCGGCCGCTCGGTCGCGCGCGGCGGCTGGTTCGACGCCTCGACGCTCAAAGAACCGTACCGCATCGAGGGCAAGAAGACGATGGGCTTCGAGCTGGCCGAGCAATTCGGCTGGCGCGTGCCCGACGTGATCGTGTACCCGACCGGCGGCGGGGTCGGCCTGATCGGCATCGACAAGGCGCTGCGCGAGCTGCACGCGCTGGGCCTGATCGGCGCCGCGATGCCGCGCATGGTGGCGGTGCAGTCGACCGGCTGCGCGCCGGTGGTGAAGGCGTTCGACGCGCGCGCCGACCACGCCGAGCCGTGGCCCGACGCGAAGACCGTCGCGTTCGGGATCACCGTGCCCAAGCTGCTCGGCGACGCGCTCGTGCTGCGCGCGCTCTACGACACCGGCGGCACCGCGCTGGCGGTCGACGACGAGACGATCCTCGCCCGGCAGCGCGAGCTGTCGAGCGCCGAAGGCGTGTTCGTCTGCCCCGAGGGCGGCGCGACGCTGGCGGCCGCGATCGTGCTGCGCGAGCGCGGCTGGATCCGCGCCGGCGAGCGCGTGCTGCTGATCAACACCGGCAGCGGGCTCAAATACCCGGACGTGCCGTACGGCGAGCTGCCGCTGCTGGCGAAGAGCGACGAGCTCTAGCGTTCGCGCACGCCCGCCTCATCGATGCCGAACGTCGCGAGATCGTGGGCGGCGTACAGCGGGCCGACGTACCGGCCGCGCACGATGCTCAGCGCGTCTTCGAGCTCGGGCTCGATCGGCGGCAGGAAGTGCGTGGCCAGCAGCGCGCGCGCACCGGCCTCGTGCGCCACGCGCCCGACCGCGGACGGCTTGGCATGAAGGTTGCCGTGGGGCAGGTCACGCTCGGGCAGCGCAAGGTCGTGGACCAGCAGATCGGTCTCGTGCGCGAGCGCGATCAACCCGGGTGCCGCTTCGGAGACGTCGCCGCTGATGGTGATCGAGCGCCCGCCGTGCTCGATGCGGTACGCCGTCGCCGGCATCATGCCGTGCGGCACCGCGGCGGACCGGACCCGCACGCCCAGCGCCGCGAGCCCGGTCGCGTCGAGCGGCACGTCGTGAACCGCCGGCTGCGCCGGATCGCTGGGCACCTCGCGTGCCGCGATGCCGAAACCGTCGAACGTGTGCAGGTAGCTCCAAGCCCCGTCGCGGCCGAACAGCAGCTCGGTGAAGCGGCCGCAGCCCGGATGGATGTCGCGCCCGGCCGGCCCGACCACGGCCAGCGGGCGGCGGCGGTCGTTCATGTACAAGTCGAACACGACCGGCGCCAAGCCGCCGCTGTGGTCGATGTGGGTGTGGGTCAGCAGCACCAGCTCGAGCGCGCTCAGGTCGGCTCCCGCGCGGCCGAGCCGTTCGTACGTGCCGCCGCCGGCGTCGACCAGGATGCGCGCGCTGCCGTCGACCGCGATCAGATACCCGCTGGACGCGCGGCGGGGATTGGCGATCGGACCGCCGCTGCCGAGCACGGTGAGGGTGAGAGCCATGGCGTCGGTGGCGCGAACGTCGCTCACGTGAACCGCACGGTCAGCAGCGTGGTGTCGTCGGTCACCGTGCTGCGCGCGAACACCAGCCGCATGATGTCGTCCGCCGGGGTCGCGGAATCGGCCGCCGTGACCGTCCGAACGGCGTCCAGCAAGGCCGCCTCGCCCGCGACGACGTCGCGCCGGTGCTCGAGCACGCCGTCGGTGTAGAGGACCAGCAAGGCCCCGGCCGAGGCGCTGACGGTGCGCGTCTCGTAGGCCGCATCCGCCATGACGCCGAGCGGCAGCGTGCCGTAGGGCAGCATGCGCACCGCGCCCGCCGCGGCGAGGATCGGCGGCGGGTGGCCCGCGCACGCATACCGCACGGCGCCGTTCGCGGCGTCGACGTAACCGCACAGCGCCGTCGCCATCCCGCCGCCTTGCAGCAGGATCGCCGCATTGACCTTGCTCAAGACCGAGGCCGGATCGTCGTCGCTGAGCGCGGCCGCGATCATCGACTGGCGCGCCCGGCTCATGGCGACCGCCGCGTCGATCCCGTGCCCGGCGATGTCGCCGATCGCGAAGAACACGCGGCCGCCCGGAAACTCGTACGCGTCGTGCCAGTCGCCGCCCGCGCGCGCGTCGGGGCCGGCGCCCAGCGTGCGGGCCGCGAAGCGCAGCGAGGGCAGCTCCGGCAAGGCGCTGCCGGCGAAGGCGCGTTGCAGCACGCTCGACACGCGCTTCTCGAGCACGTACGCCGCGCGCAGCCCGTCGGAGTACACGGCCAGCGCCAGGAGCGCCAGCGAGCCGAACGCCGCCAGGACCATCGTGCGGTTCACCGCGCGACGGGTCCGCTCGGCGGCCAGGACCGTGTCGATGCCCAGGCGGTTCTCGACCGCCGCGCCGTCGGCGCGCAGGTGCCCGTCCAAACCGTCGACGGCGCCGAGCGCGCGATGGGCCGCCGCGCGCGAGGGGTGGCGCACGACGGGTTCGACCAGCACGTTCCAGCGGGCGTTGTCGGCCGTGAAGGCCCGCGCGGCCGCCGAAGCGCGCGGCAGACCGCGGCCGGTCAGCCCGCCCGACAGCCTGGCCGCGACGGCGTCGGCGCGGACCATCGTCTGCGCCAGCGCACCGAGGTACGAGGCGTCGCCGGTGGCGGCGAAGTTGCGCAAATAGGTCTCGTCGTCGAGCTGAAGCCGCAGCGCCAAGCGCACCCTTCCTTCTGCCGAGCGGAGATCGAGGCTGCGGTCCATCGTCGTGAAGATGAGGTTCCGCACGAAGACCGCGCCGACCAGCAGCACGAGCACGGCGACGGCCACGACCGCCGGCGTCAGGACGCGCGGGAGCCGGGTCCCCGGCGGCGGGGTAGCCCGAAAGCGACGGCCTGCGACGCACATCATGCCTTCGAACCTACCATGTCCGTCTGGGTAGACTCTCCGCCGCCGCTACATCCCCGCATCGATCGTCACGCCGCCGTCGATCAGGATCGTCTGGCCGGTGACGTAGGCGCTTGCCCGCGAGGCCAGGAACACCGCCGCGCCGGCGACGTCGTCGGGCTCGGCCAGGCGGCGCAGCGCGGTGCGGCGGATCGTCGCCTCCGCGATCTCGGGGTCGTCCCACAGCGCCCGGGCGAAGTCGGTCTTCACGATCCCCGGCGCCAGCGCGTTGACCCGAATGCCGCGCGGCCCCCACTCCACCGCCAGGCTGCGGGCCAGGCCGATCAGCGCGGTCTTCGAGACGGCGTACGCGCCGATGACGCCCGTGCCGCTGACGCCGACGATGCTGCTCAGGAACATCGCGCTGCCGCCGCCGCGCTCGGCCATGTGCGGAAAGGCCAGGTTCGCCAGCCACAGCGCGCTGCGCACGTTGCTGTTCATGATCCGGTCCCAGGCCTCGTCCCCGATCCCGCTCAGCGGGCCGAAGTACGGGTTCACCGCCGCGTTGCAGACCAGCAGGTCGAGCCCACCCCACTCGGCGACGGTGCGCTCGACGAGGTTCTGCAGCTGCTCCTTCTTGCCGACGTGCGCGGCGACCGCGAGCGCCTCGCCGCCCGCCGCGACGATCTCCTGCGCGACGGCGGCGCACGCGTCGGCGTCGCGGCTGGAGATCACGACGCGCGCGCCGCGCTGCGCGAAGCGCTCGGCGATCACGCGCCCGATGCCGCGCGTCGAGCCGGTCACGATCGCGACCTTGCCGGAGAGGTCGAACAGGTCGTCGCTCTTGCCGTTCGCCGCGGTCACGGGGGCGCTTTCCTTCGGCACGCTCACAGCGCGCCGCCCTCGGTCAAGGCGAGGCCGCGGCGCATCAGCGCGTTGACGACGGTGCCGAAATCGCGGAACCGCTCGTCGTGCGTCTGGCCGCGCACGTAGCGGACGTAGATCTGCTGCAGGATCACCGCGTAGCGAAAGACGTTGAACTGCACGTACCAGGTCAGCTCGCTCAGGTCCGCGCCGGAGCGCCGCGCGTAACGTTCCACCACCTCGCGGCGGTTCGGAAAGCCCGCGTACCAGGTCGGCATGCGGCGGCCCATGCTCTCGCCTTCCTCGCCGCTTTCCGACCACAGCGCGAGCAGCTGGCCCAGATCCATCAGCGGGTCGCCCTGGGTGCACATGTCCCAGTCGAGCACCGCCACCGTGCGGGCCGGGTCGGCGGGATCGAGCAGGGTGTTGTCGAGCTTGTAGTCGTTGTGCACGAGCCCCGTGCGGCGCGAGACCGGCAGCCGCTCCGCCAGCCGCGCGACGAACTTCTCGCCGCGGTCGACGTCGTCGGTCAGCGCTTTCGACCAGCGGTCGGTCCAGCCGCCCAGTTGCCGTTCGACGAAGCCCTCGGGTTTGCCCAATTCGCCCAAACCAACGCTCGCCGGCTCGACCGCGTGCAGCGCGGCCAGGTTGTCGACCAGCGACAGGCCGACCCCGCGCAGCACGGCGGGCCGCTCGGCCCACGGCGCCGGGATCGTGGCGCGGAAGGCGAAGCCGTGCCGCCGTTCCATCACGAAGAAATCCGCCCCGATGACGTCGTGGTCGGTGCACAAGAGATGGCTGCGCGGGGCGAGCGGGTAGCCGGCGTAGAGCGTCGAGAGCACGCGGTGCTCGCGCCGCATGTCGTGCGCGCCCGGCGGCACCGGGCCCAGCGGCGGGCGGCGCAGCACGTACTCGCGCCCACCGAACCGAATGAGGTAGGTCAGGTTCGCGTGGCCGCCGCCGAACTGCGCGATCTCCAGCGGCCCGTCGCTCTCCGGCAGGTGCGCGCGCAGGTACGGTTCGAGCCGGGTCGTGTCGAGCCGCTCCTCGGCGCGAACCTGGATCGTCTCGGGATCGGACTCGATCATCGGCGGCTGCGCGAGGGGATGTCGCGCAGGTGGGCGGTCTCGTTCGCGCTCACCAGCAGCCGCCGCTGGGCACTGACGCGCACGACCGAGATCGACGCGTTGGCGAGCGGGAAGACGAAGTCGTGCGGCGTGCCGGCGATCGCGCCGATCGCGGCGTTGATCGCGCCCGCGTGCGAGACGACCACGACGCGGCCGCCGGGGTGCTCGGCCGCGATGCGGTCGAACGCGTCGAGCATGCGCGCCCGCACCGTTTGCGACGGTTCGGTGCCCGGGATGCTGCTCCACGAGCCGTCGCGCATCGCGATCGTCGCCAGCGCCGCGAGCTGCTGGCGCAGGTCGCCTTCGTGCTGGAGCGCGCCCAGCGCGATCTCGCGCACCTCGGGCTCGGTGAACACCGGGACGGCGAGCGGCGCGGCGATGGCCTGGGCCGTCTCGCGCGCGCGCCGGATGGGGCTGGCGTAGACGGCGGCCACCTCGAGCGAGGCGAACCGCTCGGCGAGCGCCTCGGCTTGGCTGCGGCCGCGCTCGCTGAGCGGGTGGTCCTCGTAGTTCGCGTAGACCTCGTCGCCGCTGCTGCTGTCGGGCACCGCGTCGCCGTGGCGGACCAGGTGCAGCTCGGTGGCGCCGCGGCGCAGGCTCAGCTCGAGCGCGTCGAGCGGGTCCTGGCGGGTCATCGGCCCGCCTTCTTGAGCTCGCCCTGGGCGATCGAGGCCAGGTGGACCTCGTCCGGCCCGTCGACGATGCGCAGCGTGCGCGCGTTGCCGTAGGCGTGCGCGAGGAAGGTGTCGTCGCTGACGCCCTTCGCGCCGAAGGCCTGGATCGCGCGGTCGACCACCCGCCCGACCATCTGCGGCGCGGCGACCTTGGCCATCGCGATCGCATAGCGGGCCGCCTTGTTGCCTGCGCGGTCCAAGTATTCCGCCGCATCGTAGGTGAGCAGCCGCGCCTGGTCGATCTCGATCCGCGAGTGCGCGATCCACTCCATGATGACGCCCTGCTGCGCCAGCGGCTTGCCGAACGCGGTGCGCTCCTTGACCCGCGCGACCATCGTCTCGAGCACCCGCTCGGCCAAGCCGATCGCGCGCAGGCAGTGGTGCAGGCGCCCCGGCCCCAGGCGGCCCTGGCCGATCTCGAAGCCGCGCCCTTCGCCGAGCAGCACGTCCTCCGCGGGCACGCGCACGTTCTCGAAGCCGATCTCGCAGTGCCCGTGGGGCGCGTGGTCGTAGCCGAACACCGTCAGCGGGCGCACCACCGTCACGCCCGGGGCGTCGATCGGAATCACCAGCATGGTGTGCTGGCGGTGTTTCTCGGCGCGCGGGTCGGACCGGCCCAGGAAGATCAGCACCTTGCAGCGCTCGTGCGCCGCGCCGGTGGTCCACCACTTGCGGCCGTTCACGACGTAGTCGCCGCCGTCGCGCCGGATCTCGGCGCTGATGTTGGTCGCGTCCGACGAAGCGACGTCGGGCTCGGTCATCGAGAACCCGGAGCGGATCTTGGCCTCGAGCAGCGGCGCGAGCCAGCGCTCCTTGTGCGCGTCGCTGCCGTAGCGCTCGAACACTTCCATGTTGCCCGTGTCGGGCGCGCTGCAGTTGAAGACCTCGGAGGCGATGAACGAGCGCCCCATCAGCTCGCACAGCGGCGCGTACTCGCGGTTGCTCAAGCCGGCGCCCAAGTGGCTGGCGGGCAGGAACAGGTTCCACAGACCCTGCGCGCGCGCTTTCGCCTGGAGCTCGTCCATGACCGGCGGCTGCGCCCAGCGCGAGGGACCGCCGTGGAGCTGTTCCTCGTACACCCGCTCGCTGGGATAGACTTCGGCCGCCATGAAGGCGGCCAGCCGTTCGGTCAGGGACGCGGTCTCGATCATCGGGCCTCATTTCGCGCGAGGACGCCGAATACCGCGCGCTCCATCACCTCGACGGCGCCGGCGATGCGGGACTCGTCCAGCGCCGTGCCGTCGACCACCGCCTCGCGGTAGAAGCCGTCGAGCATCGCGAACAGCGCGCCCGCGCTGGCCTCGGGGTCTTCCACCGTCGCCAGGCCGCGCGCGCGCAGCGCCGCGAGGTGCTCGCCCAGGCGCTTGCTCGCGGCGGCCTTGCGCTCGCGCCGCTCGCGCGCGAACTCCTCGTCGCGCAGTGAGAGGGCATAGTAGGCGCGCAGCAGCGCGGTGTGCTCGGCCGGCGAGCGCAAGACCGACTCGACCAGCCGCCGGATCCCGGCCCGCGCCTCGGGCACGCCGGCGGCGTCGGCGGCGAGCGCGTCCAGCGCCGGCCCGCGGCTCTCCCGGACCCGCTCGAGCGCGGCCCGCAGCGCGGCGCGCTTGTCGCGAAAGTGGCGGTAGAAGGTGCCGTGGGCCAGGCCGGCCTCGCTCGCGACCGCGTCCGCCGTCAGAGCGGTGAAGTCGCGCCCGGCGAGCAGCCGTTCGAGCGCGTCGAGCAGGCGGGCCCGCGCATCGCCCCGGGGCTTGGGCGCCGGCCGCGCGACCCGCTCGCCCTCGGCCCGGCCGAGGTACGTCCAGCGGCTGCGGCGCTTGCCGCTCTCGGGATCGCGGACGCTCTCGACCTGATAGCGGTAGCTGCGGCCGGCGATGGTCTTGGTGACCTCGTACGCCATGTGTGGTAAGATGACTTGGTCGTCATGTCGGATTTAACCTGCACGAGACGCCCGGCGGGCCGGGCGTCATGAGCGCGTCCCTGGCCGAGCGCCCGGTCGCCCTTCCCACCCCGACCGCGGCCGAGCGGCGGGCGGAGCGCAAGGCGAACCCGCCCCTGATCATGATCACGCTGACGGTCATGCTCGGGCTGATCATGGCGATCATCGACACCTCGATCGTCAACGTCGCGCTGAGCGACATGGCGGGCAACCTGGGCTCCTCGATCGACGAGATCGGCTGGGTCGCGACCGGCTACATCCTGGCCAACGTGATCGTCATGCCGCTCAACGGCTGGCTGACCGCGCGCTTCGGGCGGCGCAACTTCTACGCCACCTGCCTGGTGATCTTCACCGTCGCGTCGTTCCTGTGCGGCACCGCGACCAACGTCTGGATGCTGGTGTTCTACCGCGTCATCCAGGGCTTCGGCGGGGGCGCGCTGCAGCCGACCGCGCAGGCGATCCTGTTCGAGTCCTACCCGCCCGAGAAGCGGGCCGGCGCGATGGCGATCTTCGGCTTGGGCGCGATGGTCGGGCCGGCGATCGGGCCGACGCTGGGCGGCGTGATCGTCGACAACTACTCCTGGCCGCTGATCTTCTACATCAACATCCCGATCGGGATCGTCGCGTTCATCATGACGCTGCGCTACATCCGCGACCAGTCGTACGTCAAGCGCGACACCTCGCCGGTCGACTTCGTCGGCCTGGGCCTGCTGACCGCGGGCGTCGCCTCGCTGCAGTACGTGCTCGAGCGCGGCCAGCGCGAGGACTGGTTCTCGTCTTCGACGATCGTGACGCTGACCGTCGTCGCGGTCGTGTCGCTGGTCGCATTCGTGTTCAAGGAGCTGCGCGACCCGCGCCCGCTGGTCGACCTGACCGCGTTCCGCTCGCGCTCGTTCAGCGCGGGCAACGTGCTGGGCGTCGTGACCGGCTTCGGCCTGTACGGCACCGCCCTGATCCTGCCGCTGTTCTTCCAGAACGTGCTCGGCTTCAGCGCGACCCAGACCGGCATGGCGCTGCTGCCGGGCGCGATCGCGACCGCGGTCTCGATGCCGATCGCCTCGCAGCTGATCCGGCGGATCGACGGCCGCATGGAGATCGCCTTCGGGCTGGCGATCTTCGCCGCGTCGGCCTGGTGGCTGGGCGGGGTCAACCAGAACGCCGGCTACTGGGACGTGTTCTGGCCGCGCGCGCTGCAGGGCTTCGCGCTGGGCTTCATGTTCGTGCCGCTCTCGACGTTCACGCTGGGCGACATCCGGCGCGAGAAGATGGCCAACGCGACCGGCCTGTACACCCTGCTGCGCCAGCTCGGCGGGTCGCTGGGCATCGCGATCCTGCAGCTGCTGCAAACCCGCTACCAGGACACCGCCTACGCGGCGCTGGCGTCCGGCGTCACCCCGGCCAACCCCAGCGTCGGCACCTACATGCGCGACCTGCACGGCAGCGCGCTCGCGCTCTACCAGATGGTGATGGTCAACGCGACCGTGATCTCGTACGACGAGGTGCTGCAGCTCTGCGGGATCGTGTTCGTCATCTCGATCCCGCTGGTGTTCCTCCTCAAGCGCAAGCGCAACGACCCCGCCGAAGGCCCGGTGGCCGGAGCCGCGCTGGCGGAGTAGACGGACCCGGCCTGGCGAAGAGGCGCCCATGCGCTTCCTCGCCGCACCGCTCGCCGCGCTGGCGCTCCTGGCCGCCGCTCCCGTTCCTTCGGCCACCCCCGACTTCGCCTACGAGCCCGCCCGCTGCGTGCTGCCGAGCGGCGTGGTCGTCGCCCCCCAGCGCGCCCCGAAGCTGGCGCCGGGCGTGCTGTGGGTGCACTGGCTGGGCGAGCCGGCGACCACCAACCACACCGAGTTCCTGGACGACGCGCGGGCGCTGGCGGTGCACGGGGTGGTGTCGCTGCTGGTCGACATGCCGTGGTCGCAGCCCAAGTGGTTCGAGTCGGTGCGCAAGCCCGAGACGGACTATGCCGACGTCGTCGCGCAGGTCGTCAGCCTGCGCCGCGCGCTGGACTGCCTGAGCACGATGCCCGGGGTCGATCCCGCGCGGATCGCATACGTCGGGCACGACTTCGGCGCGATGGACGGCGCGCTGCTGCTCGCCGCCGACGAGCGCCCGCGCTACGCCGTGCTGATGGCACCGACGCTCTCGTTCTGGGAGTGGGATCTGCTGGGCGCGCAGCCGGCCGACCGCGCCGCGTACGTCGCGCAGATGAGCGCCTTCGACCTCCCGCGCTGGCTGCCGCGCGGCCACCAGCGCGCCACGCTGCTCCAGTTTGCGAACAACGACGCCTACGTCTCGCAAGCGACCGCGCTCGCTTTCCGCAACGCGGTTCCCGACGTCGACCGCACGTTCAAGCGCTACGACATCGACCACACCCTGGCCGACCCGCAAGCCATCGCCGACCGCCGCGCCTGGCTGATCGCGCACCTCGGCGTCTGAGGCCGACCAGCAACGCTCTTGCCGTCGTGTTCGGCGCGGCGACGGGGATAGGTGTGGACGAGGTCCTATCCTAACCGACGTCGACGAACTCCGTTAGCTCCGCGGGCGCGTCGCGGTCGAAGACGGTGTCTTCGCCGACGCTGCTCAAGTGCAGCGCGATCGCTCCCTTGACGAGCTCGCGAGCCTCGTCGCGCGTGCTCCCCACGACGCCCACGCCCGGAATGTCCGGCGGATAGGCGCCCCAGCCGCCGTCGTCGGCCCGCTCGTAGATGATCCTGACCTTCATCGCTCTCCTTTCCGCCACTCCCAGCCCGCTTGCCGGAAGATGCTCCGCAGCGTCCCGGTCGGGACGTCCGCGTTATCCGCTCCCGAAACCGTCACCTTGCTCGGCCGAACGGGATGCGCCCACTTCTCGTGGCTGCCGGCGGTCGCGATGACAGCATAACCGTCGTCCCGCAGGCGCCGCCGCACCTCTCGATATTTCACCGTAGCGGCGATCACGACGGCGGCTCTGGTCGACAAGCCGTACCAACTGGAGATTATACACCCTAGTCGCGCCGCGAAACCGCGTGATAGAATGGGCGTGAAGCATCATGATCGTTCCGCCCCGTGTCCTCAGCGACGACGAGCTCCTCGCCTTCTCCGAAGAGAACTCCGGCTGGCACATCGAGCGCGAGCCGGACGGGTCGCTTAGCGTGGCCCCTACCTCACTGCGCAATGCCGCCCGGGCAAGCGAAGTCGTGCGCCAGCTCTATGCCTGGGATTCCGACCGCAAAGGGGTCGTCCTCGCAAGCGATGGCGGCATGACCTTGCCCGACAAGGCCGTGCGCGCTCCCGATGCGGCTTGGATCTCGCGCGAACGCTGGAACGCCATCCCGCCCGCGGAGCGCGAGAAGTACGCGCGCGTCGTGCCGGAGGTCGTCGTCGAGATCGTCTCGCCGTCGGACGACGTGGCGCACCAGCGCGCGAAGACGCGCCGCTACCACGAGTTCGGAGCGGCCTACGCGATCATGATCGACCCGCGCAGCCGCGCCTGCGAAGAATTCGGCACGCCGCCGGACGGCCTGCGCTTCGACCTCGACGCGATCTTCGACGCAGGCTGACCGGCAGCGCGGGCTAGGCCGCGCTCTTTTTCCGTTTCGGTTTGGCGGCGTGGGCGGCGGTGGCGCTCTTCTTGCGGGTGCCGGTGCGCTTGGTCTTCGCGGACGCTTCTTCGTCCTCGTCCTCGTCGGCCGCGGCGGCTTTGCCGCGCCGGGCCTTGGTCTGTTCGAGCGAGCGCTGGAGGACGTCCATCAGGTTGACCACGTTGGTCGCCGTGGGGCGAGCGACGCTGGGCGCCTCGACGGTTTCGCCGTTGGCGCGGGCCTCGATCATCGCGAGCACGTCCTCGCGGTACTTGTCGTGGAAGTTCTCGGGGTCGAACTTCTCCGCGCTCATCGTGTCGATGAGCATCTTGGCGACCTTCTTCTCGGCGTCGGCGACGTGCTCGTTGAGGGCCGGGAAGTCGAACCCGCCGGCCGCGACCAGTTCCTCGCTGAAGTGCATCAGCTCGAGCACCAGCGCCTCGCCGTTGGGCTTGACCGCGGCCAGGTGCTCGCGCGAGCGGATCACCACCCGGGCGATCGCGACCTTGCCGGCGTCCTTGAGCGCGTCGCGCAGCAGCGCGTAGGCGTGGCGGCCCTTCTTCTCGGGCTCGAGGTAGTAGGGGGTGTCGAAGTACATCGGGTCGATCTGGTCGAGCTGGACGAACTCGACGATCTGCACCGACTGCGTCGCCTCGGGCCGGACCGCCTTGAGGTCGTCCTCCGTCACCTCGACGTAGCGGCCTTTCTCGTACTCGTAGCCGCGCACCAGGTCGGCGTACTCGACCTTCTCGCCGCAGACGGTGCAGTGCCGCTCGTTGTAGATCCGGCCCTCGTCCTTCTTGTGCAGGAAGTTGAACTTCAGGTCGTTGCCGCGGACGGCCGAGTACAGCTTGACCGGGATCGTGACGAGCCCGAAGTTGATCGCGCCGGACCAGATCGCGTGTGCCATCGTATAGTTCTCCACTACTCCCAGAGCGAGCGAGCGCGGGACAGTGCGCCTTCGAGCGACTGGGGCTCCCATCCCTCGCGCCGCCAGGGGTCGCCGGTCTTCGCCACCAGGCCGGGGACGTTGCGGATCGTCCAGCGCCGCATCTCGGCGGTGGTCTCCGGCGCACGCTTGCGGCGCATCGCCTCGACGTCCGACCAGGCCAGGGGCATCGAGACCGGCGCCCCGTCCCGCGCCCGCACGGTGAACGGCGCCACGTACGTCTTGCCCTTGCCTACTTGGACCCAATCCAGGTAGACCACGTCGTCGGGCCGCCGGGCGATCGTGCGCTCGAGGGTCGTGTCCTTGGGCAGCACCGAGCTGATCCGGTGGGCCAGCAGCTCGGAGACCCCCTTGGCGACCTCGTAGTCGTAATGGGGCTCCAGCGGCACCAGGACGTGCATCCCCATCCCGCCGGTGGACTTGACGTAGGGCCGCAGCCCGATGTTGCCCAGCTCCTCGCGGAAGGCCAGCGCGACCCGCGCCAGCCGGGCCAGCGGGCACCGCTCGCCGGGGTCGAGGTCGAACAGGATCACGTCGGGGACGTCCAGGGTCGGGACGTGCGAGAACCAGATGTGAAGCGTGATCGCGGCCAGGTTGGCCAGCCAGACCAGGGTCGCTTCGTCGTCGCAGACGACGTAGGTCACCTCGCGCGGCTGGCCGGTCGAGGGCGCGATCGTGACCCGGCGCACCCACTCGGGCGTCCCGCGCGGGGCGTGCTTCTCCCAGATCCCGCGCACCACCGCGATCCCGTCGGGGAAGCGCTCCGTGGTCACCGGGTTGTCGCGCAAATAGGGCAAGAGCACCGGCGCGACGGCCCGGTAGTACGCCACCAGATCGCCTTTGGTGTAACCGTCGCTCGGGAACAGGACCTTGTCCTGGTTCGACAGCACGACGGTGCGGCCGCCGATCTCGATTGCGCTCTTGGCCGACTTCAAGCGTCGAACCCGTGCGGCGAGTCCCGCTTAGACACGATCGGCGGCACCCTCGACATTATCGTGAACCGCCTCGAAACGAAGATTGTGAACTGTGAGTGCCGCCTCGAGCTCCGGGTCCGCGGCATCGATCGGCACCTCGTCCTCGACTACCAGGTGGTGAGCGCCCTCGAAGATACCGTAATTCTCCACGTCGTTACCGTACTTCGAGAGGTAGCGGATTCCCGAGAGCCGCGCACCGAACACGAGGCGCGAGACGAGCTGCGTGAACGAACGAGGCGCCGTCACGTACAGCACCGACGCATCGAAATCGCCGAAACCGTGCGCGACGATTTTCGCGGCGAGCTGGAGCCGTACATACCCCAGCGACGCGCTTGCTCCGATATCGGCGAAGTCGCCGCTCACGGAGGCAGTGCCCAGCCTGCGGCCGCCCAACCACGAGAGCGGGATGACGCCGGGAGGCGTGAAGCGCCGGGAGGCGTGAAGCGCCGGCGATCTCTCTCAGCTCGGCATAGAATTCTAGGTCGGGTCGAAACCGTGCCAGCGTTTCGAGATAGCATCCGCACCGCGTGCTCGAAGCGTACAGCACGCGGTACATTCCCTGCGGATCGTCGAAGCGGTTGCCGAACGTGCGGTCTTCGCCGGCGAATGCCCAATCCGGCCAATTCCAAACCGGCGCCCGCGCAACGCGGTGGATTCGCGCCGACAGGCTGCGCGTCGCGAGCAAGAGCTAACCGCCGGCCAGGAAGGCTCGCGCCGCGCTCAGGATGTGCTCGCCGTCGACGAGCGGGTCACCGTCACGCAGCAAGCGGGCGGGGCTGCGATCGCCCAATTGCGGGTTGAGGCCCCCGAACCAGGCTTGGGCGACCCGCTTGTCGTCGACGGCGAGAATCATCTTCGCGATGCGCAGCGCCAAACGGAGACGTTCGACGTCGAACTTGCGGCCTTCCGGGCGGCCCGCGATCCACGCATCGACCGTCCGCGTGTCCTTGACCCCGGCAAGGAACGCCGTGATCTTCTTGCCGAGGATGTCCGCCAGCTCGCGCACGACGACCGCCGGCTCCATCCGGACGATCTCATGGTATGCGGCGAGGTCCGGGCGCGCAGGCGAAGCGGTCGTACTCACGTGGTAACTCCATCGGCCCGGAATCTGCCTCCCGTGGCGAGGTCACGCGGGTGAAGCCGTGCCCCGGGCTTCTCAAATGATACTCATAATGCAGCTTAAATGCAAGGGCACCTCACGCGCCCGGGTCCGCCGGCTGCTCGTGCTCGCGCACGACGGACTCGGGATCCTTGTCCGAGCGCAGCCCGACGAAGACCGGCTGGCGGAGGATGCCTTCCTGAGTCCACTCGCCGAAGACGACCTCGGCGACCAGTTCCGGCGAGACCCAGTGCGCGGGCTGGTTGGTCTTGGGGCGCACCGCGAAGGGGGTGGTCTTGCGCTCCAGCGGTTTGAGCCGCTGCATCAGATCGCGCAGCAGCTCGTTGTCGAAGCCGGTGCCGACGTGGCCGGCGTAGACCAGTTTTCCGCCTTCGTGGACGCCGACGAGCAGCGCGCCGAACCCGGTGCGCGAGCCGCGCGGCTCGGTCCAGCCGCCGATCACGAACTCCTGGCGCCGCTTGACCTTGATCTTCACCCACTCGTGCGAGCGCACCGAGCGGTAGGGCGAGGTGCGCACCTTGCCGATGATGCCTTCCAGCCCGCCCCGCCGAGCCACCTCGAACAGCTCGCTGCCCGCCCCGACGACGTGCTTGGAGTACAGCACCCCGCGCTCGGGCACGATGATGCGCTCCAGCAGTTCCTTGCGCTCCTCGAGCGGCTTCTCGCGCAGGTCGCGCCCGTCGGCGTAGAGCAGGTCGAACGCGACGAACGTGACCGGGGTGGGCTTGCGGCGCTTGTGCCCGGGGAGCGGCTTCTCGCGCTGCTGCAGAGCTTGGAAATCGGGCCGGCCGCCGGCGCCGATCGCGCACAGCTCGCCGTCGACGACGACGGGCAGCGAGCGGAACGCGGCCGGCAGGTTCGCCATCTCGCGGAACTGCGGCAGCATGTCGTTGCCCTTGCGCGAGGTCAGCGTCACGCCGTCGTGCTCGATCGTCGCGATCGCGCGGTACCCGTCCCACTTCACCTCGAACAGCCAGCGCGGGTCGTCGAAGGGCGCTTCGACCAGCGTGGTGAGCATCGGCTTGACCTCGCGCGGGAGCGGGTCGGCTTTGGCCGCTTTCGCGCGCGCGGCGCGCTTGACGGCGGTGCCGTCGGCCGACGCGGCGCGGTTGCTCTTCCAGATCGGCGCGTCCTTGCGCGCGGCTTGAAGCTGCGCGAGCGTCTTGCCGCTCTTGACGCTCTCGGCGTGCTCCTCGACTTTCCAGGCGGCGTCCTCGTACTCGTCGTGGTCCTTGAACAGCAGCCACGGCTCGCCGTGCTCGCCTTCGCGCGGCTTGATCTTGACCAGCGTGAACAGACCGCGCAGCTTCTTGCCGGCCAGCACGAACTTGAGCTTGCCCCGGGCGATCTCGGCCGCGGGGTCGTCGCCCTCGGCCAGCGCGTAGGTGCCGTCGTCCCAGACGATCACCTCGCCCGCGCCGTAGTTGCCCGCGGGGATCACGCCCTCGAACGTCCGGTAGTCGAGCGGGTGGTCCTCGGTCTTCATCGCCAGCCGCTTCTCGAGCGGCACGAGCGTCGGCCCTTTGGCGACCGCCCAGGACGGCATCACGCCGTCGGCTTCGAGCCGGAAATCCCAGTGCAGCCGCGTCGCGCGGTGCTCTTGCACGACGAAGCGGAGCCGCTTGGAAGCGCTCCGCTGTTCGCCTTTGGGTTCCGGCGTGGCCTGGAAATCGCGCTTGCGCGCGTATTCGGCCAGCCGGTCCGGCGACTCGGTGCTCAGTGCCGGCGAACCGCGCTCAGATCCCGTCCTCGATGCGTTCGCCGAGCGGCGTACCGTCGCCCTCGACGGCGCGCTTCGCCTGCTCCGCGCCGGACTTCGTGCGCTCTTTGGCTTCGTCGAGCGCGTCGTGCGTGTCGCCTTTGATCGTCTCGACTTTGTCTCTGCCGCTGCGTTCCATCAGTGCGTCCCTCCACCGGAATTGGCCGCGCCGGACGTCGTGCCGCCGGATGCGTTCGACGACGTGCCCGCGTTGCCGCCCGTGGTCGTGCCGGACTGGGTCGTGTCCGTGCTCGTGCTGCGCGCCGCGGTGGTGTTCCACGGCTGCCACACGAAGAGCGCGATCAAAGCGACGACCACGATCACCGCGACCAGGCTGAAGGTCGCCAGCGACCCGCCGCTGTCGCGGTCGACCGTTACGTTGCGTTCTTCCATTGCGTTCTCCCCATCGGTTGCACTGAGGTGTACCCAGGAAGCGCCCGGACCGTAACTCACAGTTGGCCCGGCCGGACGAAAACGTTCCAGTACCAGCAGCCCCAGGCGCCGGCCGCGGCGCTCCAGACGATCAGCGCGCGGCCCAGCGCGGGCAGCCCCCGGCGCGCCGCCAGGCCCATCAGGACCAGCACGAAGGGCTCGAAATCGAGCGCGTGGCGCATCCCGAACTGCGAGCCGCCGTTGGCGTAGTACAGCAGCGACGGGCCGGCCACCAGCAGCACCGCCAGCCAGAGCGAGACGACCAGCCGGCGCGGCTCGCGGGCCAAAAACGCCAGCCCGAGGGCGGGGCTGGTGAACCACAATGCCGTGCCGACCGCGAGCGGCACCGCGTAGGGATACTCGGGCCCGAACTGCGGCGGCTGAAGGAAGAACGACCACAGCTGCACCGGCACGTTGGCCAGGCCGAACGGCGAGCCGGTCGCGGAGCCCATGTAGGGGTCCTGGTGGTAGAAGATCGTGTGCCCGGCGTCCCAGGGCAGGTGCCAGCGGGCCTCGTTGTAGCCCACCCACAGCAGGGCGAACGGCACCAGCGCGGCCAGCGCGGCCAGCAGCTCGCGCGGGCGCCGCTCGCGCGCGAGAAAACCGTCCCGGACCCACCACAGCACGACCGGCAGCGCCATCACCACCGTGAAGCGCGAGCCGACCGCGAGCGCGAACCAGACTGCGACCAGCCAGCCGCGCCGCTTGCCGGCCAGCTCCACCAGCGCCAGGAGCACGAACGCGACGCACGACGTCTGCGCGACGAACCACACGTCGCCCAGCATCGAGCACCACAGCAAGTCGGTGCCGAGCAGGAAGAACACCGTCAGCCAGACCGAGACGCGCTCGTTCACCCCCAGGCGCGCGAGCAGCTCCCAGGCCGCGCCCAGCGCGGCGCCGCACAGCAGGCACGCCAGCAGCGTCTCGTTGGCGCGCGTGCCGACCAGCGCGACCAGCGGCAGGATCAGGACGCCCGGCAGCGGGTCGTTGACGATGTAGCGCTTGCCCTCGAACAGCACCGCGTCGATCGACAGCCCGGGCCACTCGCGCAGATAGAGCTGCCCGTGCCGCAGCGCGTCGGCGAACAGCACGTAGTTGTCGTACGGCGTGACCCGCCCGTGCGCCACCAGCAGCGCGACGATCGCGCCGAGCAATCCCACGATGAGCGCGTTCACGGCGCGGCCTGGTTCACGGCGCGGCCGCGGTCATGGTGCGAGCATCTCGTACACGGGCGGGTCGCCTTGCGAGAGCAGCCGGCTGCGCAGGCCGGGCACGAGCGGCGGCGCGTCGCCGACCACCGCCACCTGGCGCCCGCGCAGCCAGCGTGAGAACAGATAGCCGAAATCGCCCGGCAGCGAGCAGACGACGATGCGGCGTCCCAGGCCGTGCTCGACGTAGGCGCGGTAGGCCAGCGGGGTCGCGACGTCCCAGGTCGCGACGACGACCGCGCCGTCGCGCGTCGCGCCCACCACCCGGTCGGCCAGGGCCGCGG
>CAXTNU010000019.1:5425-25267 GCA_964245595.1 uncultured bacterium | reverse complement strand
AGCTCGAGGTGGTCGGCGTACTTGCGCTCGTCGGGACGGCCCTTGATGCCGTTGGCGAAGTACTGCGCGGCGTTCGAGGACGCGTCCGCGCCGAACAAGTCCAGCGACGAGCTGAACCAGAAGTTGAGGTAGCGCTGCAGCGTGGGCAGATCGACCGCGCCGGCGCGCCGGATGGCGTCCGGGTCGTCCGTGCCGAGCTGGGCGATGACTTCGAGCGTGCGCTTCACGACCCGCGCGATCCCGGTGTCGCCCACGAACATGTGGTGCGCCTCTTCGGTCAGCATGAAGCGGCAGGTGCGCGCGAACGGGTCGAAGCTCGACTCCGCGAACGACTTGAGCTGGAACTTGCCGTCGCGGTCGGTGAAGAAGGTGAACATGAAGAACGACAGCCAGTCGGTGATCGGCTCGTTGAACGTGCTCAGGATGCGCGGGTTGTCGGTGTCGCCGGAGTGGCGCGCCAGCAGCTCTTCGGCTTCCTCGCGGCCGTCGCGCCCGAAGTAGGCGTGCAGCAGGTACACCATCGCCCACAGGTGGCGGCCTTCCTCGACGTTGACCTGGAACAGGTTGCGCAGGTCGTAGAGCGAGGGGGCGGTGTGGCCGAGCAATCGCTGCTGCTCGACCGAGGCGGGCTCGGTGTCGCCCTGGGTGACGATCAGGCGGCGCAGCGCGCTGCGGTACTCGCCCGGCACCTGCTGCCAGGCCGGTTTGCCCATGTCGTCGCCGAAGCCGACGCGGCGATCCGCTTCGGCATCGGCGAGGAAGATGCCCCAGCGGTAGTCGGGCATCTTGACGTGGCCGTAGTTGGCCCAGCCCTTCGGATCGACCGAGATCGCGGTGCGCAGGTAGACGTCGGCGGCCTGGAAATCGGTCGGCCCCATGTCCCGCCACCAGTTCAGGAACGCGGGCTGCCACTGCTCGAGCGCGCGCTGCAGGGTGCGGTTCGACCCGAGGTCGACGTTGTTGGGGATGCGCTCGGAATAGTCGATGGTCGACATGATGCTTAAACTCGCTCGCGGTCGAAGTGCGGTTTGGAACCGGTGCCGAACAGTTTGAGCGCGCCGCGCTCGCCGGTGGAGTTGGGGCGGTAGAAGACCCAGTTCTGCCAGGCCGAGAGGCGGCCGAAGATCTTCGTCTCGAGCGTCTCGGGGCCGGGGAAGCGCAGGCTGGCTTCCAGCGCGGTCAGCGCGTCGGGCGAGAGCGCGGCGCGCTCCTCGAACGCCAGCCGAATCTCGTCTTCCCAGTCGAGGTCGTCCGGCGCGACGGTGATCAGGCCGGCGTCGAGCGCGTCGTTCGCGGCGTAGCGCCGGCCGAGATCGGCCTGCACGCACGCGAGCGCGGCGGCATCCCCGCTGAAGCGCGTCGCCAGGCGGCTGCGGCCGTTCACCATCGGCAGCAGGCCGTCGTTGAGCTCGTCGAGCACGATCTGCGGCGCCTCGGCCTCGCCGGGCACGGCCGGTTCGTCGTCGGGCAGCGCCAGCATATACGTGCGGTCCGCGGCCAGCGCCAGCTCGGCGAGCAGGCCCGCGAAGCACGATCCCTGATCTGCCACGGCGTACAAGCTGCGCGCGCTCACGTCGAGCCGGGCGAAGGTGCGGCGCAGCAGGCCGATCGTCTCGCGCACCAGCCAGTGCTCGCGCAGGGCGAGCAGCTGGGCGTCGGCGGCGAGCACCGCGTCGGCCTCGCCCTCCGTCTCGAGGATGAGCAAACCCAGCTCGAGCTCGTTGGTGCGCAGCAGCAGCAGCGCGTCGTCGAGCTCGCGCGCCATCGCCAGCGGCCACCAGGCGTCGCCCAGCGCGACGATGTCGTCGATCTCCTCGGGCTGCGCGCCCTGCGGCGCGCGCACGGTCAGCGTCGCGTTGCGCGCCGCGCGGTCGAATATCACGTCGACGTGGCGGTAGTGGTAGCCGCGCTCGTCGATCGTGCGCTCCAGCGGGCGCAGCGCGATCCCCTGCGCGCTCGCGTCGCGCGGCGATTCCGCGGCCAGCGCGGCGGCGCGCCGCGCGACCAGCGCCGCGAATTCCGACGGGCTGGCGAAGCCGTCGATCAAGTTCCACTGCTTGGCGCGCTCGGCGCGCACGCCGTCGGCGTTGGTGCAGAACACGTCGGCGAGGTCGCGCCGCACGCCGCGCTTGTCGACCAGGCGGGTGAGGCCGCCGGTGCCGGGCAGCACGCCCAGCAGCGGCACCTCGGGCAGGCTGACCGTGGTCGAGCGGTCGTCGACCATCAGGATCTCGTCGCAGGCCAGCGCGACCTCGTAGCCGCCGCCCGCGCACGAGCCGTTCACCGCCGCGACGAAGCGCAGCCCGTCGTGGCGGCTGGAGTCTTCCATGCCGTTGCGCGTCTCGTTGGTGAACTTGCAGAAGTTCACTTTCCAGGCGTGCGAGGACGTGCCGAGCATGTAGATGTTCGCCCCGGCGCAGAACGTGCGCTCCTTGCCGCTGGTGATGACCACGCTGGCGACCGCCGGGTGCTCGAAGCGGATGCGCTGCAGCGCGTCGTGCAGCTCGATGTCGACCCCGAGGTCGTAGGAGTTCAGCTTGAGCTTGTAGCCGGGCCGGATGCCGGCGTCCTCGTCGATGTCCAGGGTCAGGGTCGCGACCCGGCCCTCGACGCTCAGGCGCCAGTGGCGATACCGCTCGGGCGCGGTCTCGAACAGAACGGGGCCGGCCTCGGCCGGAGCGAGCGTCGTGGCCATGGACATGCATCATAATGCCGATGATATACCTGGCGCAAACTGTGCCGGGATGGTGGCACAGGCGCTTGGTAGCCTTAGAGCATGGAATCGCCGCGCGATCCGAGCACCCTTCTAGAAGCCGTCACCCGGTTCGCTGACAAGCAGGTCGCCCACGACTACTTCGTAGCGCAGCGGTTCCCCAACGGGGTCGCCTGCCCGCGCCAGGGCTGCGGCTCGGCCGACGTGGCGAAGATCACGAACCGGAACGTCTGGCGCTGCCGCCAGAGAAACAAGAAGTTAACTCCCAAGGTCGGCACGGTGTTCGAGGACAGCCCCATCGGCTTCGACAAGTGGCTGCCCGCCATGTGGCTGCTGACGAACAACCGTAACGGCGTCTCGTCGCACGAGCTAGGGCGCGGGATCGGCGTCACGCAGAAGACGGCCTGGTTCATGCTCCATCGGCTCCGCCTGGCGCTGAAAGCGGATGCCGGCGAGCCGTTGACCGGCGAGGTCGAAGCGGACGAGTCGTACGTCGGCGGACGGGTGCGGCGCGGGAACGTCGGCCGCCAGAAGATGCACCGCAAGAGCGTTGTCCACGCTGGAAAGACGACGGTCTTCGGGATGGTCGAGCGCGGTGGGCGCGTGCGCGCGTTCGTCGTTCCTAATAATAAAAAGGCCACGCTGCTGCCGCAGATCGCCCAGCACGTATCGCGCGGCGCAACGGTCTACACGGACGCTTACCCTGCCTACAATGACTTGAGCGAGACCTACGTCCACCGCGTTATCAATCATGCCATCGCGTACGCGGAAGGCCGCGTCCACACGAATAATATCGAGAACTTCTGGAGCTGCTTGAAGCGGGCGCTGACCGGCACGTATATCTGTGCGCGACCGTTCCACCTGGACCGCTATATTGACGAGCAGGCGTACCGCTTCAACGTGCGGGCGCTGAAGGACGGTGCGCGGTTCGTGGGCGGGCTGAAGGGTGCGGACGGGCGGCGACTAACCTACGCCACGCTCACCACGTCGCACCCGTTGTGGAGGCTGAAGCCGGGGCTGATCAGCCGTCACAGCCGGACCCAAAACCGCCCATGCAAAGCGCCGAATTAATTAAGTGTCTACTGATTTACCAATCGTTCGGCTTCCTAAATACCCCTTGAGCATCGGTTAGCTCATTGGGAAACTGGCAAAGGGCAACGTCACTGGTTGGACCGTCCGAGCCAATCTCGCGCATTAGTTTTGCAACCTTGCTTAGCTCCCTACTAGGATGGGGTTGCTTCAAGCGCGTTCCGGGATAATGCCTGCAAGCAGCGTAGTCCCTTTCGCAGGTAGCTTGTGTATGAGGATTGAGAACGACAACTGTAAGCTGTAACTCGTGCCGTACGAGACGTAGTGGTTCGGCGAGGTCAGAATCGTTCGAGATTACTACGGCTTGCTCATATTCTTGGCGAAAGCCATCCAAGAGCAGCCACGACGCGAGGTTCACATCGGAGCCTTTTTCTTCGCTCTTAATCACCTCAGCGGTCCTGGGCCCACCGACTGGCGGATTTGCAAGACGCATGCGTGGCCGGCTTTCTAAGAAGCGGCCGAGATGTATTGTAAGATTGGGAATTGTCTTCAGTGCCCTGAAATAAAAACGCTGCCGTTGTACTTTGTTGGGATCCGATGGATCGCCCGCTGCTTCAGCGGTGAAATAACGAATCCGATTTATCGTTACGGAAGACGGAAGAATCCGCGTACAGAGCGCATGCAAATCCAGCCATTTATACTGCGTTCGCTTCACTGCACCATAGTAGAGATTGAAGCCGTCTACATATACATTAGTGCGTATGACAGTCACCTGGAAAAGGCAAGACCGCCTTTCGGCGGTCTGCGCCCTCTCGCCGAAGCTTGAGGGGGGATTGTGCTAACATAATACATCATTCCGGGTAGCTGCGTCAAGCCAAATTTGAGGAAATTGCTTGACAGGCGAGAGCCGGTTAGGTTAGAATGCACGGCTCCCAAATCGGGCACATCTATTACTCTTCAAGCCGTGTGTGCCTTCCGTTGGATGATTTCTTTACAAACTCCTGCAACTTTTTGGCGGCTAGCCTGCGGCTGGTGGCGTTACCTGTTCCCACGCTCTACTTTCCGTTGCCCGTCAAAGTGCGCCCGTAAGATGCGCTCGACGACCGCTGAGGGGTTGAAGACCCGGCCCGCGTCCTTTTCGCGACCGTCCGCCTGGGCGGCGTCGTTAACGGCCCGTACCAGGTCCACCGGCAGCCGGTACGAGACCGACCGTTTCTCCACCGGCTTCTTAGAATTCATGCGTCCCAGGGTTCGTGGACACGGGAATCCTTCCGTGTTGCGAGAATCCTGGGATCATGGCATCCGTGGACTGCGATACCCTCGCGGCGTGGGCGGACAGGGGCTTCAGCGAAGCCGATGCCCGGGCGTGGCTCGGTGCCGCTCCAGGTCGCTTCACGCCCTGGACGGCCCGCCAATGGGCCGCCGAGGGGTTCTGGCCGCACGACGCGGCCGCCTGGTCCGAGGCGTTCACCGATCCGCGCGCGGCCCGCGAGCACCGCTCGTTCGGATACGGCCCATTCGACCACGACGAGGCAAGCTAGTGCCGGCGACCGAGACGTTCGGGGAGCGATTGAAGCGGCTTCGGACGGCCCGTGCGCTGCGCGTGCTGGACGTAGCGTTCGCCGCCGGAATTACCGAGGGTGCGATCCGGCAAATGGAATCGGGGCAGACCAAGGGCGCAAGCCTTGTCGTGGGCCTGCGACTCGCGAAGATGCTCGGGGTCACGCCGGAATATCTCGCCCACGGCACCGAGGGTAGTGCGGAAGACCAGGGCGTCCTTCGCGTCATCCTTGGACGGCTAGACGACCACGAGCGACGGCTGGGCATCATGGAGTCGGCGCGATGACCGAGACGTTCGGCGGGCGCCTGCGACGCCTGCGCGAAGCGAAGGGGCTCCCTAAGACGGTCTTGGCGCGGCGCGTCGGTCTGACTGAAGCCGCGATCCGTCAACTCGAATCCGGCCGCACCAGCGACGCCCGGCTCGCCGATGGCGTGCGGATCGCGTCGGCCCTCGGGGTCGAGCCGGGCTACCTTGCGTTCGGCGAAGGCACAGGTACCGATCCTACCTAGGCGGTCGCGCGGCCCGCTGGGCCTGCCCCTTCGGGTTTAGGGGAAGGCCGCTCTCGGGATCGAGCGCGTCGCGCCCGTCCGCAGGCGTCTCACACACGTCGCGGGTTCGCCCAGCTTCGGTGCGCTCGGCGGCTTCTAGAGCGTCCACATCGGCCTTCGGTACGGCCGCGATCCGCCGCACGAACGACTCGAACGGGGTCGGAGTCCTCTCGGGTCCTGCCTGCGCCATGCCGGTATCATAGCACCCTGGGACGCTTCCGCCCTCGCGCTCGTCCGGCGAGACTGACCTCAAAACGCCGTGAAGTAGGATGGTAAGCGTGCAGCATGAAGATGCGCGCCCGTTCAAGGGCGCTTGGGTAATCCTCCGACGAAATGCTACGGTTCGCGAAGGCGACCCGTTCGGCGAAAAGGTCCAACCCGAACCCGGCGGTCCCGTCTACGTCGATGAGGTCGGACTCCAGTTCATTTGGTTTCTAGATGGCGGGATAGCACGGCACACCAAAGGCTGGCTGGATGGACGACTTTGCATCCCCTTGCAGACCGTCGTCTCAATGACTCACTCAGAACGTGACCCGGGCTGAGAACGACGACACGCGATTTGTGCCAGGTATATCATTGGCATCATAATGCATGATTGTGTTTGGCGCAAGCAAAATGATGCCAACTGTTCCCTGAGCGGGCGAGCTGCCGCACGGCGCAGGCGGCACGTGCACCTGCTGACGACGCGCTGCGGGAGCCGCGTTTGGCGCCGTCGCAGAGCGGTGCGATGGGCGAGTTCGTCGTCGCGCGCAATCCCGACCGGGAAAGCCGGCTGCCGTACCTGCTGTACCTGCCGCTCGATGACGGGCTGTGGCTCAAGGCGAAAGACGCCTGGCCGCGCGCGGCGCGAGTCTACTGCCACCAGGCCGACCCGCCGGACCTGGGGGCGCTCGACGTCGTCGAGCGGGTGCCGGTCGCGTCGTGCGTGCGGCGCGGGCCGGCGATCGACCTTGTGCTGGTGCGCGGCGTCAACCGGCGCTCGCAGTTCGTGTTCACCAGTTTTCGCGGGCGCTCGATGATCTTGTGGCAGACGCCGAAGGCGGCGGCGGCGGCACGGCCCGGCGCGCGGGTGCCGTCGGCCCGCGCGGAGCGGATGGAGTCGATCGTGGTCGACACCCGCGAGCGCTACGGCTACCGCTTCGCGGCGCACGGCGTCGCGGTCGCACGGCGAGCCTTGCCGGCCGGCGACTACGCCGCGCAGATCGGCGAGCGGGTCGTCGCGGTCGTGGAGCGCAAGACGCTCGAGGATTTCACCAAGAGCCTGAACGACGGCTCGCTCAATTTCGCGATGGCCGAACTGGCGGTGTTGCCGGCTGCGGCGGTCGTCGTCGAAGGCACGTACTCGGCGCTGCTGCGCCACGAGTACAGCCGTGCCGGCTTCATGGCCGATCTCGTCGCGCGCCTGGCGGTGCGCTACTCGACGGTGCCGATCGTCTTCGTGGAGTCGCGCAAGTTCGCCGAAGAGTGGACGTTTCGTTTCCTGCGGGCGGCGCGGGCGCACGCCCAGACGCCCGAGCTGATCGGCCCGGCCGAACCGCGGCTCGCGGTCGTCGCGCCGCCGCCGGCTCCCGCGCCGGCGAAGAAGAAGCGTGGGCGCCCGCTCAAGCCGCGCCCCGCCGCGGAGTGAACGACGCTCGATCTTCGTCCCACAATCCCGCGAAGCAGGCTCATATGTTCGACCTCGGTTTGGCGATCGGCCATCACCTGTTGATCTTCATGCTCTTCGGCGTGCTCGCGGCCGAGCTCGTGCTGGTCCGTCCGGCTTTGGACCGGACGGACGTCGAACGCGCGGCGCGGATCGATCTCTGGTACGGCGTGATTGCCGGACTGATCGTCGTGGTCGGATTCACCCGAGCGATTTTCGCGGCCAAAGGCTGGTCCTACTACGAGCACAACGTCTTCGTCTGGGCGAAGATGACGACGTTCGTGCTGGTCGCCCTCCTGCCGGTGCCGCCCACGATCCGATACTTGCGTTGGCGGCGCAGCGCTGCCGTGCCGAGCGCAGCGGAGATCGGTCGGTTCTAGCGGCGGGCGAGGAGTGCCGGGGGGTGGCAGCCTAACCGTCCCGAGCGATGAAGACCAATCTCGCCCCTGGCCTCACCGTCCGCAAATCGCGCATCCACGGCCGGGGATGTTTCGCGACCGTTGCGTTCGTGCGGCGCAGGAAGATCGCGGAGTACACGGGCGAGCGGATCACCAACGCGGAGGCCGAGCGGCGCGGGCGCCGCCGCGTGCTGCGCATCAGCGGGCTGGACCAGCGCTGGAGCATCGACGGCAGCCGCGGCGGCAACGGCACGCACTACATCAACCACTCGTGCCGCCCCAACGGCTTCATGCAGACGTTCGGGCGTAAGCTGCTCGTGCTGGCGCTGCGCGACATCGCGCCGGGCGAAGAGATCACGGTGGACTACGTCTCGACCATGCACTCCGACCGCAAGCGCTGCACGTGCAACGTCCCCGGCTGCCGCGGCACGATCAACAAGCTCAAGGCGAGTCCGGAATCGCTCTGAAACCAAGCGCGGCGGCGCCATGTTTGCCGGTGGCTGGCGTGCGGGTCAGTCGCGCGAGAGGTCGAGGATCTCCGCGAGGCCGCGACTGACCGCGTCCAGGGTCGCTTTCTCGATCGACCCGGTTTTGCGGACGAGGCGCAGACGGTCGACCGCGCGGACCTGGTGACACAGCGCAACGCTATCCTTCGTCAAACCGCCGTCCCCAGCGCGCACCAGCGGCTTTACGATGCTGAGGCGCTGCCTGATGGCGTCCGTCAGTGGCACCACGACCGTCGTTCGAGCGCGCTGGTTCGCGGCATCACGCTGGACCACCACGCAGGGACGGGTTTGGGCTTGCTCCGATCCAACGGATGGGTCCAGGGTGACGAACCAGACCTCACCGCGGGCTACCGCCGGGCGCTCAGTCAAGGCCGTCCGCCATGGTCACTTCCCAGTCGCGGTACACCGACATATCGGCATCCACGTCCGCATCCAGGCTTTCCGCTATCTCGCGGTCCAGTTGCTCGCGTCTAGCGGTTCGCGCGCGTTCGAGCGATGCCGCGAGCATGAAAGCCGTCCGGTTGCCGCCAGCCTGAGCATCGATCTCAGCCAGAAGTTCGTCGGCAATCAGCATGGATATTTTTGCCATGCCGCTAGTATAGCATAAGCATATGGATCGCATGCGCTGGCTATGCATCCAGCTAGAGCAGCTCTGCACGACGTTCCGGGGCACCGCCTGTCACGCCGCGGCTGCGGTGACCGTGGCGAACAGCGCCGCCAGGCTGTCCGCGACGCTGCGGCTGCCGGTTTGAACGTCGGTGTCGGCACGCTGGTAGAGGGCGGTGCGGCCGGCCAGGATGCGCTGCAGGTCGGCCATCGACTCGCGGTTGCCGGCCATCGGGCGCATGTCGCCCTGGGCCACGACCCGTTCCATGTGCTCGCCGGGCGAGGCGTGGAGCCAGACGGTGTAGCAGGCTGCGAGCAGGCGCTCGAAGGTTGCGGGCTCGGAGACCAGGCCGCCGCCGGTCGCCAGCACGAAGCGCGGGTGCTCGGCGATCACCCGGTCCAAGCAGGTCCGTTCCAGACGGCGGAAGCCGGCCTGGCCGTAGAAATCGAAGATCGTCGCCAGCGAGACGCCGCTCTCGCGCTCGATCTCGCGGTCGAGCTCGATGAACGGCACGCCGAGCCGCTCCGCGAGCAGCGTCCCCAGCGTCGTCTTGCCCGCGCCGCGCAGACCGATCAGGGCGATGCGGCCGCGGCGCGCCTCGGGGTCGGCCGCGCTGAAGCCGCGGGCCAGCGTCTCGCGCGCCTGGGCGAGCTGGTCAGGGTGCAGGCCGCGCAGCAACTCGACCGCGTGGACGAGATCGGGCGGATCCTCGGGGCCGTCGGCGACCAGCCGTTCGAGCGGCACGCCGAGCGCGGCGGCGAGCTTGCGCAGCAGCACGATCGAGACGTTGCCCTGGCCGCCTTCGAGCTGGGCCAGGTAGCGCTCCGAGACGCCGGAGTCCTTGGCCAGGAGCTTGCGCGTCATGCCGCGCCGGGCGCGCAGCTCCCGCACCCGCTCGCCGAGCAGGCGCAGGAAACCGTCCTCGTCGGGTTTGTGCAGTATCGCGCTTGCCAAAGTCCTTGGCCGCAATATAATGCAGGATACGTGCCGCGGTCTACCCTTGGGACCGCGTAGTCTCCGTGAGGATCACACCATGACCGCCGTTTCCGACCGCTACACGCTCGCCGACCCCACCCGTGCCTTCCTCGACCGCCCGATGCGGATGGTGATCGGGGGCGAGCGGGTCGCGGCCGCTTCTGGTAAGACGTTCGAGACGCTCGACCCGGCGACGGGCGCGGCGATCGTCGACGTGCCGGCCGGCGACAAGGCCGACATCGACGCCGCCGTCGCGGCGGCCCGGGCGGCGCTTCCAAAGTACGCCGGGCTCGCGCCCGCGGTGCGCCAGCGGCTGCTGCTGACCCTCGCGACGCTGGTCGAGCGCGAGGCTGAGACCTTCGCCCAGCTCGAGTCGCTCGACAACGGCAAGGCGGTTGGGATGGCGCGCATCGTGGACGTCAACGCCGCGATCGAGTACCTGCGCTACACCGCCGGCTGGGCGACCAAGATCGAAGGCGTCAGCGTGCAGCCCACGTCGCCGCCGCCGCGCAACGCCGAGTACGTCGCCTACACCGTGCGCGAGCCGGTCGGCGTGGTCGGCGCGATCGTGCCCTGGAATTTCCCGCTCCTGATGGCGGTGTGGAAGATCGCGCCCGCGCTCGCCGCCGGCTGCACGGTGGTGCTCAAGCCGGCCGAGGAGACGCCGCTGACCGCGCTGTTGCTCGGCGAGCTGGCGCTCGAAGCCGGCTTCGCGGCGGGCGTGGTCAACGTCGTCACGGGCGACGGCGCGACGGCGGGCGCGGCGCTGGCGGCGCACTCGGGCATCGACAAGCTCACCTTCACCGGCTCCACCGAAGTCGGCAAGCTGGTCGGCAAGGCCGCGCTGGACAACCTGACCCGCGTCACGCTGGAGCTGGGCGGCAAGTCGCCGGTGGTGATCCTCAAGGACGCGCCGGTCGACAAGGTCGGCGTCGGCGCGGCGCAGGCGATCTTCTTCAACAGCGGCCAAGTCTGCACGGCCGGCTCGCGCATCATCGCGCACCGCTCGATCGTCGACCAGGTGGTCGAGAAGATGGCGGGCGTCGCACAGAAGATGAAGATCGGACCTGGTCTCGACCCGACCACGATCGTCGGGCCGCTGGTCTCGCAGCGCCAGTTCGACCGCGTCAGCGGCTACGTGGCGGCCGGTCTAGCCGCCGGTGCGACGGCGGTGGTGGGCGGGCAGCGCGTCGGCACGGACGGCTACTTCATGCAGCCGACGGTGCTCACCGGGGCCGCGGCGGACAGCACGGTCGTGCAGGAAGAGATCTTCGGGCCGGTCGCGGTGGTGCTGCCGTTCGACGACGTCGACGAAGCCGCGGCGCTCGCCAACGACACGCCCTACGGCTTGGCCGCCAGCGTGTGGTCGAACGACCTGTCCGCGACGCATCGCCTCGTGAAGCGGATCAAGGCCGGTACGGTGTGGGTCAACAACCACAACCAGATCGACCCCGCATTGCCGTTCGGCGGCTACAAGCAGTCGGGTCTGGGGCGCGAGCACGGCCACGCCGCGATCGACACCTACACCGAGCAGAAGACCGTGTGGATGACGGTATGACCGCCGCAGCCGCGAGCGGCGCCCGCGAGGCCGCCGCGGCGGAGTGAGGCGCGAGGACTCGCAGCGCGGCGAAGCGGGCGCGCGGCGCGACGTCGTGGTCGACGGCAAGCGGCTCGAAACGGCGCGGTGGCCGGGCTCGGACGCGGGCCGGCCGGCGCTGGTGCTGCTGCACGAAGGCCTCGGCTCGCTGGAGCTCTGGCGCGATCTCCCGGCGCGGCTGGCCGAGCGCACCGGGTGCGACGTGCTGGCGTACTCGCGCTACGGCTACGGGCGCTCGGAGCCATTCGCCGAGAAGCGCGAACCGGACTACATGCACCACGAGGCGCGGATAGTGCTGCCCGTGCTGCTCGCCGCGCTGGGAATCGAGCGGCCGATCCTGTTCGGCCACAGCGACGGGGCCTCGATCGCGCTGCTCTACGCCGGCGAGCCGGCGCACGACCCGCGCGGGCTGATCCTCGAAGCGCCGCACGTCTTCGTCGAGGACGTGTCGGTGCGCAGCATCGCCGCCGCGCGCGACGCGTACGCGAACGGCCTGCGCGCGCGCCTGGCGCGCTACCACGACGACGTCGACGCGACGTTCTCCGGCTGGAACGACATCTGGCTCGACCCGCACTTCCGGGCCTGGAACATCGAGGCCGCGGCCGACGGGGTGCGCTGCCCGGTGCTCCTGATCCAAGGCGAGGCCGACGAGTACGGCACCACCGCCCAGCTCGACGCGATCGCCGCCCGCGCCCCGGCCAGCGAGACGCTCCTGGTGCCGGGTGCGGGCCACAGCCCGCACCGCGACGCGCCCGGCGCGGTGGTCGAGCGCGTGGCGGCGTTCGTCGTGGGGCTGGGCGGCAGTAGGCCCGACCGCCGATAGTGCCTTGTCCATTTTTGAGATGCGACGAGGTAATCGAGAGTCCATGGCACGAATCTTTCCTTAATGGGTGAGTTATCTGTATTCCGAACCTTCGCTGCCCCGAGTCTGGTATGACCGCAGGACCCCAATGTGGCGAAGACTTGCCCGACCCGTTATTTGGCGAAGTCGGGAAGGCCGTTACCGGACTGTCGTATCTCTACCTCGGCTTTGACACGGAGAAAAATCTGGTGTTTAGACATCCGGATCCGGAGCACGAACTTACGAGACAGCTCGCCTTATCAGATGCAAGAGAATTGTACGACCACGTCAATGCGAACGCTGCAGCAGCTCCGATTCTACTGACAGCCAAGGGTTTTGTTCTCATATAACCATGCCGTCGACAAAGCTGGTTATAACGCTGGTGTGCGTTTTGTGCGTAACATTATTTATTCCTGGGGTCTTCTATTGGGTCCAAGTCCAGAATTCTAACTTCTATAAATGCGTTTACGGCGAGCCGGTGTGCTCGCTTACCGTGGCAACGTACGTCCTTACCATTGTCACGGCGTGCGCATTCGTGGCTGCAGTGAAAGCAGCGCGCGACGCGGGGCGAACCCTGATGACAACAACCGATACATACGCGCTTGAAACGCGCCGAGCCATCGCTGAACGGCCTTGCTTTGATAAAGGGCATGTGGCAAATTTGACAATGTGGCTGTTGCCAAATATGGAATTGACTGATCGCCCACCTTTTGACGAAAAGCGATTTTCAGAGCCGCGCCATTTCGATTTCTATAACTTGGGGCGCGTGCCGATTATTGCTCCTGATATCTCAGTTGCGTTTCTCCCTAGCGCCGTTGCAGCATCCGGCGTCGCGGTCGGCGAGGGGGGAAAGTATACAAGTATCAGCCTCGGTTCGATTCCGGTAGATGGGCATTTCCACGTAACGCTAAGATCACATGACAGTCTGGGTCGCGTTCGCACGAAATGGGAAGCAGCGTTCAGCGAAAACAAGGGGCTCGACTTCTATGGTGCCCCACGGACTTCCGAACACGGTATCGTAATAACGATGGCTGAGGTTCAAAGCGTTCCCTCCGCTACTGTTGGGCGTGCGCCGCGTGTACCAAAGGAGCCGCCCAAATGAATATCAGTCAGGACAACAGCCATTTAGCCGGCCTCGCTGACTCGCATGTTTGGCGTATCTATGTCGTGTGTGGTGCAATCGCCGCCTTTGTACTAGCGTTCGTCGTGATTGACATCGGCGTACCATATGGTGAAAGCGACGCTAAGGGCGTGCGAGTAGCAGAGAGACGTGCGGCTACGAGAGCCTTCAACGATTGGAGAATCTGTACGTCTGCGGGTTCAAAGAAGCAATGTGGCAACGAGCCTATGCCAGATAGATGAGAGGTGACGAGCGTCGCCGCTCTTCACCTCTCGTTTCGATCTAGGGCAAGTCTGAAAATTCGGGTCGGCGCATTCGATAGGGATTTGAATCACCGCGAACGTCATGAGCGGCACAATTTAGCGCATCGCTACCGCCGCTGTGACCAAAAATCGGGCTCAGCGTAGCCGCTCTGGACGTCCTTCCGAGACTATACTCCTGCTAACCGCAACAGTCGCTTCTTTTGTATGCATAGATTCGCTAAGGCGCATAACACGTGCAGGCGATTGGTGTTCTTCGCAAGCCCTCGATAACGTACTTTGCGAAAGCCAAACATGCCTTTGATCGTGCCGAAGATATGCTCGACTCGCGAGCGGACACTCGACTTGCGGCGATTCGTTTCTTTGTCCGCCTCGCTCAGTGGCCGATTACGATACGCCCGCTTGTTCGTAAAATCACGCGCACGAGGCGATTTCTCACGCATCACGGCAGCTGTTCCGGTGTACGCTGAATCACCCCATACACGGGTTTCCTTCCCGTGTAACAAGTCGCTCAAGATCGTCTTATCGTGCACGTTCGCCGCCGTCGTCACGAGCGTGTGCACGATCTTGCTCGCGCTATCAATCGCGACGTGCGCCTTCATCCCGAAATACCACTGGTTGCCCTTTTGGGTCTGGCGCATCTCGGGATCGCGCTGCTTGGCCGCATTCTTGGTAGAACTGGGCGCACCGATGATCGTCGCGTCAACGATCGTTCCGCCCGCGATTTTCACACCGCTCGCACGCAGATGACCATTCACCTCTTCGAACAGCTTCTTGCCAAGCTGATGGCGCTCGAGCAAATGGCGAAACTTGCAGATCGTCGTCTCGTCGGGAACCGGCGCACGACCCAAATCAATTCCGACGAAGCGGCGCATCGCGGTGCTGTCATAAAGCGCTTCTTCCGCGCCAGGATCGCTCAGATTGAACCACTGCTGCAAAAAGTGAATCCGCAGCATCAGCTCCAAGCCGATCGGCGGCCGGCCCACACCGCCTTCCTTAGGATAGTGTGGCTCAACGAGCTTGACCAGTCGCTCCCATGGCACAATCCGATTCATCTCGTCCAAAAATACCGCTCGCTTCGTCGTCTTCGCGTACCGCTCGAAGGTCGCATTCGAGAATGACAGTTGCTTGTCGCTCATCGAACCCAATTATACCACGGATCGCTCGTTTTTCAGAGCTTCCCTAGTTAAATCTGCCTATGCAACAACGGTATGTTGAGGCAATGCAAGCGCTTTATCTTGAAGCATTCGGTAGAAGTCGCGCATTGTCGCACCACGAATTGTGCGAGCACCACGCTCGTTAGCTTGAAGACCAGCACGCGCCTCGATCCAAGGCAATTCTGAATGCGTCAAGTCGCTCAGTTGCTCCGCAGTCATATCACCATATCGTTCAATGATCGCGGCGACAATGCGTCGTGCACGATCCGTTAATGCTTGAGCATTACCGGCCACGCGTTCCACGATATATGCGCCAGGATGAGCGTAATATAACGCGCGGCAAACCGGGCCATCGATCCAGCCTTCGAATTCTTCGTTGAAAAGGGCACGGTCATCCCAGGCCCAGGACCAAGCATCTGCATAGTAAGCGAGCTTTTGAAGCTTCATTGCAGTCATCGGGCCTTTCTGGTTCAAGATTTCCGCAGCTACATCAAACACACTCATTCACGTCCTCCTTTCCCGTTTCCCGGTCTCGCTGTTCCCGCCAGGCCACCAGCTACCTCCAATGGCTGGCCGTCAGCACCTTCAATCGCGCCCTTGGCTCAATAGTTTCCAGTACCGCTCTACCGCTTGATAAAGCAAGCAAGCATAACAATTCAGATCTGAGCTCCCCTTCCATAGGGCGGCGAGTCTTCTCCGGACCTCCTGCTCATTGAACCATTCTACCAGTTGATGTGCCCTACGGATGTCACTTTATGGTTGCTTCGCCAATGATGTGGCCTGGAATGGCCGTTCCAAGGCCGAAGCGTCCGGAATGTTCCAGCGTGGGCTCGGCCGGGTCTCGGTCGTCGATTTCAACGGCTCGTTCCGGGGCGAGGTGTACGGCGAGAGCGGGGTCGACGCGGACTGGTTCAGCGAGCACGTCGGGCGCAACGGGATCGACTTGGCGCGCTCGCCGCGCTGGGTGGTCGACGGCGCGCTGGGCGGGATGGCACTGCTCGGGTTTCGTGGTGAGCGGGCCTGGGCCGGTGCGTTCGGGGTCGTGCCGGCGCTGCGCGGGCGCGGCTACGCGCCGCGCTTCCTGGGCGACCTGCTGGCGCTAGCGCGCGAGGGCGGCGCGTCGATGCTCGAGCTGGAGGTGCTGCAGCGCAACGCCGCCGCCGTCCGGCTGTACGAGCGCGGTGGGTTCGCCACCGTCGGCGAGCTTGTCGTCTGGAAGCGTGCGCCACTGAGCGCCGTGGGCGGTGATGGGGATCCGTTCGCGGCTGCCGACGGCGGCGGGCAGGTCGCGTGGGAGAGCGCGCGCGCATTCGATCCGGCCGAGGTTGCGCGTATCGCGCGCGATCCCGCCACCTGCTGGCAGCGCGAGCCGCCCGGCGTCGCCGCGGCTTCGCCGGTCGAGGCGGTCCTCGTGCGCGCGTCCGATGCGTCGGGTACGGTGAGCGCATCCGGCGGCAGCGATGCGGCCGCCGCGTACGCCTTCGTGCGGCACACCACCGCGCGCACCGCGCTGCTCGATGCCGGGGCGCGCGACGCCGCGTCGGCGGCGGCGCTGCTGGCCGCGCTCGACGCACGCTTGCCGCAGGCCGAGCCGGTGCTGCTCAACGAGCCGCCGCACGGACCGCTCCACGCCGCGCTCATGGCGCACCCGGCCTGGAGCGAGCTCGCCCGCCAGCGCCGTATGATCGCCCGTCTTTAGATCGCGTTGGCCGAGGACTGGCTGAAGTGGTCGTCGAGCCAGGATTCGAACGACGCTTCCCACGACGAGTCCGTGCCCGTGCCGTAGCCGAACGCGATGCCGACGAACGGCACCAGGCTCAGCGCCAGCACGAGCTGGTTGCTAAAGGAGTACGTGCCGCTGGCGTCCAGCCCGCTCGAGATGCCTTCGAGCGCGACGACGCCGCCGTTGGCGAGCAGGAACTGCGGCACCCAGCCGATCGGGATCGAGACCAGCGCGCCGTTCGCGCTGACGCTGAAGACGTCGCCGACCGAGTTGATCGCGGCCGACTGCCCGATGCCGACGAACGAGCCGGCCAGTCCCAGCGGGTTGCCGCCGGCGACCAGCTCGGCGGTGTTCTGGCCGAACGCGGCGATGTTGCCCGAGGTCGAGACCGGGCCCGCCGCGCCGGTATACTTGTCCAGGGTGCCGATCTTGAGCGCGGCGTTGGGCCCTTCGCCCGAGATGAGGCCCGAGACCGCACCCAGCGCGGCGCCGACCACCGCGCCGGTGATGAAGCCGGCCAGCATGTGCTTGAAGATGCTCTCGGCGTTGCCCTTGCCGCCCGCGAAGCCGACCGCGGCACCCGTTCCGGCCCCGATCACCGCGCCCTCGACCGCGCCGATCGCGACGCTGCCCAGGAACGTCAGCGACGACATCCCGCTCGCCACCGCCAAGCCCAGCGCGCCGCTGGCGAAGCCCGCGATGCCGCCCACGATCCCGCCGAACAGAATGCCTTTCCAGACGTCGCCGCCCGCTTGGGCCGCGGCGATGCCGCCGATCACCGCGCCGGCCGCGACGCCGACCGCGGCCGAGACGAACAGCCCGCCCAGCGTGACGGTCAGGCCCGGAATGGCGAGCAGCGTCGTGCCGCCGGTGAAGTACGCCGCCACGCACAGCACCGCGATCAGGATCACGATGCCGATCACCGCGAGCACGTTCTGCCACGAGATCATGCCCGACGGGTCGACGTAGCGCAGCGGGTTGTTGCGCGCGTACGCGTAGCGGTTCCAGCCGTCCAGGCTGAACGCGCCGCCGACGATCATGTCGGGCGAGACGAAGCGCCCGCGCACCGGGTCGAGGTAGCGCCGGCCCATGCACACCAAGCCGGTGGCCGCGTCGAGCGTGCCCGGGCCGAACTGCGGCTGCACGTCGCCCGCGCGCGAGTCGTGGCGCAGCGAGCCGTACGGGCCGAAGGCCAGCCGGCGCAGCTCGGCGCCGCTCGCATCGGTGAACAGCGTGGCGTTGCCGAGCTGGTCGTAGTGAACGTACGACGCCTGCGGGCCGGCGAACGCGATGATCCGCCGCCCGCCGAAGGTGACCCACACGATCGCCCGCGCGTCGACCAGCTCGAGCGAGGCGTCGACCGAGCGGAACGTCGTGCCGTCGGCGGCGGCGCGCAACGCGCGCATGCCGCGAAAATCGTAGGCGTAGCGCTCGACCGTCGCGTCGGGGCGCGTGATGCCGGTCAGACGGTCGAACCCGTCGTAGGCCAGCGCGCCGAACGCGCCCGCGATCATCCGCCCGGCGGCGTCGAACGTGCTGGGGTCCGGCCCGGCTGATTGCACGGTGCCGCCGTCGGAGTACGCGTACGCGAACGTGGTGCCGTCGCCGTAGCTCGCCGACGTGAGCCGGTCCAGGTCGTCGTAACCGAACGTCGCTCGTTCGAGCGGGTTGGGGCTGACGATTCCGGTCGTGTTGGCCGCGCCGTCGTACTGGAAGGTCTGGTCGCGCAGGAGCCGGCCGCCCGGGTCCGCGACGGTGAGGTTGCTCAGCCGCCGGCTGTTGGGCAAGTACGCCCAGGTGTTGCGCGTGCCGTTCTGATAGGTCAGCGCGGTCAAGCGCCCGCGCAGATCGTACTCGGCCGCCTTGACGTAGCCCGGCGCCGCGAGCGGTACGCCGCGCGGGCCGTACGTGTAGCTGACGACGCGCCGCCCGGCGCCGGGCAGCGGCTCGGGCAGGGTGGTCTGGAGCTGGCGGCCCATGTCGTCGAGCACGAAGTCGGTCGCGTACGTGATGCCGGGGCGGTCGGTCAGCGTGCGCGTCTGGCCGACGATCTGCCCGCGCGCGTCGTAGCTGTAGGTCCAGCTGCCCAGCGCGTCGTCGACCCGCCACAGGCGGCTGCGCCGGTTGCGCTCGCCGTCGGGCGGCGCGGGGTCGCCGGCGTTCAAGTAGTGATAGGTCACCTCGGGCGCCGGCGCGCCGGCCAGACCGGTGGTCAGCAGCCGGCCGAGGCCGTCGAAGGTGCTGACGATCTCCTCGCCCGCGGCGTTGCGCCGCCGCACGACGTTGCCCGCCGCGTCGGCGATCGAGAGCGTCGTGCCGGTCGCGGGGGTGGCGTTGGCGACCAGCCGCCCGAGCAGGTCGTACGACAGCACGGTCGTGACGCCGTCCGCGTCGGTCGAGGTCGCGATGTGGCTCTGCGGCGTGTAGGTGAAGGTCTGGCGGACGGTGCGGCCGTCGTGCTGCTGCTCGAGCGCGACGACGCGGCCCAGCGCGTCGAGGTGCTGCACGCTGGTGCGCACGAGCGCTTCGCCCGCCAGCGCGTTGCTGATGGTGACGGTGCCGGGCCCGTAGGCGTAGCGGGTGATCGCGCCGCCGGGTTCGCTGCGCACGAGCAGCCGGCCCAGGCCGTCGTACGCGACCGTCGTCGCGGGCGTGGCCGCCGGAGGCGCGTGATAGCTCGCGTCGTCGGCGTAGTACGGCTCGAACAGTTCCGCCTCGAGCCCGCGCACGTTGCGCCGCACCGCGTTGCGCACGATGAACGCCCGCCCGGCGTCGCCCTCGCCCGGGACGACGCCCGCCAGGCGCTGCCCGCGGCCGTCGAAGTACTCCACCTCGTCGAAGGTCGCGGCCGACCCGGACGCGGTGCGGTACGAGGTCCTCAGCGCGGTCGGCGCGCTCGCCAGCTCGTAGCCGAACGCGATGCTGGGCAGCGCGTCGGTGTCGCCGGGCGAGATCGTCGCGATCACCCGGCCCAGCAGGTCGAAGCTGTCGCGGCTGGTCGCGCCCGCGCCGTCGGTCAGCGCGCCGATCTGCAGCGCGCGCTCGTCGAAGCCGGCCGCGATGACGTTGCCCAGCTCGTCGGTCATCCGCTCGGGCCGGCTGCGGGTCGCGTCGTACGCGATGCGCGCGTCGAAGCCCATCTGGCTGCGCCGGGTCAAGCTG